>JBJEFE010000045.1:0-42467 GCA_051873755.1 Bulleidia sp. | reverse complement strand
AAATACCTCAAGAAATTGGAGAGCGGATTTAAACCTCATACAAATTTACATATTCGTATATCAACGGGCTGATTATTATTTGACTCAGCGGCGATTTCCATTAAGTCAGAAGAAAGAAATGTGAAACAGTGATTCTCTGTTACAGAAGGGGTTACGACAGGAACTGATGAACAATTGAAAAGCAGTGCGTGATTGGGAAGCACTGCTTTCAGTGTTATCTCTGTTTCTTCTCTGCCTTGTTCTGATACATGATCGTATCCGCGTCATTGATGACTTCATCCAGGAGTCTGGTATTGCCGGAGGATACAGGCAGAATACCACAGGACAGGGATACATTGATCTGTCTTGAGATTCTTGTGTTGATTTCATCTGTTTTCTTCTGGATGACGGCTTCAATGTCCTGTTGTGTGATGTCTTTTGGAAGTCTTGCAATGACAAGGAATTCATCACCGCCCATACGTGCAATGATGGAATTGATCGGGAAGGATTCCTTGAGAATACCTGCACCCTTGACAATCGCCATATCACCCTCATCATGCCCATACTCATCATTGATGGTTTTCAGTCTGTCCATATCCACGTAGATAATCCATGCCTGTTCATTCTGCTTGACGGTATCCAGGAAATCATAGACGCTTCTGTAGAAACCTCTTCTGTTATACAGGTATGTCAGTGGATCTGTTTCGGACTGACGTTCGATGCTTTCAATCAGTTTCAGTGTATGAATGGCTGTACCGATGTGAACTCTCAGGAACTCCAGTTCATTCTCACTGATCTGATTCAGATCACATGCAAGGTATCCATACAGTTCATCCTGACAGTAGATGGAAAGAACGGCTGTCACGTTTTCATTGGATTCTGATACCGCTGCCGGTATATCCAGGATGGACAGTTTTCTGTTGGAATACAGTCTGATGTCGTTATCACATAGTTTTCCGGCATAACGGATTTCCTGGTTTTTCAGCTGTTTCAGATGTACGTTGCGCAGTGGTTTATCAAACAGGAACAGGGATCCATGTCTGACATGGAAGTCACGCAGTGTCTCAAGAATATTTCTGCATGCCTCATTCTGTGTTGTAAATAACATGAGCCTTTTTGCGGCAATGTTCAATGCCCTGTTTGTGGCACGGTAATACTGTTCCTTCTGCAAAGCACCGTGATCCAGTGCTCTGATACATGTGTGGCTTAATCTGTCACAGAAATCATCGGCCTGGTTTTTGGCCTGCTGTTGTGTGTAGGTCTGATGGTGAATCAGGTTTTCGGTAAAGCAGCGCAGAACATAACTGATCTGCTGTCTGCCCATATTCAGGGCATCCTCGTTTTCAATCAGTTCCGAGATCTGCTGGAATACAGGAGAGAATACCGATTTATCCTGAATGACATTGAAATCAATGGTGTAGATTCCGGCAAGGATTGTATGCAGAGTGGAGTATGTCGGTGTGTTGATCACATGTTCATTTCTGGCAGTGAGGCAGTTTTCCACCTCACTCCAGATCTCATCAAACGGTGCGTGTTTCTGAAACAGTGCATTCAGTGAATGCTGCAGGCGCTGTTCGGCAGAATCACAGAAACCAAGTGATTCTCTTGCGACAAACGAAGAAGGGATTTCCCGTTTGACAACCTTATGGTCAACAGACTGCTGTATTGCCATCATCACGGCATTATAGCCTAACATGTATGCCGGTGCCTTGATGGATGCCAGAGGCGGACGCATTCTTGAAGCTTCCGCAATATCATCGAAACCGATCACCGCAACATCAGCACCGACTTTCAGATTCCGTTTCTTCATGATCCGGTATGTCGCAATGGCAAGTTCATCATTGGCACATACAACCGCATCCGTCTCTTTGGCCTCTTCAAAGAAGGTGTCAAGCAGTTCCTCCTGCGCCCGGCTCATCTGTTCGGCATGGAATATCTGATTCTTCTCCTTCAGAAGTCCGTTTTCCTTCAGTACTTCCCGGAATACCGATATTCTGCGGTTGGAACCGTTATTGGATAATGGACCGCCGATCATGATCAGATTCTTTTTATGCAGGAAATGAATCATGTAGTACAATGCATCCCGCATACCGTCTTCCGGTGAATAGGCAATGCTTGATACATTGTCATAGGAATCATTCAGTGTGACAAGAGGTACGGAAGAAAACATATCCACAAGATCCTGCTTACCCCAGCTGGAACGGCAGATACTGGCAATGGAAATCACAACCGCATCCGTCTTTGAGGCAAGCGGATAGACATTGTTGTTCTGATATTCGTATTCCCTGTCATTCTCTGTCACATAACCGCCATAGAAGATGTACAGGGCAATACCCTTCTCTCTGGCAGCGGCTTTGGCCCCTCTGCAGATTTCAATGCTGAAATTGTTTTCCGGATGATCCACGAGTAAAGCAATCTGTTTTCTTTCCATAAGTACCTCAAATCAATGAATGCGGGAAGCACGGAATATCCATGTTCAGGAACTCTGAAAGTACATCAAAGCCTGCGGCTTTCCAATGCCGTAATCTGACTGATTTCCACGCTCCACAGAATTACCATGTATCCTTAGATACATGTATGTATCACTGACAACATCATACTATAATTACTCAGGATAAACAAACGGTTCGGAAGATAAGGGGTAATATTATGCAATTGAGTAATATAATTTGTAAAAAGTTGTATAAATGGCTTGAATAAGCCCAAAGTATATCGTAAGTATGAGTAATATGTAGTATAATGTGTATCACATTTCGGGCACTGAGAGACGCAGATCTGTTCTGCCTCGGGAGTGTTGTTTTTTCACTGATTGCCTGATACTGAATCGAGAAAGCTGATGCAAAGACTGTTGAAGATTGTAATACTGCTGGTGATGACAATCGTAGTACTTCCGGTACATGTTTACGGTGAAAGTGAACCTGTACGGGTCGGTTATACGATTTTTGAGAATTACCAGGAAGGAAAAGACGGAGAATATAAACGTGGATTCGGATATGAGTATCTGCAGAGAATTGCATACTCAACCGGGTGGACGTATGAATATGTATATGGTTCCTTTTCTGAACTGCTGGAGATGCTGAAAAGAGGGGAAATTGATATCATGGGTGACCTTTCCTACAATGCGGAAAGAGCACAGTATATCAGCTACAGTTCACTCCCGCAGGGAAGGGAAAACTATTATATCTATGCAATGAGTGACTGTGAGGATATTGATCCGATGGAACTGGATACCCTCAACGGGAAAACCATCGGTGTGGTTACAGGTACATACCAGTATGGATTACTGCTGGATTATCTGGAAGAGGAATCCCTGGATGTATCGGTTGTGGAATATGCGTCCTCTTCAGAGATGGCACAGCAGATGCAGGAAGGACAGGTGGATGCCATGGTAATGACCGATATGGCCTCCAGCGGGAAATATCTGCCGATTGTGTCCATTGGAAGCAGTGACTTCTATATCGGTGTGAATCAAAACAGACCGGATCTGTTGAGTGAACTCAACACGGCAATGCGTGAGATACAGATCTCAGATCCGTACTATAACGATGTTACCTATTCCAAGTACATCGCAGCTTCTTCCTTAAGCAATACATACCTTTCCCAAAAGGAACGTGCATGGCTTGAGGAACAGGACTATACCATTACGATGGGATACCTGGATAATAACCTGCCGTATTGTGATATGGACGATGACGGAAATCTCACAGGTCTGTATTCCATTCTGGCGGATAAGTTTGAATCCCTGTTTGGGATTACCGTCAACACGGTACCGTATGAAACGGTTGCGGATATGGACCGTGATAAGAATGATGGTAAACTGGATCTGTTTGGACCGCTGTACAGGGATGCCTGGCTGGCGGAACAGAATGATACTCTGATATCCAATGCCGTGAATACGACAACTTTTGTCGTGCTGTATAACGGTGAAAAACCGGATGACATGACAAAGATCATTGCGTATTCCAAAAACAATTCACTGCAGTATGGTGCCCTGGAAGTGCTGTTTCCGGATTCATGGCTGCTGGAGTGTGAAAGCCGTCAGGACTGCATGAAAGCAATCCTTGAAGGGAGGGCAGGCAGTATGCTTGCGTCATCCAGTACCCTGAATCATCTGAAAAAGTATCCGGAAATGTCAGAACTGACAATGATGGAACTGCCGAATATTGTTGAAATTGCGATCGGAACACCAAGAGAGAACTCAGAACTGCTGAATATCACAAACCGTGTCATCAACGCATGCAGTGAGGATTTTACAGGGGCCGCCCTGATGGATTACACGTATGAGAAACCGACATTTTCATTCGTTGAGTATCTGAAGGACAATTCACTGTATGTTATCGGAGGGCTTGTCGTCATCATTGCCCTGCTTGCCTACTATGTAAACATGCAAAGAAAAATCACAACCATGGAACGTCAGACACGGGATCTGAACTTCAAGGCATTCAGAGATGCACTGACAAGAACGGGAAACCGTGCCGGATATTTTGATCAGCAGAAGGAACTGCAGAAACAGATGGACAGCGGATCCATCAGGGAATTTGCGGTTGTCATTGCCGATATCAACAATCTCAAAAAGACAAATGATACGTATGGACATGATGAGGGAGATATTCTGATCAAAAACGCAAGTGGTATCATCTGTCATGTGTTTGAGCACAGTCCGGTATACCGGATCGGTGGAGATGAGTTTGCGGTTATTCTGACAGGGCAGGATTATGAAATGCGTTATGAACTTCTGGACTGCCTTGAAAAGCAGAACAGGGGATACTATGAATCATGCAGTCTGAAAAACGGGGAGGCAAGTATCTCCTATGGTATGGCGGAATATCATAGTGGCACGGATACGGATGTGAAGGAAATCTTCGGACGGGCGGATCAGGCAATGTACAGGCATAAGAAGGCCATGAAGGCAGCTCCGCATCACACTGCCGGATAAGTGTTTCTGCCGGTTGAGGGCGGCAGATTGGAATAGAGAGTATGATGGGAAAATTCAAATCAATCATGACACTGCTGGAGAGTGCCCTTGTCGTTTTGATGATGGGGTTTGTGGCGGTGATGATCATACAGATCAATGCCCTGCAGGGCACAGCCAGGGTGATCAACTATGCCGGTATTATCCGCGGCGCAACACAGCGGGAAGTGAAACTGGAAATCGCGGAAAGACCGGATGATCAGCTGATTGGATATCTGGATGAAATTCTGAACGGATTGAAATTCGGCGGTGGGAAATACGATCTGGTGAATCTTTCAGATGAAACCTACAGGCAGAATCTGGATGAACTGATGGAATACTGGAAGGTATTGAAAGCGGAAATATACAGGGTACGGGAAGCAGGATATCAGAATACGGATATCGTGGATATCAGCGAAACATATTTCCATATGGCTGATCGCACGGTATCAGCCGCAGAAAACTATTCCCAGTCCATTGCGACAAAACTGCGTTATCTGGAATTTCTGTCGTCAGTGGATACCGTTATTCTGATTTTCATGATGGTATTGCATTATGTGGAAAACATCAGAATCAAACGCCGGAACAGACAGCTGGAACAGCAGGCATATACCGACCGGCATACAGGGCTGCCGAATAAGAGCAGGTGTGAACTGTTTTTCAATGACCGGCAGATCATGAATCAGCCGATCTGCTGTATTGTATTTGATCTGAACAATCTGAAAACAGTCAATGACAGACTCGGGCATTCCGTTGGGGATCAGATGATCGCCAACTTTGCAAGACTGCTTCGCAATGCGATCCCATCTCAACACTTTGTGGGAAGGTATGGCGGAGATGAATTCATGGCAGTGATCCATGAAGCTGACGAAACACTTGTGAGGTCCATTCTGGAAAGACTGAGAAATGATGTGAATACGTTCAATAACATGAATCATGGAAACGGATGTGCGGAAATCAGTTATGCATGCGGATATGCATTATCTGTGGATTATCCGGACTGTTCCTTCCGTGTTCTGTTTGATTGTGCAGACAGATTCATGTATGAAAACAAGATGGCAGGTCGTAAACAGAATTCAGACAG
The DNA here is from genome assembly GCA_051873755.1 of Bulleidia sp. Classification (GTDB taxonomy): domain Bacteria; phylum Bacillota_I; class Bacilli_A; order Erysipelotrichales; family Erysipelotrichaceae; genus Bulleidia. The sequence goes on along the minus strand of JBJEFE010000045.1, from coordinate 36,453 downwards.
ATACCGGCCAACAATGCGTTGATCGGTGTTTTTTCTGAGAAATACGTTGATTTCATGGATACAGCTGCGTTTCTGTCTGGGATAAACTGAAACAGAAATGAGAAATCGTGATGACATCTGTATTACAGAAAAACCATACGAAGGTGCTATGAGATCTGAACGGATGGGAATGTGATTCTGATGGTTAAGGTTGTATGGTCACCACAGGAGGCTGTGATTCTGCCATGGTGGGTATGCACAATTTCCTGTGCCATGGATAAACCAAGTCCGAATCCCTTTGTTGTACTGCGTGAACCGTCACCGCGATAGAATCTGTCAAGCAGGTGTTTGAGATCATGGTCTGTGATCTGTTGATTGGATGTGTTGGTTACTGTCATCGCAACCTGTCTGCCTGTTTTGTGCAGTGATACGGAAATCTGTGTATCCGGCCTGGAATAGCGTATGGCATTGTCCATCAGAATACTGCACAGCTGTGTGATCTGTGTCGCATCTGCCATGATGGAAATGACAGGTTCAATGTTCTGCTGTATGGTAAGCTGTGCTGCCTGAACAGAAAACGTGAATGCCTGTATGCATTCCTCCACAAGGTCGGATAACGGTGTTTCCACAAATGTCTGCTGTTTTCCTTCATCCATGCGTGCAAGGCAGATCAGAGATAGTGTCAGATCATGAAGCCTTCCGGTCTGTTTTGCCATATCTTCTGTCCACTGGTTTCTGCCATGTTCCATTTCCAGTAATTCGAGATCTGCACTGATGACAGTCAATGGTGTTTTCAGTTCATGTGAGGCATCGGTAATAAACTGTTTCTGTTTCTGGTGGCTTTCAATGATTGGTGCGATGGCACGATCAGAAAAGATGAACAGAAGAATACCGACACCGGTAATTCCGATGACAGCCATCAGAATACTGGATTTCAGTGTATTGTAAAAACTGTTCTGATTTCTTGTGTCATCCAGAAAGATGACTGTTTTTGTATTTCCTGTATCTGATACAAGGTAACGGAACTGTTTCAGTGTGCCTTTTGTATTGTTTACAACCTGTTGTGCCAAAGAGATGGCAGTGATTTCATCCACGGAAATGATATTGACGGTATTGGTGGAAATGACATTGTTGTCCTGATCCAGTGTAACGGTAAAATATCTTGTTTCATATGGTGTTTCCGGCGAAAGTCCGGGATCAGGTTTATCGTGTAAGTCTCTGCGCGGCGGGAATTTTCCCTGATTCTCGGATAGGATCTGCAGGATCTCATCTGACATGCGTGTATTATGATACAGGTTATAGCCGTTGATACAGCCAAGTACAACAAGCAGTACAGCCGCAACACAGGAAAGTGATACGATCATGAATTTGCGTTTCAGTTTCTGAATCATGACTTCTTCTCCAGGGAATAACCGGTATTCCGTAATGCACGAATTTCAATGTCCGCATGCAGGGCATTCAGTTTCTTTCTGAGATATGACACATATACCCACACAACACTGTTTTCCGTATCAGTGTCATAACCCCATACCTTTTCAATCAGTGTTTCGGTGGATAACACCATTCCGGGATGATGCATGAGTGCCTCCATCATTCTGTATTCCCGATTGGCAAGCCTGTAGGAGCCATACGGTGAGGAGAGTTCGTGGGTTATGGTGGATAATGTGATATTGCCCATGGTCATGTTGCTGGAGGAGTGGACACTGTCTCTGCGTGTCAGTACCCGCAGTCTTGCCAGAAGCTCAGCTGTGGCGAACGGTTTTGTCAGGTAGTCATCCGCACCCATATCCAGTCCCTTGACTTTGTCTTCCACTTCACTGCGTGCTGTTAAAACAAGGATCGGTGTACGGTTTCCCTCCTCTCTTAACTGACGCAATACACTGAAGCCATCCATTCCCGGAAGGCTGATATCCAGTATCATCACATCATAATTTCCGCATCTTGCATAATCCAGGGAACTGATGCCGTCATATACCGCATCCACCGTATCATTGTTTTTCTCGAGCAGTGCACACAGCACTCTTGAAAGAGCCTGTTCATCTTCACAAAGCAGTATCCGCATACGTTTCTCCTTATTAAAAGAATACGGTTCATTCCTTAAATGAACCTGAAGGAATGCATTAAGGTTGGTTTATGTTTTGCATTTTACAATGTTTTTACACAAAAGGAAACGGAGGTAAACAGATGCGGAACATGAATGTGTTTGAGAGGCATGAGCTGAAATACATGATGGATGAAACACAGTACAGGGAACTGATGGAAGTGTTTCCGTTGTATATGAAACCGGATATCTATGATCACAGTGAGATCTACAACCTGTATTGTGATACGGAAAATAACGATCTGATCATACGCAGTATGGAAAAACCGGTATACAAGGAAAAGATGAGAATACGCAGCTACCGGGAAAGCATGGATGATGATGTCATCTTCATGGAACTGAAAAAGAAATACATGGATGTTGTATACAAGAGAAGAATTGAAATGCAGTTGTCACAGGCATTCCATTGCCTGGATACAACAGGCGGATTTCCGGATTGTCAGATCGGAAGGGAAATGGAAACGTTTCTGACACATTACAGAACAGTTCATCCTGCAATGTTTATCGGATATGAACGTGATTCATTTGTCGGAATAAAGGAGGAGGATCTGCGGATCACATTTGATCGGAAAATACGATGGCGTGATTGGAATCTTGCATTGAGAAACGATGACGGCGATCGCTTTCTGTTGAAGGAAAATCAGATCATGATGGAGGTGAAGGCATTACGCACATTACCGTTATGGCTTGTGCACTGGCTCAGTGAACATCAGATCTACCGCACATCCTTTTCCAAATATGGTATGGCATACACAATCAGAAATGGAGGAATACATGCATGAATACACTATTTCAGGGAATTTTTGACAACAGTACAACACAGGTGATAGAACCGATGGAGTTCATATTATGCATGGCTGCGTCCTTATTTTCAGGAATCATACTGTGGACTCTGACATTACGGCATCAGAAGAACAATGATACATTCAATGTGTGTATTGCCTTACTGCCATGTGCGGTATGTGTGGTGATCATGATGGTAAACGGGAATATCGGTGCTTCGTTATCTGTGGCCGGTGCATTCTCTCTGATCCGTTTCCGCTCCTCTCAGGGCAATGCGGCACAGATTACGACAGTGTTTATTGCGATGGTATCCGGACTGATGGTTGGTATGGGGTATCTTGCCTATGCTTTACTGTTTACGGTCATCATGGCAGTATGCATGAATGTGTATACCATCATTGAGGCAAAGCGTTCAGACAGGTTTGAACGGTATCTGTATGTGACAATACCGGAATCACTGGATTATACAGGTGTGCTGGATCCGGTATTGGATACATACGCTGATCACTACAGTCTTGAACATGTACGTACCACAAATATGGGCAGTCTGTTTCGACTGACATACCGCTTTGCATTACGAAAGGAATGCAGTGAAAAGGAAATGATGGATGAGATTCGCTGTCACAACGGAAATCTTGAAGTACATATTGCCAGATGTCAGCCGTATGAGAGTGCGGGAATGTAAGAGAGATGTGTATGAAATATCAGATTGGTGCAGTCATCCTGTGTATTGGACTGGCGGGATGTCAGAAAACAGAAGGAAGTGCAGTACAACAGCAGGAAACGCAGACAGAAGACAACGGTCAGGTACAGGACAGTGTTGAACAGAACACATCCGAAAGCACATATTTCTCGGATCGTGATCTGAAGCAGGGCTATGATGATGAAGATGCGGTATATGTGAATCTGAATGATCAATCCGGTGTGATCCGCATTGAACAGGAAGGTGTGTATGTGTTTGGCGGGGAAGTGAAAGAAGGGCAGATACTGGTGGAGGCGGATGAGAATGCGAAAGTGCAGATTGTATTGGATGGAGCCGTAATATCCAACAGTACAACAGCCTGTATTTATGTAAAGCAGGCAGACAAGGTATTCATAACAACCGTCAGTGATTCCGTATTGTCGCATACAGGAACATATGAGCAGAGCGATGAGAATAATGTGGATGGTGTGATCTTCAGTAAGAGTGATCTGACACTCAATGGGACTGCGGAATTAACAGTCAGCGATGATAACGGACATGGTATTGTATCCAAGGATGATATGGCTGTTACAGGTGGAAGATATCAGATCACAGTGAGTGGAAAGGGGCTCAGTGCACATGAACATATTGCATTATGCAATGTGACAGTGAATATCAACAGCGGGAAGGATGCGATCAGTTCTGAAAATGAAGAGGATACAACAGAAGGCATTCTGTACATTGAAAGCGGTACATACCGTATCGTATCCAATGGAGACTGTCTGTATGCCTCAGGGACAATGGAAATCCTGGATGGCACATTTGATCTGGATACATCTGAAAGTGATTCAGAGTCAAAAACGATCAAATCCGATCAGACCATTACAATACACAATGGGCAGTTCACTTTGTCCGGCTGTGATGACGGGATTCATGCCGGAGGGGATATTGTTCTGAATGGAGGTGATTTTAACATACAGGCGGCAGATGATGCGATTCATTCCGATGCGAATGTGATCATATATGACGGCACATATACAATCACCGCATGTTATGAGGGAATTGAAGGCAGTACGGTAACCATTCATGACGGTACATATCAGATCAGTGCATCCGATGACGGCATCAATGCGGCAAGTGGGGATTCACAGATGTTTGTATCAGATGGGAAGTCGGTGATTACCATCAATGGCGGTAATATTACAATAGTGTCCGGAGGTGACTGTATTGACTCCAATGGTGAGATTGTTGTGAATGGCGGTACATTGAATCTGACATGTTACGGCAGTGGAAATACAGCCATTGACAGTGATGGTACGTTTACAGATAACGGTGGTGATATCACAACCAACGACGGTTCCGAAAACGGTACTGGTGGAATGGCAGGCGGAAAAGGTGGTATGCCTGGAGGTATGGGAAACCCTGGCAAAGGGAATATGAACCAGTTTCAACAGGGAAGTAGACAGCCGGCATAATGGAAAAGGAGCGCACGGAATAGCGTTCCTTTATAATGCATATATAAAAAGGAAAACTGCAACAATTCACAGTTTTCCTTTTCAGGTTTTGTCTGTTAAATGCGATTAAGCCAGTAATCACCCATCTGTACTTCAGGGTGTTCTTTATCCCATGGTACTTCATGGCGTTCAAAATAACCGATGACCTTTCCTTCTTTATCTCTGACCGGTACAAAGAATTCGCGTTCTCCTGTTTTTGCGTTGTACAGCTCATACATCTCATCTTCGCCGTTGTCTGCACGCTTCAGGAATTCCTCGATCTTTGTACGTGTTCTTTCGTTATGGCAGTTGAACAGACTGTTGCCGATGAATACTCTGCCTTCATAGCGTTTCCTTGCGGTACGGTTCATGTAACGCACGATGTGATTTCTGTCCACGAATACGATTTCGTATGCATAGGCATCAAGAATCGCTGTTAATACTTCTTCATTGATTTCCATGATTTTTTATTCTCCTTTTGTCAGATGAATCAGGTATTCATCTGTTCCTTCCTCATTCTTTCTGTTTCCATCCTCTTTGAATCCAAATCGGTGGTAGAAGTTTAATGCCGGTGTGTTCTTTTCCAGTGCCCATACATGTGTTGTGTCAGGGAAGTGTTCCATCAGTTCTGTGCCGACGTGTTTTGACTGGAAAAACGGATCCACGTACAGTTTCAGAATTTCATTTTCATAAACACAGATGAATCCCATGACAATTCCATTGTCATCATAGACATATGTATGATCCATGAATACAGGATCATTGCGGAACATTTCCATGACGGATATCACATTGTATTCCCTGAATGAATACTGTATATCCCGGAATATCGGATAGTAGTTTTTACGGTTGTTGAAGACAATGATTTCCGCTGCACGTACAAGGTCTTCCTCGGTCAGTTTTCGTATCATATGTGTTTTCTCTGTCGTGTGATTGTTTTGATTATACACGGTTTCTTATGGAAAACCGGTTTTACGTTTGGGAACGAAGAATACCTGTTTTGTGGTATACCGGACTGTGGGCATGAAAACAACATCAGATCGACAGTCAGGAAGAGAGTGATATTCTTCTTTCTTTGGTATAATATGTCAAGAAGGGCGTAAAATTAAGATTCAACTTGAAAATTACGCTCAAAATATATAATCAGCTAGAAAAGAGGTGGTTTCATGATCGAGAGAATCATTGCAGCACAGATCCGGAAAAGTGTTTTACAGGTACCTGTAGTCACGCTGTTAGGACCTCGTCAAGCCGGTAAGACCACTCTGGTCAGAGAGCTTTTCCCGGATTACACCTATGTAAATCTTGAAGATAAAGCCACAAGAGAACTGGCAGAAAGTGATTATATCGGTTTCTTTCAGAAATTCAGAGAACCGATGATTATTGACGAAGTACAGCGTGTACCGGAGCTTCTTTCGGCAATTCAGGTCAGAGTCGATGAGGATCGAAGAAAGAACGGAAGATTCATCCTAACGGGAAGTCATCAGCCAAGACTGCGAGAGGCTGTTGTGCAATCCCTTGCAGGAAGAACAACAATACATACATTATTTCCGCTCAGTCTGGAAGAAATCAGCCAGAACCGAAAAGGGTGTGGAAATCGATCTGATTCTGAAAAAGGAAGGAATGCTGTATCCTTTTGAGATCAAGTCATCCATGACTCCCAACAGGGATTTTGCAAAGCATATGAAACTCTTCTGCAGTGCTGAAACTGATGCTGAGAAAATGACAGTTGTGTACTGTGGGGATGAATATGAGTCCTGTCATGACTGCAGATACGTAAACTACACAAATATGTCAGATATCATCAGAAATCCTTAGTATACAGAAATACAGCACCGGTACCGGTATGGTTCATTCCATACACGCCTGGTGTTTTGTTTATGTTTTTTGTGCAGCTTTCGATGTTTTCCGGTAATAAGACATACAGGAGGTATCGTATGGTGCGTGTTGTTATTACCGGTATTGTATGTGGATTGTGTATGCATTTTATGGTTGGAAGGTTTGTGAAAGAAAGAAGATGGAAGTCTGTCTGTATTGTGACTGTGTTGTCTGTTGTGCAGTATGTTCTGAAAGGAAACTGTGATGTGATTCTGATTGGAATTCTGTATGGGATCAGTGTGATTGATGCGAAGAAGCAGGTCATACCGGATGTGTTGAGTGCTGCTTTGATTGGCAATGCACTGATACATGGCAGGTTTCATGTATTGAGCTCTGTTGTGATTGTCGGACTTGTATGGTTGTGTGCACAGGTAATGAAAAGAGTGAGTAAAGAAGAAGTGATTGGAGAGGGAGACTATGTTCTGCTGGCTGGGTGTGGTCTGTATCTTGGATTGTATGCGTCGTTTGTACATCTGTTTGTCTCTGCATGTCTGACACTGTTGTTGATGATTGGGAGAAGAGAAAACCGGATGGGGTTTGGACCTGGGATCTGTATTGCATTGTATCTGATCGAATGTATACAATGATACAAAGAGGATTTGATATGGGAAAACTTGTACGGGACAGAATACCGGAAATCATTGAACAGGATGGAAAAACACCTGTGATCCGGATGATGGATGAGCATGAATACAAAGAAGAATTGAGAAAGAAACTGCTGGAGGAAGTGCAGGAATACCTGACGGATGAATCTGTCGAGGAAATGGCAGACATGCTTGAGGTCATGCATGCCTTATGTGCTGTGACGGGGCACACAATGGCTGAAGTGGAGCAGGCACGAGTCAGGAAATGCAGAGAACGGGGCGGATTTGAAAAGAGAATCTTCTGGGAAGGGAACAGAGAATGAAAACACATGCGATGATTGCGACATGGAAGATGTCAATGGATGGATGCCGGAAGGCGTGGCCTGTGTTGTGTCATGACAATGACAGAAAACAGGCATTGTCCATTGCCATACGGGATGTGGAGGATAACCCGGCATACCATTATGTCGGGTATGGCGGATATCCAAACAGAGAGGGCATTGTGGAAACGGATGCGGCGTACATGGATGGCAACAGCATGCGGTTTGGTGCTGTGGCTGGTGTGAGGGGTATCCGTAATCCGATTCTTCTGGCAATGAAACTGTCAGATCATACAAAAGACTGTTTTCTGTGTGGGGAAGGTGCAGTGAAATATGCACTGGAACATGGGCTTGAAAAAGCGGATCTTCTGAGTGAGGAAATGAAGGAAACATATGCGGAACATGAAAGTCATGATACGGTATGCATGATCGCAAAGGACAGTGAAGGGTTGTCAGTGGGTGTATCCACATCCGGACTGCCATACAAGCATCCTGGAAGAGTCGGGGATTCTCCGGTTGTCGGATCCGGTTTCTATTGTGACAGTGAGGTTGGAAGTGCAGCCGCAACGGGATGTGGTGAAGATGTCATGCGAGGATGTCTTTCACTTTGTATTGTGGAGAAGATGAAAGCCGGTATGCCTGTCAATCAGGCATGTCAGCTGGCATTGGATGAACATGTACAGCGTCTTGAAAGAAGCGGATATACCGCAAATGATATCTCGGTGATTGCGATGGATTGCCATGGCAATATCGCCGCAGCGACCAACAGGGAAAGTTTCCCGTATGTAGTATGTGATGATACAGGTGTATATCTGTATGTATGCACAAAGGATGGATGTGTGTTCATTCCGGATGAGGAATGGCTGAAGTCATATAGCGGAGATTAAAAAAAAACGTCCACGTGGGAGTGAACGTTATTCACACGATTCTGTTTCGACAGGATCGTTTTTGTGCATGTCTGTACGGATCAGTTTATATGCGGCTGCCGCAAGCGGAATACCGAACAGAATTCCCGGAATACCGGCAACACTGCCCGCAATGGTAACTGAGGCAAGTACCCAGAAGGCAGGCAGACCGATGGAAGAACCGACAACACGAGGATAGATGAGATTGCCTTCCACCTGTTGCAGAATGACAAGGAATATCAGAAATACGACAGCTTCAAAGAAAGATTCCGTCATGATTACGATGGCACCGACAGCACCGCCAATGAAAGCACCAACAACGGGAATCAGAGCTGTAAATCCAATCAGTGCGCCAATCATGGCTGCGTATGGCAGGCGCAGAATTGCCATGCCGATACTGCAGAGTGTTCCAAGAATCACAGCTTCGGTACACTGTCCGCATACAAAGCTATGAAAGCATTCGTCAGTTGTATACAGAACATACATCAGTTTTTCATACCATTCAGGTCTGAGATAACGCTTCAGAAACCTGTTCGCCTGTGCACCCATCTTTTCCTTGGAGGAAAGAAGATAAATGGCAAAGATCAATGCGACCACAAAGGAGATAAGTCCGCCCGCGATTGTGGAAACGGTTGAAACCATGATGTCCATGATACTTCCGAAACCATCGATCATCCATTTGAACAGATCGGATAGACGTTGAGCCCAGTCAATGCCGGAAAGTGCGGCGGAAATATCTTCCGGCAGGATATGATACTGATTGATGATTCCGATCAGTTCCTCCATTGCGGATGGAAGCCTGTCACTCAACAATGTGACACATGATACAAGTTGTGGAACAACAAGTGAAATAACCGCAATCACAACTCCGACAATGGTAATCATTGCGCCGATCATACATACCGGTCGTCTTGAGGCAATCACGGTTTTTGAGGTGCTGTTGGGAAAATAATATTTCTCATAGAATGACATCAGAATATTGATGACATAGGCAAATATACATCCCTGGAAGACAGGCATTGCGGCTGAGAACAGGGATGAAATCAATGAAGCTGCCTGCGGCCAGTAATGAATACATAAGAACAATGCGAATATTCCTGCAAGAATTCCTGCGTACGTTTTCCAGTCAAATCTGAAATTCATAAAAAACCTCCTGACAGTTACTATGATATCCTAACAGCAGATCACAGAAAAACAACAGATTACCCGATGTGTTTAATCATGCTGAATCATCAGATCTGTGAAATATCCCTCTGTGCCGATATCCACAAACAGTCCGATACTGCCGGTTAATGTATTGCCTGAAAACATATGATTGACCGTTAATACCGGTGTAACCATGTCATTGACAAAAAACTGTGCGGTATCTTCATGGATCACTGCTTTCAGATTCATCCACTCATTCATGTCGATGTCGACCTTTGCTTCATAATCCGTGATGTTGTGATCTCTGAAGTATGCAAAATCATTGTCCGGATAACAGAAGTACTGACATCCATGGGATCTTCGTACAGGATCACTGCAGTTTCTGCCATTGGTTGGACGCACATAAAAACATTCAAAGCGGGAATCATCTTCCGGGATGCGGAAGGCAATGCCGATAAAGCCTCTGGCAAAATCAGGTGCGTCTTTGGTGAATCTGCTTTTCAAACGTACAGAGATTGTACCATTATGGAACCTGCAGTCATTCAGTTTTGCATAGGAGGCTGTGTCAAACTCCATCAGCTTTTCTGTTTTAATGACACGGTATGCCTGTATACCGTCATCTTCCACACACTCCAATGAGGTGTGTATCGGAGTAAACTGTTTTTCTGTAAATTCAGTCATGTGTAGTCCTCATTTCATCTCCATTGTAATGAAATGAAACAGAAAGGAAAAGTAAAAAGCCTTTGATATGGCGGAGAGCCTGGACGACAGGTTTGCCCATCTGCATGTTTCTTTGTCAAAATCGCTTTTCTGTCGGTTTCAGGAAGTGAAAATCGGATTAAAATGAGAAATCAAATCAGACGAAGGGAGGTTGTATGATGAGAACAGGAATTATTGATGCCGGAGGCGGATACCGTGGTGTGTATGCGGCAGGAATCATGGATGCACTGATGGATCATCACATTACATTCAATGTGGGAATCGGTGTGTCGGCAGGAAGTGCAAATATCGCTTCCTATATTGCGGGACAAAGAGGCAGAAACCTGAAATTCTATACGGAATACGGTATGAGGAAAGAATATGCCGGCATCGGAAATTACATTCACAAGAGAAGTTACATTGATCTGGATTATGTATACAGCACATTGAGTAACGAAAACGGTGAAGATCCTGTGGATTATGATACATTTGTCAATAATCCGATGGAAATGGCAATTGTTGCGACGGATGCGAAAACAGGTATGCCGAAGTATTTCACAAAACAAGATATTCATCGGAATGACTTCAGTGTGTTAAAAGCTTCCTGTGCCATTCCGGGGGTATGCAGACCGGTAGAGATTGATGGTGTTCCATATGTTGACGGAGGCGTTTCAGATCCGGTTCCGATTGATCTGGCAATGCGGATGGGATGTGAAAAGATTGTGGTTGTACTGACCAGACCGCTGGCACATCCAAGAAAGCCGGAAAATGATCCGAAACTGGCAATGATCATACGGAAAGATTATCCCGTAACAGCAGGGAAACTGGCAAACCACTACAATACGTATAATAAGGCTGTCAGTCTTGCCAAAGCCTATGAGGCAAGCGGTCAGGTATGTATCATCGCACCGGATGATACGCTTGGTGTTCGCTCCATCTGTCATGATCCTGAAGCGATGCGAAAACTGTATCAGAAAGGGTATTCTGACGCTCAGAAAATCAGAGATTATCTGAATGTTTAAGACATGTGTGTTGATGAAAACATACATGTTTTTTTGTTGGCTGAAAGGCAGTTGTTTCATTCGTGTAACATACAGAAAAGAGTAAATAACGTAATATCCAAAGCAATCTTACATAATGTGGATTATAGGATAACTGGTGATAAAAAACTCATAAAAAGTGGCAAAAAAGTGGTGGAATTCTGTTTCCCAAGTTGTAACAGGATAGCTGAGATACGCCAAATAATGCAAAAAATCAATGCTATATTTTGAGTATGTGTCGGATCTGAACCATATCTTTCACATCCTTCACATACGGATGGATGTGAACTATGGCAGAGAACAACTTGAGCAGACTGTCACGCAGAGAACTGCTGGAAATGCTTGTGAAAATCAGTGAGGAAAACGATGCTTTACGTCAGAAAGTAGAGGACCTGGAAAAGAAACTGAATGACCGAACCATTTCTCTGTCCAATGCGGGAAGCATAGCGGAAGCGGCATTGCAGATGAATGATGTATTTGCGGCGGCACAGAAGAGTGCGGATGATTATCTGCATAATGTCAAGGTATTAGGCAACAGATATCTGACACTGTGTGAAAAGCGATACAACGAGGCAGATGCAGTCAGAAAACAGGCGGAAGAGGAATGTCAGAGAATGAGGGAAGACACCCGCAATGAAATTGACGCAAGATACAATGCGATCGAAACCAAGCTCAGATATGTATACAACGATTACCTGGAATTACAGAAAGTGCTTGGAAAGATGAAGGATGAAGATATTTCATGAAGAGGCCTTCCACACAGCAGTTGAAAGAGGAACTCGAAAGAGTCAGTGAAAGGCGTCGTTATACTTCACTTCTGAAAAGCACAATCGGAAGTCTTCTTGTTGTGGCGGCGGTGGTTGTGCTGATTGCGACGGTATGGATGCCTGTACTGGAGATCTATGGTTCCTCCATGTCTCCAACATTGTCGGAAGGGGAGATCGTCATCAGTATCAAAGGTTCCTCCTTTACCCACGGTGACCTGGTCGCCTTCTATTACGGAAATAAGGTTCTGGTCAAACGCTGTATTGCAGGACCTGGTGACTGGGTGGATATCGATCAGGACGGCAATGTATCTGTCAATGGTGTGCTTCTGGATGAACCTTATATAACAGATAAGGCATTTGGAGACTGTAACATAGAACTTCCCTATCAGGTACCTGAAGAAAGGTATTTCATGATGGGAGATCACAGATCCACATCCGTGGATTCAAGAAATACAGTAATCGGCTGCATTTCACAGGAACAGATGATCGGAAAACTGTTTGTGAGAGTATGGCCGTTAAATGATCTGAAAATTCTAGGCTGAGGAGATATGGGATGTCTGGCAGCAACGTTTGGAAAAAACTGAAGATAGTACTTGCGGTACTCACAGCAGTGTTTACCGTTTTTGAGTTGATTCTGCCGGCAATGACACTTGAATTTCCTGTATGCGGAAAAGAAGAGCACATTCACGGAGATGAATGTTATGAAATAATTCAGAACGAAACAACAGTATCTGTATTGAACTGTACGCCGGAAACATTGAATGTACATACACATATACCGGATTGTTATGACGGAAATGACAATCTGACCTGCCGGAAAGCGGATTATGTCATTCATACACATGACTCCATGTGTTATGACAGCGATGGTAATCTGATTTGTACATTGCCGGAAATACCGGAACATGTACATGATGATAACTGCTATGACCCGGAAGGAAATCTGATCTGTTGCCTGTCTGAAGTTCGGGCGCATGAACATACAGATCAGTGTTATGACGCATATGGGGATCTCACCTGCGGTCAGCCGGAAACATTCTTCCACCAGCATACAGAACAGTGTTTTGAATCACATACGGAAGTCAATGAAACAAGAGAGCTGATCTGCACAAAGGAAGAACATCAGCATTCAGAGGAATGCTATCAAGAAGAAACAGAAGAAGTTCAGATTGATGAACAGGTACAAGCTGTAATTGATCTGATTGATGCATTGCCGGCTTATGAGGAGGCAGATGCGATATTAACGGACTATGACAATGCCGGTAATGAAGAAGGATATGAAGCATATTACACAGCTTTGTATGAACAGGTAAGCAGTACGGATAAAGCATACAAAGCTTTATCAGATGAACAGAAAGCACAGGTATCCAACAGCGATAAGCTGCAGGATTATGCATGGATGATGGAAGTGCAAACGTATGCGGTGAATGGATTGGAAATCAATAAAGGTTCTACATATTCGTATACGGAATATGGGCTTGGGCCAGGGTATTCCACCTCTCAATACTGGGTAACATATCAAGGAAAGACGTCTCTTGCATATTGTATTGAGCCTTTGAGAGCAGGACCATTTACCAGCGATGTGGACGAAATTGTTCAATTGGAAAAAAACAATAAACTTGCTTCAATATATTATTATGGATCGATGATTAATAATGTTCCACTCAGTGGAGATCAGTATTATTTCGACCAGGACAGATATAAAAAACTCTGTAATGAACTGGATTATTTGAAAGGGGATCAATATGGATCGAGGTTTATCATTGTCCATCTCGCTTTGTCATATGCAAATAAAGATGATAATGATGAATACTCTGCATTTTATAGTACGAATGACGTTGCACAGGCACTTGCAAAAGATTTATATGATTATGCGGTTAATAAGATGGCTTCTCAACCTATACCGGATGTAACAATGAGCTTCAGTTCAGGAGCGGATAATGTCGTGAATCATATTTCGTTGGATTCCTTCTTTGTGGAGGATTATCAGAGAACAGAAAATATTACACTTAACGCTGATTCAAGACAGTCAATTACTCTGTCATTACCTGATGAAGTCAGGGTGATCAATAGTACAGATAATTCAGTCATAGAAGGTAATACAGTTTATGGTGGCACAACTTTCTATCTGAAAACAGTACAGGAGCCAGGACAATTAAGTTATCAGGCAAGTTTTACTGGTAATCTTATTGATTATTCGGCATACAAACTGTTCTCATCTACGGATTCGAATGGTTATAAAAAGCAGAATCTCTTCTTCCTGTTTGGAGATCAGACAAGTTCTGATTATGCGATTGATCTGAATGTAACATGGAAAAAGCTGGCTTTGTCAGTAAAGAAAGTTCAGACTGATGATGGTTCAGTGATTGCTGGAACAGAATTCATTCACAATGATCCAAACGGTAATATAGAAACTTTGACAACTGATGAATCTGGCGATGTTAAAATCAACAGGCTTTCTGTTGGTACACATACAATCACTGAAAGTACAGTCATGGATGGATATGTACTGAATCCTCAGGAAATCACATTTACCGTTAATTGTGATGGCAACATTACATTTCATACGTCTGAGAACATATCCTATGATCATGACGCCAATTCACTGATTATCAAAAATGAAACAAATCCGGTAACTTTGAAAATCAGAAAAACCAACGGAGATCCGTCTTATCCATTAGAAGGTGCTGAATTTACGATCTATTCAGACGCTGAGTGTACAAGTAAAGTTGATACCCAAATAACGGATGAAGATGGAATTCTGACCTTTAAGAATCTGTGCAATAGAACGAATTACTGGATCAAAGAAACCAAAGCACCGCCAGGTTATTCCATCAGCGTGGATTCTGAGGGAAATCCGCGTGTATATTCACTGTACATTGAGATGAATCCAAATGATGAAACAATGAAGTATCTATGGAATAACTCAGAAGTTACGGTTCAAAACCCGGTGTTCAGTGCGCCGGTAATTGCAGTGGAAATCAGTAATGATGCCATACCGTATGCACTTCCTGAAACAGGTGGAAGTGGAACAGGATTCTATACGGGTATGGGAATATTCATGATTATTGCCGCTGTTATTCTTCTTCTGAGAGAAAGGCGGAGGAAGGAGGATATCGATACCACATAATACAGCTGCTATATAAGAAACATGAAACATAAATACGAGAAAGAAAAGAAAGGGGACTTTATGAAACATGTAAGAAAACTATTCAATCTGTTTGTATCATTCGTCATGGTATTTGCACTGACAACAGCAGTGCGTGCGGAAGGTACAACATACACAATCACTATCAACAATGACGCTACGGGCCACAAATATGAGGCGTATCAGATTTTCACTGGAACTCTGTCGTCTGACAAAAAGACGCTGTCTGATGTCGTATGGGGATCTGGCATTACAACAGATGGTCAGAGTTTTTTGCAGGATAAATATGCTACAGCAACCGAAAAGAGTGCGGCTGGTGTTGCGGAAACTTTAACAACTGGTAACGCTGCGACTTTTGCAAAGGAAGTTGCTAACTACTTAACTGATATTAAAGCTACAAGTACTTATGATTCTGATAATCAGAAATATACCATCAGTGGTTTGTCAGCCGGTTACTATCTGATCAAGGATGCAAATGATTCCTTAGCAAATGCAGACGACGCATACACAGCATATATTCTTCAGGTCGTAAGAGATGTTAATGTTGAACCAAAATCCGCGAAACCAACAGTTGATAAACAGGTTCAAGATGAAACTGCAGACGCAGGATCTGGAGCAGTTGAAGGTTGGGGTGAAACGGCAGATCACGCTATCAATGAATCCTTCCAGTTCAAACTGATCGCCAAACTTCCAGCGGATACAGACTTCGATGCGTATGAAACATACAAGGTTGTATTCACAGATACAATGTCGGAGGGGGTGACTTTTGAAAGCATTGAAAGTGTTACTGTCGATGGAGAAACACTTGGAGTTGAACAGTACTCCTCCACAGCAACTTCAGGACAGGCTGGCGGTTCCTGGACTCTGACCATTGCAGATATCAAATCTATTGATAGAGTTGATCTTTCAGATGGTGCAGACATTATTGTTATCTACAATGCACATCTGAACGAGAAGGCACAGGTGAATCATGCATCTGGAAGTACAAAAAATAAAAATACGGTTTCCCTCCAGTACTCCAACAATCCTAACGCAAGCGGAAAAGGACATACAGAATTAGGTAAGACACCGGAAGACCATGTCTGGGTATTCACATATGAAGTGGATAACACAAAGGTAGATGCGACGGATGCATCTAATACGAAACCACTTGCCGGCGCGGGATTCAGACTGTATGACAGCACAGGTACAGCAGAAATCGGACTGATTTATGATTCTACAATTTCAGCTTACAGACCAATCGCCGAAAACGAAGAAGGACAGGAAATGATTTCTGCATCTAATGGTGTATTCAATATTGTAGGTCTTGATGCTGGTACATATACGTTGAAAGAAACAAGCGTTCCGGATGGATATAACAAAGCTGCCGATAAGACAATCACAATTTCTGCAACACATATTGAAGATGCAAGCGGAACATCTGCTACAGTAACACTCACTTCTGATTCTGATCTGACAAATTCAATTGAAAACAGAAAGGGTGCGACATTGCCGACTACCGGTGGTACAGGTACAACCGTCATGTATCTTGTTGGTGGTATTCTTGTGATCGCAGCTGCTGTTCTGCTGATTACAAACAGAAGAATGTCCAATAGAAACTGATTGAAATATACTGCAGTCATACGGGAATACCTGTATGACGCAGTAAGGAGAGCTCTGCCATGAAGAAGAAAAAGAATATATCTGTGAATCTGATATTGGTCCTGGTTCTTCTTACAGGGCTGTCCTTACTGTTGTATCCAAGTGTGAGTGATTACTGGAATTCATTTCACCAGTCACGTGTGATTTCTCAGTATTCTGAAACGGTAGCCTCGATTGACAATGCTGAGTACGGAGAAATGCTGGAACAGGCGCAACAGTATAACAGTGATCTGCCTGGATTTTCGGATCGTTATCATCCTACGTCTGAGCAGGAAATCAGATATGAATCTCTTCTGAATATTTCAGGTTCAGGTGTTATGGGATATATCAGGATTCAGAAACTGAATCTGTCACTTCCGATCAGCCATGGCACGGATGATGATGTATTGCAGACGGGAATCGGACATATTGAAGGAAGTTCACTGCCGGTTGGCGGGGAAAGTACACATTGTGTTCTTTCCGGTCATCGTGGACTTCCAAGCGCAAAGCTGTTCACAAATCTGGATGAAATGGAAGAAGGAGATCTGTTTGAGCTGCATATTCTTGATGAAATACTGACATATGAAGTGGATCAGATCCGGATTGTATTACCAAATGAGATAGGCGGACTTGAGATCGAACAGGGAAAGGATCTGTGTACCCTTGTCACGTGTACACCTTATGGTGTCAATTCACATCGGCTGCTTGTTCGAGGACACAGAGTTGAGAACGTGAAGGAAAACAATGTCAGGGTGACTGCGGATGCTGGAATGATACGCCCGTTGTATGTTGCCCCGATACTGGCAATACCAATACTTACAGTACTGCTTGTTGTTCTGCTGTATCCAGGAAAGAGGAGGTAAAAGAGTATATGAAAAAAATGGTTAAGACATTCATTGTATGTATCATGATCATGGTTCTTTTACCTGTGGGTGTTTATGCGCAGGGCAATGTGGAAACGGAAAGACCTGTCAGTGTTGTTTTTGGGGCAGTGTATGCAGGTATGCCTGTATCAGGTATGGAAGTCAGGATGTATCAGACAGCATCCATGGATGAAACAGGGGAACTGCATGTACTGGAACCATTTAATGATTATACGTATGATCTGGATTTCCATGGTGAAAATGACAGTGCATGGCAATCCATGGCTGAAATGATGTATCAGGAAATACTGACCGAAGAACACAGTGTGAGTGTGACTGGTGTAACGGATGAGAACGGAACTGTATACATGGAAGGTATGGAAAAAGGACTGTATCTTGTATGTTCCGATCCATGTGAGATAAATGGATATGTATACTCCTCACTGCCGTTTTTCATCTCACTGCCTGATCGAAACAATACGGAAAACAGTTGGAATTATGATATTAATGTCAATGCCAAGATTGAGCAGAATCCTGTTGTCATGGATTACAGTGTAAACAAGGTATGGAAGGATACAGGATATGAAAACAGACGTCCATCCTCTATTACCGTATCTTTGATCTGTGATGGCAAGACATATGGAGAACCGGTCACACTTCCATATGAGGGACACTGGTCATATACATGGTATGACCTTGATACAAACCATGAATGGACAATCAGGGAAGAAGTGCCGGATGGGTATAGAAGTACGGTAAGCAGGGAAGGAAATGTGTATGTTCTGACAAATACATACATGCCAGAGACTCCTTCTACACCGGATAAAATTCCGAATACAGGACAGTTGTGGTGGCCTGTACCTGTACTGCTTGGTCTGGGATTGATCTGTGTTGTGATTGGAATCATCAGAGGCAGAAGTGATCATGCATAAGGGAAGAATGTGGGTGATTACAGGTGTCTGTCTGATCATGTCTGCCGGGCTTCTGACAGGCAGAAACATGCTGGATGGATACAGGAAACAGGAGATATCCGAATCTGTTGTACGACAGCTTGATCTTGTCGGTCACGATATCATTCCGGATGAAATACTGATGACGAGGGAATTCAATGTGGAAATGCCTGAGAAAGAAGTGGATGGTAATACATACATTGGTACGATTACCATTCCTGCACTATCACTGGAATTGCCGGTTTTAAGCAGGTGGAGTGATGCCGGTTTATGGATTTCACCCGCAAGATATACAGGATCCGCCTATACGGATGACATGATATTATGTGCACATAACAGTTATTCCCATTTCGGATATCTGTACCGGCTGAATACCGATGATACCGTCACATTTACGGATGTGGATGGGAACATGTTTGAATATGCACTGTTTGAAAAACTTGTCATTGATGAAAATGACGTGGAACTGCTGAAAGAGGGAGACTGGGATCTGACACTGTTTACTTGTACATTTGATGGAATACAGAGAAGAGTATTCCGTTTTGACAGAATTGATTGACTTCCATGATTTGGAGGTCTTTTCTTATGGGATGATTGATATATCGGAATTGATATACGTTGATAATCAGCGTAATATCTGTAAAGGAACTGTCACAAAATAAAATGATCATATAGTAACAAATTGCATAGATAATTTTGTGACAATATGGTATACTATAAGCAGGAGAAATAGTATGCCGGCAAGTTATGAAACACGTCAAGCAGTTGAAGAAATACTGACCAGGATGACACCTTTACTTGATGAAAAGCAGAAGAGAATTCTTTATGGTGTCGCTGCTGAAGTGCTTGGTCATGGCGGTACTGCAACAGTACATGAAATAACAGGTGCTTCACGCAATACAATTACCAATGGCATTAAGGAAGCTGATTCAGAAGTGACGGTATCACCAAATAATCGTGGCAGTTACCGTATCCGCAAACCTGGTGCTGGAAGAAAAACAGCCAAAGAGAAGAATCCGGGGTTATATCAGAAAATCGAAGAAATTGTTCAATCATCCACTTATGGAAGTCCAATGAAAACAATCACATGGACAACTTTAAGCCTGAGAAAGATCGCTTTCCAACTGGCTGAATATGGATATCATGTCAGTCAGAATATTGTATCCCGTGCATTGGATCAGCTTGGATACAGTAAACAGCAGAATCAGAAAAACCTTCAGGTTGGTAAACCCCATCCTGACAGAGATGCACAGTTCAGATTCATTGATGCAAAAGCAACAGAATTCCTGGAGGCAGGAGATCCGGTTATCTCAGTGGATACAAAGAAAAAGGAACTGATTGGCAACTTCAGGAATAACGGACAGGAATATTGCAGAAAAAACAATCCAAGGCAGGTACTGGATCATGACTTTGCATTACCTGAGTTAGGCAAAGTAGCACCATATGGCATCTATGTTGTGAATGATAACACCGGATATGTGAATCTTGGTACAGATCATGATACATCTGAATTTGCGATTGAAAGCATTGCCAGATGGTGGTTTGATATTGGAGTGCATACATTCCCAAATGCGAAAAGGATTTATATCAACGCAGATGGAGGTGGAAGCAACAGACCAGGAGGATTACAGTGGAAATATCAGTTACAGCAGTTAGCAGATATCACAGGACTGGAAATCCATATGTCCCATTTTCCACCTGGAACCAGTAAATGGAACAAGATAGAGCACAGACTGTTCTGCTATATCACAAAGAACTGGGAAGGAAAACCTTTAAGTGATATTGTGACAGTAGTGAATCTGATTTCGAGTACAACAACAGAAAAAGGTCTGAAAGTGAAATGTGTTGTAGATTACAACAGGTACGAGTTAAACAAAAAGATCACAGAAGAACAGGCTGAAACCATCAACATTGAAGACTGTGATCAGTTTGGTAATTGGGATTATATTATCCGTCCGAATGAATAGTTTGATTCATGACAGATCCTAAGAATATGCCCTGAGCTCCGTTCCGGGCGGCGATCCATCCACCTTCTTGTACTTGATCTGATTTGCATACCAGTGCTCAAAGCTGTCAATCACAACTCGCATCTTGCCTGCGACAATGATCGTTTCAAAGCACTGCCTATGTACCAGCCAGTAAGAATCGGTTTTTCCAAGCCCCAACATCCGCCGCATCTCCGGAACAGACATTGTAGTCCTTTTCTTTTCATCCATATCGGGTCCTCCTTATAAAGTGATAGCCAGGTCTTAAGACCTTGCTACATCGTAGCGGTTATCCGTTCGGATTGTTAGGATGTCGCGGAACAGCTCGACATCCTTGACAGCTTACAGCTTATTGTCCAACCACTCATCGAAGCTCTTCTTTGAAATTCGATAGGCGGTTCCGATCTTAAACCAGCGAAATTCCTGCTGTTCCAACAGCTTATATACCGTGCCGCGGCTGATGCCGAGGATGATCTGCAGATCCTCAACGGTATAGCAGCGTTTCTCTGTGATAGGTATTGCATTTTCTGCCGGTAATTCAAAAGTCTCAATTGCTTCCATATGTCATTCCTCTCTTTCCGTTTTCATTCTTGTCGCAAATTCAAAATCAGGGGAACTTCACGCACTCAGGAATGGGCAAGTTATCATCCGGACCCAGATGAAGGCTTACGCGGATGCTGTCATCAATGCACTCCATATGTTGTTTGCTCGTGCGTCCAGGTATTTGATGACCCGACACTTATTGATGGTCACAATCTGTTCCGCCTCGCTCATGGAGGTTTCATCCAGACCGCGCTGTTTTTTGAGAAGGCAGTGTGTAGGCTTGCCCAGCTTCTTCAGCTCCGTAGTAAGTGGCACGACAATCAATGTCGGATCGAAGAAATTGCCGCTGTTGTTCTGGATATTGATAACCGGTCGAACGCCGCCCTGAATATTTCCGCGATGCTCGCCCAGGTCTGCCAGATAGATATCACCGCGTCTATAGTTCCAATCTTTTCTAAGCATGTTTTCTCCTCCTCATGTAGGTTCTATGTAAAAGGGCGGGATATCGCTTCCCACCCAATAAAGCCGATAAGGGCTTTTTCTCCCAGCAACTATGCAGCACCTCATTCGCAAAACCGCAGCTACGCTGCTTTTTTTTGCTCATGTGGTTAGTTTGCTATATATCGATGACAAAACCCATGTGCAAGCACCTGGTTTTGCATCGCTGCATGGCTCTGCAAAGTTGCAAAATATGTTATCCCCACATTTGTCCTCGACGTCCTGGGAACTGGCAGGTGCTCTGACCTGCCGGGAATACATTCAGGCGTCTGGCTGCTACCAGATCCATGGGAATCTAACCCCTCCATGGTTCTCACCGAGCTGCGTGCAGAAGTATCATTGCGCTGTGATGGATCAATGCTTTATATCGGAAACAATCCGATACTTACAGGCTGGTTGCGCTCCTGCATCCTAATGACGATCGTTGCGTTCATCCGCTGATATGGCTCCCCATCACAGGGTTGTGCCTGAAGAATGGCAAGCAATTTTCAAGGCTCATGTAGAGGAGTTGTTTGGCTCCTTACATGTACAGGTTTAGTCTATACGAATGGATGTTTTTAGGTACCGGCTGTACGGATTTGCATATTTTTTTGCGAGTGATACCTTGCACTTGCTTTTTCGTGATTTTCTTAATAGTGAGCCTTGTTTGCAGTACGTCCCTGATCTTGATCATGGAAATAGGTGCGCAAAAAAATGTCACGTCGTTTCCTCTTTCATCGGTTCATTCAGTGGGATAAGGCTCATAAGGCCGAGTGGGAAGCGTAAAACCAAACAGAGCTGTAAGCCCCACGGGAAATAACTCCCGTAGGGTTTTTTTCTGCCTGTTCCGCCGAAGAAGCAGGGGATTTCGTCGCGCAACTTCCTTTGCGAATTTTCTTTCGCAACTGTCGAAATTTATTGAAATAAATAATTTATCAGTTATAACTTACAAATTTAATAATAGGTCATTAAATTCCAGTCGTAAATATGTTATGCTATGTTCGCCACAGGTAAGGAGGCTGATGAGTATGATTAAACGTGAAATATATATGAAGCGCATCCGTCCGTTTATCGGAACGGAGCTGATAAAGGTCATGACCGGTATTCGCCGGTGTGGTAAATCGGTCATGTTGGAGCTTATAAAAGAGGAACTATTGGAGTCCGGTGTCAGTCCTACTCAGTTCATCTCTATCAACTTTGAAGATTTGAACTATGCTCATCTGCAAACCGCGAAGGCGTTGCATGATGAGATTACCAAGAAAGCTGCAGATATTCCTGGCAAGGTATATCTGTTCTTTGATGAGATTCAGGAGGTAAAAGACTGGGAGAAGTGTATCAACTCCCTGCGTGTGTCCCTTGACTGCGACATCTATATCACCGGCTCAAACGCAAAGCTCCTGTCCGGTGAGCTTTCCACCTATCTCGGCGGACGCTATGTGGAGTTCATCATTTATCCGTTCTCCTTCGCGGAATTTCTGGAGCTGTACCGTCCCATCGCACCGGATGAGCCGGTCCAAAGATGCTTTCAGAAATACCTTTTGTCCGGCGGTATGCCGTATCTTGCCAACATCCGCTACGAGGATGCTCCTTCCAGGCTGTACCTCCATGATCTGTTCAACTCCGTCCAACTCAAGGACATTGTGAAACGGAACAGGATCCGTGATGTGGACTTGTTGGAGCGCATCATCGCTTATGTGATTGCGAATGTGGGTACGACCTTCTCCGCTACATCTCTGGCGAAGTTCCTCAAAAACGAGAAGCGAACCGTTGCGCCGGAGACCATCCTGAACTACATCAAATACTGCTGCGACGCGTATTTGTTCTATCAGGTCAAGCGCGAGGATTTGCAGGGAAAGCAGATTCTTGCATCCAATGAGAAGTATTACATTGCCGACCACGGCATCCGGGAGGCTGTTTTCGGCGGCAATATGCGTGACATCAACCTCATATTGGAGAACATCGTGTATCTGGAGCTGCTACGCCGGGACTATAAAGTGACAGTCGGCAGAACCGGAGACAAGGAGATCGACTTTGTATGCGACAAGAGCGGAGAGAAGCTGTACGTTCAGGTTTCCTATCTGCTGGCATCCGATGAGACCGTTCAACGTGAGTTCGGCGCGTATGACAATATCCGCGACAACTACCCGAAATACGTTGTCTCTCTGGATGAGTTAGACATGAGCCGCAATGGAATCAAGCACCGCAATATCCGCGATTTCCTGTTGGCAGAGGAATGGAATTAAAATGAAATCATCTTTTGAGGTGAGTCTATGGAAATTTACAAACTGAGCTTTCAGGACACCTTCCTCGGTACGCTGACGGTAGATACCGACACGGGGAAGTATGCTTTTGAACCGGATTTCGCAGGCGTGGATGCCGTAAAGGAAGAAACGGTTCTGATCGTAGAAGTTGAGAGGGGAACAAACGGTTTTGCACCGCCCATCCCGTTCTTTCAAAACCGTATTCGGAATATGAAGTGCGCCCATCTGGAGGAGATACGATATCACACGGATAATTTCATTCTTCAAAGGGTAAGACCTGAATAACATCTGCATCCGTGTGAAAATCGGGAATAGAGTGCGTTGTAAAAACTGTTATGAAATGACCTTTGTCAAGAAAAAGATTTGATTTCAAATTCGTTTAACAAATCGTAGCAATTGTAATCTATAAAACTTTATGGTCGAAGTGGTTGCAACGAGCTCACTTAGAAAGGAGGACATCAGTATATTCCATATTTTGCTTGCCGAAGATGATACCAATTTGCGAAATGTAGTGGAAAAGACACTATGCAACGCAGGCTATACAGTTGTAGCTGTCGCGGATGGGAATACTGCATATGAAAAATTCTGTTCCGAGCGGTTTGCCCTTGTTATCACGGATATTATGATGCCCTTTATGGACGGCAATGAGTTAACCGCTGAGATCCGCAAGCTGTCAGAAGATACCCCGATTCTTATGCTCACTGCCGTGGAAGCAATTGATGATAAGGAAAAAGGGTTCAATATGGGAGCCGACGATTACCTGGTCAAGCCTTTATTTCTGAAGGAACTTGCATTGAGGATCAAGGCACTCCTGCGGCGCTACAAAGCAGTTTCGGAAGAAAAAATCGTACTGCCTCATACAGAACTGAATTTCAATACGAATACCGCTGTGATCAACGGACAGAATGTAGAACTGACAAAGAAGGAGTTTCTTCTGCTGTTTAAGCTGCTGTCCAATCCGAACATCATTTTTTCCCGTGAGCAGCTTATCAACGAGATCTGGGGCTACGATAGTGAAAGCTCTGACCGCACCGTGGACACCCACATCAAATGGCTGCGGGACAAGACGGATAATGAGGATTTCAAAATTGTCACCGTGAGAGGATTAGGATATAAGGCGGTGCTGCTATGAGGAAAAGAGGTAAACAGACTACCCTATCACGGAAACTCCTGCTTGCTCTGTTGGGGGCGCTGTGTATCAGCGTAATGGCAGTTAATTTTGTTGGCTTTGTGATTGCGCTGTTATTCGGCGAAAATGTGTCCGAGGGATTGGTGTATGTCAGTCAGCTCGCTATTTTGATTGTCATCATCATTTTGTTTTACAGGATCGTGGATAAAACAATTCTGCGCAGATTGCAAGAGCTGAGCAATGCGATGGCACAGGTTTCAAACGGAAATTACGAGATCGTCGTGCAAGTGCGCGGAAACGACGAGCTTTCCGGACTGACAGACAGCTTTAATCAAATGACAGGCGAATTGCGGGCCAATGCCTTTTTGAGCAAGGAGTTCGCCCGGTACGTTTCGCATGAATATAAGACTCCGCTGGCAGTCATTCGCAATTATGCGGAACTTACGCAGTATTGCGCTGAATCGCCTGAAACAGTGCAGAATATGGATGTGATCATCTCCGAAGCAGATCGGCTCACAGGGCTTTCGAAAGATATTCTGGAGTTGTGCAGACTGGACAGTACAACGATTATTGAAAAAAAGGATCGCTTCTCTCCGGTGGCACAGATTCGCTCCAGCATTCTGGATCTGCAATTACTATGGGGCGAAAAGAATATTGAGATGATCCCGGAGCTTGAAGAATTTAAAATCACCAGCAACGAAGCTCTCCTGTTCAGGGTCTGGCAGAATATCATCGGAAATGCTATCAAATTCACCGGACAGGATGGACAAATTTCCGTCAGTTTGAAAAATGGAGCGGATGGTTTTACCTTTGAAGTAGCAGACAATGGTGTTGGTATCAGCGATGCAGAGAAAGAACACATTTTTATGCCATTCTATTCCGGCAACCGTTTCCGCAACAAAGAGGGCAGCGGTCTGGGCCTTTCCCTCAGCAAGAAAATAGTTGAAAAACTGGGCGGAACGATTACCTTTGAAAGCAGTGTTGGCGTTGGTTCTGTGTTTACAATAAAAATTCCATATTGATATGTATGCAGCCACTCGCAAACGAAAAGTCTGCGGGTGGCTTTTCTGTTTCAAATTGATTTAACAGACTGCCGTTATCCTATGCCATGAACGTTGGGAGGATGGGGCATGAAACAATACTTTCAAGCTGTTTACTGGTTGCCGCTTGTAAAAAGGGCGTATGCGGTAGTCCCGGAGTGGATTAGAAAGCAACCGTTGGTAAACAGAATTTCGAATTATGTGCTGAGTGAGCGCTTTTTCACGGATGCGCTGTATCGGACAGAATTTCTGCTGTATCCCGGCTTTGCGGCGAACCTGCTTTATGCTGCTATGCAGCTTGTACTTGCCATTTTCTATCGTTCCATATGGTCGGGCGCTTTGGCAGTCTACTATGCCATGCTTGCGGTTATGCGTGTGCAGCTTTTGAAACCAATGAAGCACAATACTGTGGAGAAAAAGATGCTGTCGGAATTACGGCGATACCGGTGCTGCGGAATCATCCTGCTGTGTATGACACCGCTTTTTGCCACTATTCTGATCCTTGTGGTGCATAAAAACGGCGGCACGCAATACCCGGGATTTACGATTCTCATAATGGAAATCTACACGGTCTGCCTTGTGGTATCTTCCATTTCTAATCTGGTCAAATTCCGGAAGTATAAGCGCCCGGCAATGTCTGCCGCAAAGGTCGTCTGTCTGACGGCTGCACTTATGTCTGTTTTGTTCCTGGCAACTGCGCTGGTCGATAAGCTGGGCAGGCATGGAAGCGACTGTTTCAAGCAGGGGTTGGTTGGAACAGTGGGAGGATCCGTCTGCGTGATCGTCCTGACAATGGCAATTCACATGGCTGTCCAGTCGTCAAAACAATTCAAGCTTCTCCAAAAGGAATCGAAAAAAGAGGATGAAGTTTCAAATTCACTTAACAAACAGCAGATATAATGCGACCACAAAACGATGTAGCCCGAAAGGAGGATGATTCCCCGAAGAAGATTTTAGCGATCACTGGCGTTGCGGTGCTCATTGTGCTCATTGGCGGACTGATTTCCAAACGCCAAAAAAGTAAGGTTTGACTGAAGGAGAATGATTATGGCTGAAACCATATTAAAAGTGAATGGACTGCGAAAGTTCTACAAACACAAGACCGTTCTGAATGATGTCACCATGACAATTCAGAAAGGCGACATTTACGGCTTCGTCGGAAAGAACGGCGCCGGCAAGACAACGCTGATCCGTATTCTGGCGGGGCTGGTGGATGCAGACAAGGGTGACTATGAGCTGTTCGGAGTATCCAGCAAAAGCGGACAGATCGACAATGCCAGAAAGAAAATCTGCGCTATGGTAGAATCTCCCGCCATTTATCCCGATTTATCCGCAAGAGATAACCTGAAAATGCAATGCCTGATTACTGGCAAGGACTTCTCCAAAATCGACGAGCTGCTGGCCTTTGTGGATCTGGCTGAGACCGGGCGCAAGAAAGCAAAGGATTTCTCCCAGGGCATGCGTCAGCGGTTGGGGATCGCTCTGGCATTGGTCAGTGAACCGGAGCTGTTGCTGCTGGACGAGCCAATCAATGGCCTTGACCCGGAGGGAATCCATCAGGTTAGAGAACTTCTGCTGAAGATGCACCACGAAAAACAGGTCACGATCCTCATTTCCAGCCATATCTTGACGGAGTTGAGCCTGTTTGCTACCCGCTACGGTTTCATCGACGAGGGACGCATTATCAGGGATGTTCTGCCGGAGGAGATAACCCAGAATACGCAGGAAAGCTGTTATATCGAATGTAACGATCTGGCGAAGGCATCCATTGTACTGAAACGGATGGGCTACTCCGTTGCTCCTGAACAGTGCGGTCTGCGAGTGAATACCGATATTGACCTGATGGCTGTGTGCAGGGAATTTGACAAGGCTGGCATTCTGCTTACAAAGCACCTGCGTGACCAGATGGATCTGGAAACCTACTTTATGGAGCTGATAGGAGGTGCAAAGAAATGAACCTGATGAAAGCCGACCTGTTTCATTTACGCAAGGATAAAATTTTCTGGATTCTGCTGGTGATTGTGGCGGTAATGCCGATTGCGTTCTGCATTATGATGGATTATGTATTCAGCGGAGCCAGCGTTAGTGCAGAGAGCATCATTATGCAGGGTATCAGTGCCGATATTCTCTGCGCCATCCTGGGTATTGCGATTTCCTCGTTTATCGGCAGAGATTTCGCTAATCATACCATCCGTAACAAGCTGTGTTACGGTGAAAAGCGCCACAAGATCATGGCAGTGAACTTCTTTATGAGCTTCCTGATTACTGCCGTTTTCCTGGTAGTAAGTTTGACGTCCTCTTTGCTGTCCGCAGGAATTTTTGGGAAGATCAGTATTTCCAGTGCTTTCTGGGGTAAATATCTTTGCCAAATTGCAATTCTGCTCTCGTTTTCCATGTTGATCACCGCAGTGGTCATCTGCACCAGGAGCGAAAAGGCAGGCTTCCTGTTCACAGTGATTGCCGCTGTTCTGCTGTCTGCATTCTCTTATCTGCTGCCTATGCTGGCAGTCATCAGTGATTTCGCAAGAGTGGTTTGCCGTTGCCTGTATATGATTGTATCCACCATGCTTGTCAATAGTGTGGATGGTGTTTATACCGCAAGCGTCGGCGCCGTCTTTGACAATATGTATCTGAACGCTTTGGTCATGTCTGCGGCCTATGTGGTGCTGTCCATTGGTATTACATCCATCGTCGTGAAAAAGCAGAACTACAAATAATCAAATAAGAACAGGCACAGATTTCGTTGAGATGAAACCTGTGCCTGCCTGTTCAGATCTGCAGGATATGTCCACAGCTCGCATGATAATATCAGCTTGTTCTATTTTGCCGGATATTTCTCTTTTAGAAGATCTCTGTGTAATCGTCCAAACTTTTCGATAGGCGATTTTCCTCTGGCAATCTCAAATCCGGTATATAATAATCTCCGACCAACACATAATCAATTCCATTTTCCATCTTTCTCTGTTTCAGTTCGTTCATGTTCATTACCTCCATAAGGTTTTAATAAAGCAAAATCCCGTCTGACTTCCTGTTAGAAATCAGACGGGATTTGTCCGTATGCACCCCGGATACCGTCAGCTAACAGTTGATAATTGAATTAGTTCCTTATCACTGTTAAGCCAAGGTATACAGCGTTATTTCAGGCGTCCCCGATGCGATTCGAACGCACGACCTTCCGCTTAGGAGGCGGACGCTCTATCCGGCTGAGCTACGGGGACATGTCGTGTGCGTAAATCATTATACCATAAAAGTCGGCGGAATAATTCTGTTTGTTATGAATGAATATTTCTGCCTGAATTGAAAAAGCAAATTGAACTAACTCGCTCGAAGAGCGAGTTAGTTCAATGTCAAAATAAAAAGAAATTATTATTTCATGATTGATATTTTATGCTATCTGGTCACAATGACCTGTCAAACGTACTATTAGGTAGGAAATCCTACAATTTCATAATCAACAGCACACATTAAAAACAGAATATTAAACATGCTAAATTCTCGAATATAGCTATTAAAAAACGGGAAGGTATTTCTTCCCATATTAATTTAGAATCTAAAACCCCAAAACCCCACGTTATTTTAGATTACCTCAGTTTAAAAATCAAAATTATCTGGATCAGGACCAGTCCTTTTATTTTGATTTAAAGCATTCATTAAACTCATTTCTTCATCTGTTAATTCAAAATCAAATAAATCAATATTTTCTTCAATACGATCTTTATGAATTGATTTTGGTAATACAACAATATGTCTTTGTAATAACCATCTTAAAATAATTTGTGCTGATGATTTATGATATTTTTTAGCAATCATTTCGATTGCTGGAATGTGTAAACATGCCCCGCTTCCTAGTGGCGACCAGGCTTCCAAAACAATTTTATTTTCCTGACAGAATTCAATTGTTTCCTCATCTTGCATTTGGGGATTAATCTCGATTTGATTAACACTAGGAATTTTATGAACATTTGCTAAAAGATTTTGTAAATGAGATTTTCTAAAATTTGAAACACCAATACTTTTAATCAAACTGGCTTCTTTTAACTTTTCCATTTCTAAATAAGCCTCAATATACCCTTCTACTGGCCAATGAATTAAATATAAGTCTACATAATCAACCTGCAATCTACGCAAACTTTCTTGAAGTGCTTCTTCAGTGCAGTGTTTTCTAATATCATCATTCCATAATTTTGTAGTAATAAAGATTTCTTCTCTTGGAATCCCGCTTTCTTTAATAGCCATACCAACTGCTTCTTCATTTCCATAGCATGCTGCGGTATCAATATGACGATAACCAGCTTTTAAAGCATCCAAAACAGCCTGTTTTGTATCCTTACCACTTTGCCAGACTCCTAAAGCAACAATAGGCATTTTTTGACAACAACATAATTTAACTTTAGTGTTAATATTCATTTCCAAGCCTCCGTTATAATAGTTTATAATGTTAAATTTTTCATTGACTTATACCTTGTTTATCAAACTTCATGAACAAGTTGATATCCTTCTTTGATATTATTTACTGAAAGCTTTTTTAGAAGAAAGATTTTATGAAAATAGATATAGTTTGTTATAGTGGTAATAAAATCTGATATTGGCTCAGCTAAAACTACCGCTAAAACCTGATTTTCAAAAAATATTGGAAGGATAAAAATTAAAGGTATCAGTAAAATGATTTTACGATAAAATGCAAAGAAGAATGATATTTTACCTTCTCCCAAAGAGTTATATGATTGCTGGCAGGTTGAATTTATTCCCATGATACAACCGCCTAAAATATAGATTCTTAACATCCAGCTTCCTAGTCTTAACAGTTCACTATCACTTGTAAAGATGCCAACAAAGATCTGTGGAAATAACTCCATCAACAAAACAATCACCAGACTGTATAAACATGTAGCTTTCATTGCTAGGGATATTGTTTCCTTGCATCGTTGATAATTTTTAGCTCCATAGTTATAAGAAATGATCGGTTGACTACCTGCAGCAACACCTTCAATTGGTAATAAGACAAATTGAAACATTGATGTCATGATTGTCATGGCACTAACTGCTAATGAGCCACCAAAGGATAATAACTGCTGATTAAAACAAATTGTAAGTAATCCCTCTGATGCCGACATAAAAAATGGTGAAAAACCTAATGTTAATATTCTTTTTAAAACAGACCATTTAATACGAAAATGATTAAACTGAATCCTTAAAATCGTTTTTTTACCTAAGAAGAATCTAATGACAAACAGACAAGAAACTGCTTGTGATAAAACTGTTGCGATTGCTGCTCCTTTAACACCCACATTAAATTGATAAATAAACAGAGGATCTAATATAATATTAAGTCCAGCCCCAAGTAATACCGTTAACATACTAAAACGAGTATATCCTTGAGCATTTACAAAATAATTCAAACCAACAGTAAGCTGAATAAAGATCGTTCCTAAAGCATAAATAGAAATATAATCTCTTGCATATTGAATAGTTTCCTGATTAGCACCAAATAGATATAAAAGCGGATCTTGAAATAACCAGACAGTTGTCGTAATAACAAGCGAAGTAACAACTAAACAAATAAAACTTGTTGTTAAAATATTATTTGCTTCTTTTTTCTTTTTTTCTCCTAGTAAGATTGAACTTAACGGAGCTCCACCTCGACCAAATAAACCATTAAATGCGGTAATAATGGTTGTAAGTGGCACACATAAACCAATAGCTGCCATTGCCAATGCTCCATCTGGTAATCTTCCTATATACATACGATCAACCATGTTATAAATTAATGTAACAATCTGCCCACATATTGATGGAATTGCCAATGTAAATAATAATTTTGATATTTTTTGATGTTGTAATCTTTCTTCCATAAATCTTCCTCCTGGTTCATTATTTCATAGAAAACAAGATCAAAAAATAAATGTAAACAACAATGAAATATCATTTACATTTTTTTATTTATCCACTATTTAA
The DNA here is from genome assembly GCA_051873755.1 of Bulleidia sp. GTDB lineage: Bacteria > Bacillota_I > Bacilli_A > Erysipelotrichales > Erysipelotrichaceae > Bulleidia. The sequence continues at coordinate 4,108 of JBJEFE010000045.1, read as the reverse complement.
TTTGAAAATATAATTTACACATTAATTATGTTAAATAAAATTTATTCTTATATATGAATTATGAACTATTTGTCAAAATTAATATATTTGATAACCTGCATATTTGTTGTAATACATTAGATAATTAAGCCACCACAAGAACAGAAAAAATGCTGGTATCTCTACCAGTGTAGTCTGACCGTGGTGGTTTAATTTTCTTGAACTGACTCGCGACGGCACTCTGTATGGGTAATAGTAAGGCGTTTTTCTTCCGATTTGTAACGGTGATTCTTTACTGACACATCAATAATACCACATGCATTGATGTTGGATTAGATCAAATCCATGACGAAAACACCTGACAACTATCAGGTCCTGTTTCATATAGATCTTTCAACTTATTCCAAACGTAGCTCTTCCAACGGTACTTCCCTGATTGTGAATTTGCATGTTTGAAGAAGTATATTACACTTCGGACAGTATCTTGGATCTCTTCCTATCAGCTTCTTTACGATCTTACATATATCTCTTTTATACTCTCCTTTGGCTGGAGTATTTGTGATTTCCCTGAGCTTTTTGAATCTCTCCGCTCTTTTGGCATTATCCATAAACCCGTAGTATCGGATCCTTGTGAATTTCTCGGGAGGTACGTGCATCAGATATCTTCTTACAAATTCTTTGGCACTCAGTGTCATTTCCCTTATTACAGATCCATGCGCATAGTCCTTATATCTGAATGTAACCATACCATCTTCGAAACAGACAATCCTGGCATTGGATATTGCAATTCTATGTGTGTACCTTCCAAGATACTTCAATACCGCATTCGGATTCATGAATGGTTCCTTCGTATAAACAACCCAGTCTTTCTGATAACACACTGATATTGCATCATCAAATTCCCTGGTATCTGCCAGAACTCCTTTCGGATAGTTTTTTCTGAACAGATTCAGAAACTTGCCTTTGAACAGTTTTGACAATACCTGAACAGGAAACAGAAAGCTGTCTTTACTGATCCATTCTTCGGAGTCATTGATACCACCTCCTGATACGATACAGTGAATGTGTGGATGGAATCCCAAAGATGATGACCATGTATGAAGCACAGCTGTGATACCAATCTTACCTCCAAGATATTTCGGATCCTTTGCCAGGCAGATCAGAGTACGTGAGGCAGCTTTAAACAGACAGTTATAACTGAACGTTGGAGCACAAAGAAAGTAAGGATTCAACTCGGAAGGCAACGTAAATACAACATGGTAATAGACGGTATTCAGAGTATAGTAGTCATTTTTCTCGATCCATTCCTCACATTTCATTCTCTGACACATCGGACAGGCAGGGTTCCTGCAGGAGTTGTAGTGAATACGCTTATACCCGCATGTGCAGGTTTCCATATTACAGCCTGCAGCTTCCGTTCTGCACCTGCATATGTCATCGACAACCTTTCTCTGTTTACGGTTTAAATTCTCCAAATCAATCAGATTATGTTCTTTGGCATACAATACGATGTCCTGTATGGTTGGTTTCTTCTCATTCATGGTGAATACCATCCATTACATCAGACGGAGAGAACATATTCGAGATGTCATCTTTACTGAATGAAATATAACGTGCAGTGGACTTGAGTGAAGAATGGCCAAGAGCCTTACGTAAGTCAAAGATATCACAACCTGCTTTTCTCATATTCGTTGCATAGGTATCACGTAAATTGTGATATCGCATGTATTCATCCGTACGGATATCAAGCTTGAGCAGAAGTTTATGAAAGCGGGTGGAAATGTAGTTGCTGGAAATCGGGTTGTTATTCTTATCAGGGAACAGGTAACCGTTCTTATCCGGATGATAGGTAATCCAGTATGTTCTGAGAATGTCCAGGCAGTAATTGGACAGCTTGACATATCTGGACTTATTGCCTTTGGAACATACGATGTGCAATAACATGTTTTTGGAATCAATATCCCTGACCATCAGATCAGCTGCCTCACTGACACGCATACCACAGTCAAATCCAAGACAGATCCATGCCTTCATACGGATATCAGAGTTATCCAACAAAAGCCTGATTTCAGAATCAGTAAAGACTTTTGGCTCGTTTTGTGTATACTTGATGTTAGGGAGACAACGTTTGGAAACTGGCGTTTCCAGAATGACATCGAAGAAACATCGCAACGAGCAAACAGCAATGTTGATCGTCGAGGCAGAAAGATTCCGTTCGACTTTGAGAGAGTAGATGTAGTCCACAGCTGATTTAGGCTCCAGCTGTGAAAAATCGGTATCTGGTGGAAGGGTATTGGCAAATCAGTTGAATTGGTAGACGTACTGAGAAACAGTACCAGAAGCTAAATCTCAGAAAGTGAGCCAGCGCTCAAAAGCCTGGCAAGCGTCATTTTGGTTCATCATAATAAAAACGTATTCTCCTTTTTCTATGCATATACAGCACAAATTAAGAATACGTTATTTACAGCAATTCTGAGCAATATTTCGTTACGGATCTCTCGCTCGAAGAGCGAGTTAGTTCAATTATTATTTATAGATGCAATAAAACACTTCTTGTGAACATAGTTTACATAATTTAAAACAATCGACCTGATTTTTTAGAATATTATTCGAATGTTCTTATGAGTTATTTTTAGCTCATAATCTTTATGTTAAATTAAAAAACAGAAAGGAGAGGGAATATGGAAAGTATCAGAAATTATAAAATGGAAAGTCTCTGGCAACGTTATCAGAATAGTTATTTAAGTTACTTTCTCATGTATAATTTTTATTATTTATCATGGGCATTATTCAGTGCCTTGATTTCTGTTTATTTGATGGGGATGGGATTTAAAGCCAGTGGAGTTTCATTGGTTGTCTCAGCTTCATTTTTAACATCATTAATAACACAACCGATTATTGGAAAATGGAATGACCAATACAATCTTAAAAAAGTCAATACCAGTTTATTTATCATTGCAATTGTGGGTGGCCTTATTTTTATGATATCACGAAGTCTGATCATGATTATGATGAGTTATAGTGTCGTATTGATGATGATTAATGGTGTGAATCCTATCATGGAAAAAATTGCGACAGCTTCGCCTTATCAATATGGAAAAATTAGAATCTGGGGAACGATAGGTTATGCTTTAGGATCACAATTAGCAGGCCTTCTTTATGAACGTATTTCTCCACAGGCTATTTTTATTGTTTTTGTTTTGACTATGTTTTAATGTATTCTTGGTTTGTTAGGAACACAACCCCAAATGCAAAAACAATCTCAAAATGTAGAGAAAGTCAAAACAAGAGATATATTAAAAAATAAAAAATTCTTATATTATTTATTGATTTGCGGTCTGTTTTATGGTGTGACTTATATGTCTAATACATTTATTCCATCTATGTTAACAGACAGAGGATTAGATGTTGGAACAGCTTCAACAGTCTTGTCTATTGCTGTATTTTGTGAAGCACCTATTGTTTTATTATCCGCTCATTTTATGGATCGTTTATCTAATAAGACATTATTGATGATTGCTACAGCAATGGTTTGTGTTCAATGTGGAGTATATGGTTTGGATTTACCTATGTGGATAACAGTCATCATAACATTTTTAGTGAAGCATCCTGCGGGTATGTTATTTATTATGATTAATCTTAAAGTTGTGAATACCTTGATTGATGAAAAACTTCAGATTACAGCTCTGGCGATTGTTGCGACATTAAAAAATCTTGTTTCGATTATATTTCAAAATGCAGCGGGACAAATATTAGATATGAGCTCTTATTCTTATCTTTATATGATTTGTCTGCTTTGTATGGTAATCAGTTTGTTATTGGTGATTTTCTTTAAGATTGATCGTGGAAATGATAAAAAATTATTTAGTTAGGAGATCGAAGAATGAAAACAAAGAAATTAACATTTGGAGCTATGTGCCTGGCCTTATCTTTATTATTACCACAGGCTTATCAGGTCATCATAACAAAAGATACATCTGGTAGAGCCTGCTGAAAAAGTCCCAATGTATTACAGGAGCTCACCGGAAATAATCACTGATATTATCTGGTGAGTTTTCATATATTCTCTTTACACTAGCCGCCAGGCATGACGTAATATATCTGTGCCTGGAGGTGTGGCTATGCAGAA
>JBJEFE010000044.1:0-2154 GCA_051873755.1 Bulleidia sp. | reverse complement strand
ATGAATGGATTTTCACTTTTCAAACAGCCAAAACAGGTATATCGTTTTTATATTATTTCATAAGAGAGGAAAATGAGTATGTGCGGAATTGTCGGATATACAGGAAACAGACAGGCAGCGCCGATCCTGCTGGAAGGACTGGCAAAACTTGAATACAGAGGATATGATTCAGCCGGACTGGCGGTACGAAACAACAGTGAACCTGCAGAGGTTGTCAAAGCCAAAGGCAGATTAAGCAATCTTTCAGATAAGACAGACGGCGGAAATGCCATGAAGGGTACATGCGGCATCGGTCATACAAGGTGGGCAACACATGGTGAACCAAGTGTCATCAATGCCCATCCGCATGTATCCGGCAACTGCTCAAACAGCGGCAGCGGTACTGTGGAATCCATGGTGGTCGGTGTGCACAACGGCATCATTGAAAACTACCAGGAACTGCGTGACAAGCTGTCAAAGCATGGATATGAATTCTACAGCCAGACAGATACCGAGGTTGTCATCAAACTTGTGGACTACTATTACAACAAGTATAAACTCGGACCGATTGATGCCATTGCCAAGACCATGGTGCGTGTCAGAGGATCCTATGCACTGGAACTGATGTTTACGGATTACCCGAATGAGATCTGGGTGGCAAGAAAGGAAAGCCCGCTGATCATCGGTGTCAATGACGGAGAATCCTTCATCGCCTCCGATGTTCCGGCCATCCTCAAATATACAAGAAACGTATATTACATTGACAACCTTGAGTTTGCCTGCGTTAGAGCAGGTGAAGTCCATTTTTACAACCTTGACGGTGATGAAGTCAAAAAGGAGACAACGGAAATCAGCTGGGATGCCCAGGCTGCGGAAAAAGCAGGCTTTGAACATTTCATGATGAAGGAAATCCATGAACAGCCAAAAGCAGTCTCCGATACACTGGCATCCATCATTAAAGATGACAGAGTGGACTTATCCAATACCGGATTGACATCCGATATTCTAAAGGAAATCCGTTCCATTCAGATCGTTGCCTGTGGTTCCGCATGGCATGTCGGAATGGAAAGCCAGTATGTGATTGAAGACTTCGCCGGTGTGCCGGTCAGAGTGGAACTTGCAAGTGAATTCCGTTACCGCAATCCGATTCTGACAGAAAACACACTTGTGATTGTCATTTCCCAATCCGGTGAGACTGCCGATACACTGGCAGCCCTGAGACTGGCAAAAAGCAGGGGTGTACCGGTACTGGCGGTAGTCAATGTGGTCGGTTCCTCCATTGCCAGGGAAGCGGACTATGTGTTGTACACACTGGCGGGACCTGAGATCTCTGTTGCGACCACCAAGGCATACAGTGCCCAGCTTGCGGCTATGGATGTGTTTGCGGTTGCGCTGGCACAGGCCCATGGCAGAATGGATGAGGAAACAGCGAAAAACTACCTGCAGGAGCTGCAGACCATCCCGGATAAGATGAACAGAGTACTTGAGGATAAAGGCAGAATTCAGTGGTTTGCGGCAAAGTACGCCAATGCCCATGATGTGTTCTTTATCGGCAGAGGCATTGACTATGCCGTATGCCTGGAGGGAAGCCTGAAGCTCAAGGAAATCTCCTATGTACATTCGGAAGCCTATGCGGCGGGGGAACTCAAACACGGAACGATTTCACTGATTGAAAACGGTACACTTGTCATCGGTGTATTAACACAGAATGCACTGTATGAAAAGACCATATCAAACATGGTGGAATGCAAGAGCAGAGGTGCGTACCTGTTTGGCTTAACCACGTATGGAAAATATGAAACGGAAGACCATGCGGACTTTACGGTATATGTACCGAAGACAGATGAACACTTTACCGGAAGTCTTGCCATCCTGCCGTTACAGCTGCTTGGTTACTATGTTTCCGTTGCCAAAGGCCTTGATGTGGATAAACCAAGAAATCTTGCCAAGAGTGTTACTGTTGAATGACTTGTCCTATAAATCAGATCTGATGATTACGCGGATAGAACCGACCCGGTTTTACCCGCGTAATCTTTTTTGTTTATGAATTCGATCCTGTACGCTATTGCTAAAACAACCATGCAGAATTCTGCTTCAGAACTGTAAATACAGGAATCATCGAAAGAGTCGGTTCTGATAAAACAGGACACCGGAAGGTTAAAAACATCATTTTCT
>JBJEFE010000043.1:0-12053 GCA_051873755.1 Bulleidia sp. | reverse complement strand
AATACCTCAAGAAATTGGAGAGCGGATTTAAACCTCATACAAATTTACATATTCAGTTTCATGGAAACATGAATTTCCGCTTTTTTACGTTTTTCAGCAGTCCTGTGATCTGTTTATACTCTGGAAATCAGAATCAGATATTCCGGAAAACAGACCGATGTATCTTACAGGTGTTGAAAAGGAGAGGACCTGTGAAAGCAGCGATTCTGAACTGACATAAACATATTTCAATGACAGAGATGGAAACACCGACACCGGGTGATAACGGTATTGTGGTACGGACGAGGCTGTGTACAACCGCAATCCGTATACATGCCATCGTACAACAGAGAAGGAAATGGGACATGAGATGGTATCCCAGGTTGTCAGTACAGGCAAAAATGTGACCGAGATTCAGGTTGGAGACAGAATAGACGCCATCCTCTGTTTCCCATGAAGGAAACCATATGCGAACAACAGGATGGATTTTTGAAAGCAGGATGTACCTGATGTTCTGGATATCATGGAAAGCGGCAGGTAATCCATCATGACCCATGAATACCCATGGGTAAGACTCCCGGAAGCCATGGAAACGGCTTAACAGACAATGAATGTGATCATATGATACTGATTTGACTTTGGACAGACGGACATCTGTCCATTTGTTTTTCTGCGGGAATGGTGTTCAATCTGCTATAATGGATTATACAGTTTGTACAGGAGGCGCCATGGCAGAGAGAAAGGATATCATTCGGACAAGAAAAGCAATATGGCAGGCATATCTGGATCTATCCAGGGAAAAGCCGTTCTCTTTGATCACCGCATCGGATGTGATCAAACAGGCCGGTGTCAGCCGCGGTACATTCTATGGACATTACAGGGATATCCAGCAATTGCGCGGGGAGATTGAAAAGGATTTCTGTTCCATCACAGCCGAAGCACTGCTTCCGGCAATCCGGCATCTGTTTACAAATACCGAACGTGCAATGTTTCATATCCTGCGTTTCTTTGAGAAAAACAGGGAGATGATCAAAGCGGTCACAGCCCAGGGAAGCAGTGAATCCTACTTCCTTTTCTGCAAAGACAGACTCGGTAAGGACATCCTGCGATGTGCCTGTACCGGTAAAACAGATGAAGGGATGATTCTGAAGGCGATGATCATGTCATCCATGATCATTGATCAGGGCAGAGATGTTGTCATGGAGGGCATGAACTATACGATTGCCCAGCGTGCGCATATTCTGTATGAAGTCGTCAGAAACGGCATTCCTTCCGGGGATTGAAGATTATGATGAAACTGCATGAATATCTTGAAAAATTCAATCAGAACGTATCGGTGGGACTGCTTGTCAGAATCACACTGATTTTTGTGATTGTACTGCTGGGGATCTATACATGGCCGTTCTGGAAGTCGCTCATTGATACGGCATGGGCGGTGGTATCACCGTTTGCGGTGGGCTTTCTGATTGCCTATATCCTGAGTGATCCTGTTAATTTTCTGGAGTCAAAGGGAATCAGGCGTTCCGTTTCCATTCCGTTGATCTATGTACTGGTATTTGCCTTTATCATCTGGCTGTTATGGTCGATTGTACCGATGGTTTTTGTCAGAGTCGGAGATCTGCTCAACTCAGTTACCGCAGCGCTGAACTGGGTGTACAGTGCGATCATGAGCGGCAGTGAGGAAGTACCGGTATGGCTTTCCACAATGATTCTTGCCGCAAGGGATTCGATCAATGACATCCGCAGGCTCATGCCGGATCTGACTACCACGGTACCGAATGTTGTCGGGGCTGCCATGAACATGCTGATGTTTACGGTATTCACAACCGTGATCTCCATTTTCATGTGCCTTGGCTGGCATCAGATCAAATATTACATCAAACGGTTAGTCGGGAATATCTCAGCGATCTTCTCCAGCTGCCTGACCGTCATTGACTATGAAGTCGGTTCCTACCTGCATTCACTTCTGATTCTGATGGTGATCCGATTCTTTGAATATTCTCTTGTCTATCTGATTGTCGGGCATCAGGACTGGATGATTCTGGCATTACTGACATCCCTGGCATTACTTGTACCATACCTTGGCCCAACCGTTGTCAACTGCCTTGGTATTCTGACTGCTCTGACGCTGGACCCGGTACGGATCTTCATCCTTGTGGCGTTTATTGTCGTACTGTCATTTGTGGATGAATATGTCATTGCCCCTCTTGTGCATTCCCATAACACGGGTGTGACGCCGCTGTGGTCACTGTTCAGTATCTTTGCGGGCGGGACGCTGTTTGGGGCTGTCGGTATTATCGCCGCCATTCCGGCATTTCTTTCCATCCGTTCCATCTATGATATCTTTATCCGCAAAGGAGGACAGGCATGAAACGGGTGATGAACACACTGCTTACGCTGTGTATGATCCTGTGCCTTTGCGGCTGCAGTGAAACAAAGCGTACCAGGGTAGCCTATACGGTGTATCCGATCGGATATATTATTTCAAGACTTGCGGGATCTGATGTGCCATACCAGTCCATTCAGAAAAACGACTTTGCGATGATTCAGAATGCTGTGATTGATCCGGAATATGAAAGCCGGCTTGCCAGGGCATCGGTCCTGTTTCATATCGGCTCACTCGAACCGTATTACGGAGCCTTTGAGGCAAGCATTGAAGCGACGGGTGTGACGGTTGTGGACCTTTCCAAAGGCAATGCGGTATATGACTACGGCAGATATGAGACAGTGGAAGACAGTGAAGGTAATACCACATATGTGACGCTGCCTTACTATGAGAATATGGCTTTTGATCATATCGATGTTCTGAAAAAGGACCTGTACCTGTGGCTGGATCCGATTGCCATGTTGTCCATGGCAAAGGAAATCCGTGACTGGCTGATTCGGAAATATCCGATCAGCAGGACCTTTTATGAAAACAACTACACTGCATTGGAAAATGATCTGATTGCCCTGGATGCACAGTATCAGTCTATTGTCAGTGCGGGAAGTGATGATCTTGCCATTGTGACGATGAGCCAGAGTTTCGGCTGCTGGCAGAAGGCATATGGCATTGATATCTATCCGGTTGTGCAGTCGGTATACGGGGTACTGCCGGATGAGGAACAGATTCAGGTGATTGAGGATACCATTCGAAACAACGGTGTGAAATACATCGCCTTTGAATCCAATATGAGTGAAGAGATGACGTCACTGTTTTACAGAATCCAGTCTGACTGTGATCTGACAAGAGTGGAGCTGTCCAATATTTCCTCTCTTTCGGAAAATGAGGAAAATGAAGGGAAGGACTATCTTTCCCTGATGTATCAGAATCTCAGTGTACTGAAGAATCTGATTCAGAGTGTGAAGGCTGACATGGAGGGAAACCAATGAAAAAACTGTTACTGACTGACGGCAATGCCATGCTGTTTCGTGCATATTACGCCACCGCATACGGCAGACCGATGACCACATCCGACGGAACACCGGTCAATGCGGTATTCGGCTTTGCGTCCATGCTTGCCAAAGCCATTGAAATCGTACAGCCGGATGGATTCATGGTTGCCTTTGATGCGGGAAAACATACATTCCGTCATGATCTGTTTCCGGACTACAAGGGAGGCAGAAAGGAAACACCGGAAGAGCTGAAACCGCAGTTTGGCATGGCACGGGAGTTTCTGACATCCTTTGGCATTCACTGGGTGGAAATGCAGGATATTGAGGCGGATGATCTGATCGGTACGGTATCCCGCATGTATCCGGACACACAGACATATATTCTGACAAGTGACCACGATCTGTTACAGCTGGCAGATGATGCCACAACCGTACTGTTGATGAAAAAGGGCATTACGGAAATGGATGTGATGACACCTGAGGCCATTGAGGAACAGTATGGCATTACCCCGAAACAGATCATTGATCTCAAAGGTCTGATGGGCGATGCGAGTGATAATTATCCGGGTATTCCGGGTGTTGGCGAAAAGACCGCGATCAAACTTTTAAAGGAGTACGGCAGTGTTGAAAACGTGCTTGCCCATGAGGATCAGATCAGAGGCGCACTTGGAAAGAAAGTGAAGGAAGGGCATGACAGTGCCGTTCTTTCAAGAAAGCTGGCGGAAATCCGTACCGATGTCGATGTGAAGTTTACCGAAGAAGAACTTTCGTTTACACCGGATTATGCCGGTGTTGTGAAATATCTGGAATCACTGGAAATGCGGAAACTGGCAGAGCGGTTCCGTCAGGCCGGCATGCAGGAAAACACGGTTGAACCGGAAGTAAAAGAAGTACACAGCCATACCATGGTCAACAGAATACCGGACATCCTTTTACAGCAGGACTGTGCGGTGTATCTGGATGATGAACCGGTGAGCACGGATGTGTCCCGTACCTATGGCTTTGCACTGTCCGATGGTACAACGGCTGTGTATATCACACTCGAGGATGCGAAGAAGGATGAAGCCTTCCTTGCCTATCTGAAACAGGAAACACCGCATAAGATCGGGTATGACATCAAGCGTTCCGTGCATCTGATGAAAAAGGAAGGCATAGACATCAACTGGCATGATGATGTGATGATTATGGCAAACCTGGCCGATTCCACTCTGACTTCCACCGATAAGATCAAGGATACATGCGGAATGAAGGAAACCGTGACATTTGCGGATGTATATGGAAAGCCGAATAAACCGGTACTGCTTATCGATTCGGAAAAGCAGCTGACCCATGGATGTGAATGGGCGGACTTCATCATGGAACTGTATCAGAAATTTGATCTGAAACTCAGAGAATTCGGAATGGAAAAACTGTACCGTGAAATGGAGATGCCTCTGACATTCATCCTTGAGGAAATGGAGGAAATCGGAATCCGCTGTGACAGCGGTGTTCTTGATGAGATTTCAAGGGAAATCCAGCAGAAGCTGAACAGTGAATCCGAAACAATATTCGAACTTGCCGGAAGACAGTTCAATATCAACTCCCCGAAACAGCTGGGCGAGGTATTATATGACGACCTTGGATTATACGGCGGTAAGAAGCGTTCGACTTCCGCGGATGCTCTGGCCAAACTGGCGGATTACCATCCGATCATTTCCCATATTCTGACATACCGCAAATATGCCAAGATCTACAGCACCTACAGCGACGGTCTGCAGAAATACATCAGCAGGGACGGACGGATTCACACCGTATACAACCAGTGTGCAACCCAGACCGGAAGACTGTCATCCAGTGAACCGAACCTGCAGAATATCAGTGTACGGGATGAAGAGGGCAGACAGATCCGCAAGGCATTTCTGCCGGATGAAGGATGTGTGCTGATTTCCAGTGACTACCATCAGGTGGAACTGCGTATCCTTGCGCATATGGCGGATGAGAAATCCCTGATTCAGACATTCCGTGACAATGTGGATGTGCATACAAAAACAGCGATGGATGTGTTTGGCAAACAGGCGGATGAAGTAACGCCGCAGGACCGCCGTAAGGCAAAGGCTGTCAACTTCGGCATTGTGTATGGGATTTCCGACTTTGGACTGGCGGAACAGATCGATTCGACAAGAGCCGAGGCAAAAGCCTTTATCGAAGCGTATTACCAGGCATATCCGGGCATCCGTTCCTACATGGACAGTGTTGTGAAATCATGTGAGAAAAACGGATATGTGGAAACACTGTGCGGAAGAAGAAGGGAAATCCCGGAAATCCATGCCGGACAGTTCATGCAGAAGGAGTTTGGAAAACGGGCGGCGATGAATGCCCCGATTCAGGGTACTGCCGCAGACCTTATCAAAATTGCGATGATCCGCATTGATGCGATGATGAAGCAGCAGGGTGTGAAAAGCAGAATGATTCTGCAGGTACATGATGAACTGATTTTCAACGTACCTGAGGATGAAATTGATCTGATGAAACAGATCATAGAGGAAGGCATGTCCAAAGCCATGGAACTCAAGGTCCCGCTGACGGTTGAGTGCTCGGTAGGAAAGACATGGTATGAGGCAAAATAATGCCTGAGTTACCGGAAGTGGAAACGGTTGTACGCACACTCGAACATCAGATTTCAGGTGCGTGCATCACCGATGTGGAAGTGCGGTATTCCCCGATCATCAACGGGGATCCGGAAGAATTCCGTAACCGGCTGATCGGAAATCATTTTCAGAGATTTGAACGGCGTGGCAAATATCTGATCTTCCGCATGGATGACTGTACGCTTGTCAGCCATCTGCGCATGGAGGGAAAGTTTTATATTCAGAAACCGGAGGATCCCATCAACCGCCACATGCATGTGATTATTCAGCTGGAAGACGGCAGATCTTTGCGGTACATGGATACCCGCAAATTCGGAAGGATGGAGATTCTGCCTCTGACATATGATTTTTCATCTTACCATGATCTTGGACCGGAACCGTTTGATCCGTGTTTTGACGCATCGTATCTTCATGCCATGCGGCAGGGAAGAAGTGTGCCGCTGAAAACGTTCCTGCTGGATCAGTCCGTTATTGCCGGGATCGGAAACATCTACGCCGATGAGATACTGTTTGCCTGCGGACTGCGTCCAGGCAGAAGTGTCAGACGTATCACACGTCTGGATGAGGAACACATTGTATGTGAAACAAAACGGATTCTGAAGGAAGCCATTGAAGCAGGCGGCACCACCATCCGCTCGTATACATCCTCACTGGGTGTAACCGGAAGGTTTCAGCTGTCATGCATGGTACATACAATGAAAACATGCCGGGTATGTGGGTCAACGATCAGAGTGAAGTATATCGGAGGCAGATCGAGCTATTACTGCCCGGTCTGTCAGAAATAAGGAGTTGTTATGAAAAAAATTGGAATCACCGGAACGATCGCTTCCGGTAAGACATCCGTGTCCATCCTTCTGCGCAAGCATGGATTTGCGGTATTCAACAGCGATCATTATGCAAAAATGGCAACCCACAGCACCAATCCGTGTTTTGGAAGCCTTGTGGAAATTCTGGGTGAAGGTGTGCTGGATCAGACAGGTGATATTGATCGGGCAAAGATGGCGGACATCATTTTTCACGATGAGGAAAAACGGAAGGCTGTCAACGGTGTTGTGCACCCGTATGTGATTGAAGGCATGCGCAGATTCTTTGTGTCACATGAACGTGATCCGTTTGCCTTTGCGGAGGTGCCGCTGTTATTTGAGGCGGGACTTGAAAACGAGTTTGATGAGATCTGTGTTGTGACATGTTCAAAGGATACCGCTGTAAAGAGAATGATGGAGGACCGTGAGTATACAAGGGAACAGGCGGAAAGCAGATATGTCTGTCAGATCAGTCCTGAGGATCAGATTGCACGGGCGCATACCGTCATATATAATGATTCCGACCTGCAGTCTTTGAACAGTGAAATCAATCACTGGACTGCACGCCTGAGAAAGGAATCCAGGAATGCCGGTAAAACCAACTGATACATATCGGATCACATGCAGTGCAGGTATGTCCAACGACCGCCTGTGTTCTTTCATGACGCTTTATCAGCCTCTTGTCGGGGGTGACGGGATACTCGTCTACCTGACACTGATGTCGGAAGCGTCTTTTCATCGTACCCTGCTGGAACACCGCAGACTGTTTACGCTCATGCAGGGAATTGATCCGGACAGCTTTGAAAGAGCGCGGATGCGGCTGGAGTCATACATGCTTATGCGCACCTGGATCAAGGAAGGAAAGTCGGGGAATTCCTATCTGTATGAGCTGAATTCACCGCTTGGGCCAAAGGATTTCTTTGCCTCGCAGTACATGTCAAAAATGTACCTGCAGGCAGTGGGTGACCGGCAGTTTCAGCTGACGCGTGGATTCTTATGTGATTCGGATGTCCCGAAGGAAAAATACCGTGATATCAGTGCCCCGGTCAGAAACATCCACACCGATGACTTTGACAATGAAACGGACTATGTGACGATCACGCCGCGATACCAGTTTACCGACCATGGGGATGACCATATTCACTTTGATTATGAACGTTTTCTTGTCATCACCAGCAACCTTGTGTTTCCACCCGAACTCAGAACACAGGAAAACATGGCCCTGATCGGTACATACGCAACTCTGTACGGGATCTCTCCGGAACGGATGAACATCATCGTCTCCCGCTGCATTTCCCTGGAATCCATGCAGTTTGACACAAACCGGTTTGATATTCTGTGCCGCAGGGAAAAACCGAGTGTGAAGGAACAGAGTGATGACCGCTATCAGATGTCTCCGATCTCGTTTCTGATGGACCTGCAGAAAGGGGCTTCCGTCACAAAACCGGATCAGGAAATCATCACATATCTGTCAAAGGAAATGCATTTCCCGAATGAGGTCATCAATGTGATGCTGGAATATGTATTGAAAAAGTGTGACAACAGACTGAATCCTGTCTATGTGGGAAGAATTTCCGGTACATGGGCAAGATCCGGAATTGATACGGAACAGAAGGCACTGGATGCCATCGCAAAGGCGGAAGAGACAAAACCGCAGAACAATCCGGTACGAAAACAGAACGTTCAGAAAGTATCCATGCCGAAATACTGGGATGAAAACCATGAGAGTTCAACCGTGGATGAGGAATCCCTCAAGGCAATTGAACAGCTTCAGAAGGAGATGGGATGATGAAGGAAGTCGCTTATGCATACAACATGCAGGATGAAGGCAGAACAGAGGAACTGATCAACTCCCTTCTTCACAACCAGTATGTGTTAAGAGTCATGAAGGAAAACGGACTGACCGAAGAAATCATCCGCATGTATCCATGGAAAATGAAGCGCTGGCTGGACAGCTTTGCGCCATGTATCAACTGCCATGGACTGCGGGAGTGCGGACAGGCTATGGCCGGATTCTACGACAATCCGGTGTATGACGGTGTGATGCAGATTGAAAAGAAGGCATGCCGGTACAGACGTGAAAAACTGAAGGAAGAGGAACACCTTACGATGTATCTGATCAATGATCTTCCCCAGGAATACAGACCACTGACGTTTGCGTCGCTGAACCTGAAAGGAGAGAGGCAGGATTATTGTGATGTTGCGAAAGCATGCATGGAGGCTGTGAAAAAGGATAACGGCATGTATCTGTATGGCCCGATGGGAACCGGAAAGACATATCTTGCGGCGTGCGCTGTCAACTGGTATGCCATGCATGACAGAAAGGTCTGCTTCATTCACTATCCATCCTTTACAAGAAGAATGGCTTCCCTTGTTCGAACCGGTGAATACCAGAAGGAAGTGGAACGTCTGTGTTACTGCCACATGCTTGTGATTGATGATATCGGGGCGGAATCCGTCAGTGAATGGAATCGGGACTCGATCCTTCTGCCGGTGTTGAGCAGGCGGTATGATGACCATCTGCCAACCTGGTTTACAAGCAATGAGGATTTGGATTCACTGAAGAATCACTTCATGATGACACGCACCGGCGGCAGTGAACAGATGAAAGCCGAACGGATTATCGAGCGGATCTCAAATATGTCGAAAATGAAAACGCTTTTTGGTGAAGATCGTAGAAAAACGCATATTTGAAAAAATAAAAGTGTGTTAGAATTGAATCGTATTCGGAGGAAGGATATATGGTCAGAAAAATAGGTGTATTAACATCCGGCGGCGACGCTCCTGGTATGAACGCCGCAATCCGTGCTGTAGCTCGTATTGCCCTGAATAATGGCGTTGAAGTAATTGGTGTTCATGACGGGTACCGCGGTCTGATGGAATCAAGTTTTGAACCTTTAACACGCAACGTTGTATCTGATATTCTCACAATGGGCGGAACCTGTCTCGGTTCTGCACGTCTGCCGGAATTCCGTGAAGACGAAATTCAGAATATCTGCATCAAAAACATGAAGAGGGAAGGAATTGAAGCGCTGGTTGTCATCGGCGGTGACGGTTCCTACCGTGGTGCATTGTCTTTGACAAAGAAAGGCATCAACTGTATCGGTCTGCCTGGAACCATCGACAACGATATTCCTGGTACGGACTTTACGATCGGTTTTGATACCGCGCTGCACACATGTATTGAGAATGTCGATAAACTGAGAGATACATCCAGCTCTCATCACCGCTGTTCCATCGTGGAAGTCATGGGTAACCACTGTGGTGACCTGGCTCTGTACACTGCGATTTCATGCGGTGCGGAAATTGTCGTATCTCCGGAAACCGGTTATGATGAACTGGAACTGCTTGAAAAACTGAGATATCTTGGTGATGCGGTTCACAAGAACCATGCGATTGTCATTATTTCCGAGAAGATCTGTGACGTGGATGCTCTGGCAAAGAAGGTATCCCTGCATACAAACTTCTCCGGTCGTGCAACGGTACTCGGTCATATCCAGAGAGGCGGATCGCCGACACCGACAGACCGTATGCTGGCAAGCCGCATGGGTGAAAAGGCAGTCGACCTTCTGATGGAAGGCATCGGTGGTCACTGTGTCGGTATTATCGACAACGAAATCACATCCATGCCGATCAACGAGGCTCTCTCACGTCCTGGCAAGAGTCGTAAGAAGCTGTATCGTCTGTTTGATCGACTGGTATAAATTCAAAGGGAAAGGATATAACAAACTATGAAAGAAACACATGTATTCAAGAAGACCAAGGTTGTATGTACAATCGGTCCGGCATCTGAAAACGTGGAAACACTGACAGAACTGGCAAAAGCCGGCATGAACATCGCAAGACTGAACTTCTCACATGGTACACATGAGGAACATGCAAAGCGTGTGGAGATGATCCGTCACGTCAGCGATGTTACAGGCATCAACCTCGGTATTGCACTGGATACAAAGGGTCCTGAAATCCGTCTTGGCAACTTCAAGAACGGTGAGGAAAACTACGAAATCGGTGAAATCGTATATCTGGAAAAGGCAGAGTGTGAAGGTACACATGAACGTTTCTGGATTCAGGTTCCGGAACTGTTCAACGACCTGAAGCACGGAGATTCCATTCTGATCAATGATGGTAAGATGAGACTGACAGTCCTGGAAAACGACGGTTCCGAAATGAAGTGCCGTGTTGAAGTCGCCGGTCCGATCTCCTCCCACAAGGGCTGCAACGTCCCTGGTGTCAAGCTGTCCATGCCGTTCTTATCTCAGAAGGATGCGGATGACATCCGTTTCGGATGCCGTCAGGACGTTGACTTCATCTTCGCTTCCTTTACACGTCGTGCATCCGACGTCAATGCAATCCGTAAGATCTGTATTGAAGAAGGTAAGCCGCATATCAACATTATCGCCAAGATTGAAAACCAGGAAGGTTATGACAACGTGGATTCCATTCTCGAAGCCGCTGACGGTGTCATGGTAGCCCGTGGTGACCTTGGTGTAGAAATTCCGACAAAGCTTGTGCCTGTTTATCAGAAGCACATCATCCGTGAGGCAAACATCATCGGTAAGCCTGCCATCACAGCAACACATATGCTGGATTCCATGACACACAACCCGAGATGTACACGTGCCGAAGCAGCTGATGTATGTAATGCCGTACTCGATGGATCTGATGGTGTTATGTTATCCGCTGAATCCGCTGCCGGTGACTATCCGGTTGAAGCATGTGAAACAATGTCCCAGATTGTTGAAGAAGCAGAAAAGATCATCTCCTACAGAGATCGTCTTGACTGGTTGAAGACAACATCCAACAAGACGGTTCAGGATGCTGTTTCCATCGCAATTTCCGATGCAACTCTGACACTGGACAACATCGGTGCAATCGTTGCCTTCACACAGGGTGGTACAACAGCACGTCGTATTTCCAAGTTCAGACCGAACGTTCCGATTCTGGCAATCACATTCACAAAGGATGTACAGAGAAAGCTGGAATCCTACTGGGGTGTTCTGCCGATCTTCTCTGATGTTCAGAATACACTGACAAACGATGACGATCTTGCATCCCTGTTCGCAAAGGATTACGGTGTCAGGAAAGGTCAGCTGATCATCATCTCCGCAGGTTATCCGACAGGTGAAGGTTCTGCGAACATGATGAAGATCGTTGAAGTTAAGTAATCATTGAATCAATCAGGTACATATGCATGATGCATATGTGCTTTTTTTTACTTTTTTCTCCTTTTCCGCGAACAATTCAGAAAAAAAGGAAATAAGTAAAGTGT
>JBJEFE010000042.1:43195-102250 GCA_051873755.1 Bulleidia sp. | reverse complement strand
CCCCCAGCAAGAGTCAGTGATAACATCATCGCTGTGGAATCAGTAGGTCGTGCAGATTTGAGAACCCCGTTATAAGCGATTCTGTTATTCTGCAGTTGTACAGTGCATGTCCGAAAACCCGATTTCAGACATGCTTTTTTACATGTGCAGTCAATGTTTTTAACATAAATTAGTCAAAATGACTATTTTAATATTGTCAAATTGACTATTTGTATTATAATTTTGCTTAACTCTTTCAGGAGTTATGGGGGATTCAATGATATGAACAAATTCAAAGAATTTTTAAAGCGGAAAGATATCGAGATTTCGGTAAAAAGGTATCTCATTGATGCGCTTTCTGCAATGGCACAGGGGTTATTCTGTTCACTTCTGATTGGTACAATCATTAATACCGTCGGTACTCAGTTTCATATCGGCTGTCTGACAACACCTGTTGCGACTGTTTCCGGTATTGAATATACCGTTGGTTCACTGGCTTCCGCAATGAGCGGTCCTGCCATGGCTGTAGCGATCGGTTATGCACTGCATTGCCCGCCGCTGGTACTGTTTTCTCTGATTACTGTCGGTTTTGCGTCCAACGCCCTCGGTGGTGCAGGAGGCCCTCTTGCCGTATTGTTTGTGGCAATTATTGCCTCTGAATTCGGTAAGGCAGTATCCAAGGAGACAAAGGTGGATATTCTTGTAACACCTCTTGTGACAATCGGTGTCGGTATTGCATTAAGTGCATTGCTTGCACCGGCAATCGGTTCCTTTGCACTGAAGTGTGGTGCGATCATCATGTGGGCTACAGAACAGCAGCCGTTTATCATGGGAATCATCGTTTCCGTGGCAGTCGGTATTTTCCTGACACTTCCGATTTCCAGTGCTGCAATCTGTGCTGCATTATCTCTGACAGGTCTTGCCGGAGGTGCAGCGGTTGCGGGATGCTGTGCACAGATGGTTGGCTTTGCGGTAATGTCCTTTAAGGAAAACGGAGTAGGCGGACTTATTTCCCAGGGAATCGGAACATCCATGCTGCAGATGAGCAATATCATCCGTAATCCAAAGATCTGGATTGCACCGATTGTGACAAGTGCGATCACCGGTCCGCTTGCGACCTGTGTCTTCAAACTTCAGATGAATGGTGCAGCTGTTTCCAGCGGTATGGGTACCTGCGGTCTTGTCGGTCAGATCGGCGTATACAGCGGATGGGTCAATGATATCGCAAATGGTACAAAAGCTGCGATTACAGCCTTTGACTGGATCGGCCTTGTTCTGATTTCCTTCATTCTTCCGGCTGTGTTATGCCCGCTCATTAACATGGTGTGCCGTAAACTTGGCTGGGTGAAAGACGGAGACATGAAACTCGATTAATCTGTCAGACTGCTGAAATATGCAGTCTTTTTTGATGCAGTGGTGAAATACATAACCGATTATCAATCAAATCTTGATCAGTTTCAAAAAAATGTGATGTGAAAAACACATTTATTTCACATAGAGTATGCTATTATATTGCGGCATTGTAAAAATATGATGAAAACAGGGCACAGCAGAAGAAAAATTTCCCACAGCCGTTATGCATACCGGAATCCGTATGTCATCCGGAAAACGAAAAAACATGAGGCTGTTCGGAAATGTGAAGAGAATACTACGATCAGGCAGACGCAGGGAAAATCAGCCGGTTTTATTGCGCGCCAGAAAGAATATCACCGTCAGGAAATCGAACAGAGGAAAGAACGGATTGAAACAGCTGTACAGCAGAAAGAGGCAACTCTGCAGGAAGTGAAAGAAAACAGACAGGGTGTCAGGGATCTGAAACAGCAGATGAAAGAATACAGGCGTTCCGTTCGTCTGGCAAACAGGAAATACAGATTTGCGAAGAAACAGGAAAAACGTGCAAAAAAGAAAAACTATGGTGTCTGGACATCTCTGTTTTCAGGACTGATCGGACTGTTTGGCATTTTTCTGATGTTTGTCGTAAAGTGGCTCTTTGATACATGGCCGAAATTACAGATGGATGAACTGGTATACCAGATTACTGCACCGCTGGAAGGTACGGGAACCGGAATGATCGACAGGTTTATCCAGGCGGCAGCGGTACCGACATTTGTATTCCTTGTCATTATTATCGTCATTCTTGTTCTTCTGGCAAATGCAGGTAAAAAAGTACGTCAGATCGGAAAAAGCATACTCTGTGTGGTTGGAGGTATTTGTGTGGGAATCAGCACAACGGTATTCTGCACAAGGCTGGATGTCAGGGGATATATTGAAAATCAGATGAACAGTTCGGATTTTATCGAAAAGAACTATGTTGATCCGGCAAATGTGGAACTGATATTTCCGCAGGAAAAACGGAATCTGATCATGATATTCCTGGAATCGATGGAGACAACATTTTCGGATGTGGAATCCGGAGGTGGTTTCCGAAACGATGTCATTCCGGAACTGACAAAGTTGTCGCAGGAGAATGAAAATTTCTCCGGAGATTCTGAAACCCTCAACGGCGGTGTTTCCATGCCGGGCACGACCTGGACAATGGGAGGTCTGTTTGCGGCGACTTCAGGTCTGCCATTGCAGATAGATATACAGGCCAACAGTATGGATACACAGAAAGCATTCTTTCCTGGTATTGTAAACCTCGGTGACATTCTTTCACAGAATGGATACAACCAGGTGTTTGAATGTGGCTCAGACGCAGTGTTTGGAGGCAGACAGCTGTATTTCCAGACACATGGAAACTATGAGATACATGATCTCAATTACTGGAAGAGACAGGGTGTTCTGGATTCCGATTATTATGTCTGGTGGGGATATGAGGATCAGAAACTGTTTGAATATGCAAAGAATGATCTGAGTGAACTGGCATCTGCGGATGAACCGTTTAACTATACGATGTTGACGGTAGATACGCATTTTGAGGATGGATATCTGTGTGATCTCTGTGAAGATGAATATGGTGACAGATATGCGGATGTCATGGCATGTTCTTCAAGACAGGTGACAGAGTTTATTTCCTGGATTCAGGAACAGGACTGGTATGAGAATACGACGATCGTCATTACCGGTGATCATCCGACAATGGATTCCGATTTCTGTAATGATGTGGATCCGGATTATCAGAGAAGGGTGTATACAGCCTATATCAACGCTGCACCTGTGGAAAACAACAGTACAGGAATGCGTTCCTTTACAACCTTTGATACATTCCCGACAACCCTGTCGGCTCTTGGAGTGAAAATTGACGGGAACCGACTTGGTCTAGGAACAGATCTGTTTTCTGGTGTTCATACACTTCTTGAGAAATCAGATGTACTTTCTCTTTCCACTGAAGTCGCAAAGAGTTCGGATTTCATGCGCGAAAAGGCAGAACTGGATCAGGATATGGAATCTCTCATCAACCGTACCGGAACATACCCGACAGCGGATGTACAGCTGATGTATTATGACAGTGAAACATCACAGGCTTATTTCAGAGTGAAAGATATCTTCCATGTGTATGGAGACAAAGAGGAAGTACGGATGATCTGCACACTGCCCGATGGAACACAGAGTTCCATTGTGATGGACTATGAAGGGGAAGGTGCATATACCGGAAGTCTGACTGTACCGGCAGATCAGGTTCATCTTGTTGTGGAAGCGGATGTACGAAAGACAAACGGAAATGAAGTGGAAGAAAAGACAGTGACCATTATGGATTACTCCGGTCATCTGTATCTGATTGCCGCAAATGGTAACAGCTTTGAGGATTTCCTGATGGGAGTGAATGCACTGGATACATCCAGATATGCGGTATTCATGAATGTGCAGACCAATGCGGTAGGAAAGATCAGTGATCAGGCACAGAACCTGATGGAACACATGGGTATTCTGAATCTGGCAAATGCCGCAAAACCTGCGGCGTATGCAGTGATCAGTGACGGTATTGTGCATACTGCCAACAGTGTGGATTACATCCGTGATCAGGGTATACTGGAAAATGGTGTTCCATATGTTATTTCCTCCTCATCCACATCGGAACAGACTTCGTCCATTATCATCGGACATGGATACAATGATTATTCGCCGCATGGTAAAGGCATCAATGTGGTTGTATATGACATGCAGGATGATCAGATTGTCTGTGCAGAATCTTTTGATACTGCAGGTTACGGACCGTCTGCGGATATTGCACTGCAGAAGATTTCATTCTTCACTTCCGATATCAATATCAAAGTCACCAATGTCGAGGGGGCAAATGCCGTTTCAAGAATACTGGCAAGAATCTATGACAGAACGGATCCTGATTATGTGAAAGAACAGTATCTGAATCTGAATTTCGATCATGAATACGAGGCGGATATCACAATGGACGGTCACAGGCGTGAAAACCTGATGATACAGATTTATGTGGAGGATACGGACTTTGCATATCACTATGTGGATACGGCGGTCTGGGAAAATCAGTAAACAGAGTCTGATGGATATATGTATGACATATAGTCTGCAGACTCTTTTATATTTGACATAAAATTCACAGTCATAATACTTGAATTCATATCAGAAATATTTATAGTGTATTGTAGTCAAAGAAAGAAGGACGATAGATATGAAGTATAGATGTACGATTTGTGGTCATGTATATGACGAAGAAGTTGAAGGCGTAAAGTGGGAAGATCTGCCGGCTGACTGGAAGTGCCCGATCTGCATGGTAGGCAAGGATAAGTTTGAACCACTGCCGGATGAGGATTCCGGAGAAATGGTATGGGCTTCCGAACATGTGATCGGCACAGCAAAGGATCTGCCGGAAGACATGAAGGAATTCCTGAGAAATGAATTTGCCGGTGAATGCAGTGAAGTCGGTATGTATCTTGCAATGAGCAGAGCTGCCATGAGAGAAGGATATCCTGAAGTAGGCATGTACTATAAGCAGGCAGCTTTCGAAGAAGCAGATCACGCTTCCAGATACGCTGAAATGCTCGGTGAAGTTGTTTCTGAACAGACAAAGAAGAACCTCGAAGCTAGAGTCGCAGCTGAAAACGGTGCTTCCAAGGGCAAGACAGAATTCGCTAAAAAGTGCAAGGAAATGGGTCTTGATGCATTACATGATTCCATTCATGAAATGGCAAGAGATGAATCCAGACATGGTAAGGCTTTCCTTGGCTTACTGAACAGATACTTTAAGAAGTAATGAATCGGATTTCCTCCGTATGGGTGTTCCATATGGAGGTTTTTTTGTTGGAAAACACACAAACAATCGTCACAGATATGTAACAGCAAAATGCGGAATAACTGTGGAATAGTGAATAGAACAGTTTTAAACTGTTCAGATATATCAAAGATAACGCAACATACTCATAAATAAACGTTTCGTAAAAAGTTACAATGAAAATCTGATTTTTCCAATGACAGGAATATGGAGAATTAAAATATACATATTCATGAAATCATTCATGAGTGATTCAAAAGGCAAGCTATTCGAAAGAATGGTACGCAAAACCAGGGGCTAAACGCATACGCGCATGTCAGTCCGGCTGCATGTAATCTATATGAAATCAGGAGGGAAAAAGAAATGAAGAAAATGATTTCAAAAGTCTTCTCCCTGCTCATGGCATTTACCCTGGTATTCATGTATCTGCCAGGTACAGTGTCTCATGCGGAAGGCGAAGAACCACTTACACCTTTTGAACTTTCAGGACCATTATCAACAGTTACTGAAAATGTATCAGACAGCAGTTTTGAGGTAAGTGATGGAAAAGCA
Source organism: Bulleidia sp. (assembly GCA_051873755.1). GTDB lineage: Bacteria > Bacillota_I > Bacilli_A > Erysipelotrichales > Erysipelotrichaceae > Bulleidia. Next base: position 96,534 of record JBJEFE010000042.1, on the reverse strand, counting down.
GTTCTGTTTGATGGAAGAAACGGAAAAATCACATTGAAAAATGTAATATTCAATCTGACAGGGGCAGTTAATGCTGTTAATTCGGAATATCAGGCTAAAATTGCATTCATGGGTGAAGTAGAAATTGATGGATTTACAATCGTCGCTGATCAGGCAGCAGCCACAACTGCTGGTACTACAGCAATTGTCTCATTCTTGGACTCGGCAAACGTGTCTTTTGCGAATGGTGTGATTAACGGAACAGATTGTAAAGATCAGTTCATGGCTTCTTATGGAACAGCATCATCATCGTTTGATAACGTGAATATTACTGTCAGTGGAGAAACAGATGGATGGGTCTATGTGTCTTATCCGAAAGCAACTGACCAGGTAACAATGTCATTTGTAAATTCAACGTTTATAGCTAATAACGGAAATATCCGTGTGTATGCCCAAAACCAGAACGGAGCAAATAATTCAGGTACAACCACGACAAACATTACCAATTCTCAATTTGATTTCAACGATAATATTGGCGGTGGATTCGTTTTCGGATATGGCGGTAACTACGTAAATATTACAAATTCTACAGTTAACGTGAATAATAATGGCGGAAATGCATCAAATGGTGGTGTCTGGGCATTGAATAACTCCACATTGAACATCTGTGGAAATCGTTCGGGACATGGTTTATCGTGCTCAAAAGTTGACGCTGTGGATTCAACTGTAAATATTCTTCATAATGGATATGCAGGTTTGTACATTAAGCAGAATTCTTCATTTGAGAAATGTGAGGTTAATATCCGGTGTAATGGAGAAAATCTGCTCAGCTATTCTGCCGGTGATGTATGGCTGAATGGGCATACACTGACAGTAACTGACTGTGGTACTGCATGGCTTGGTGCAGTTGGCAGAACAGGAAGTGTTGTAACAGAAGGTAATACAAAGGTTGTTGCGGCAGATCTGAATGATCTTGGGGTGGATAAGACAACCGGTCTGATCAAGAGTCAGACAAGTGAAATAATTGGTGAAGATGCAGCACAGCTTGAGATGGAAAATCACGATCTGTTTATCAATTCCAATGTTGTAAGTAAGGACGATCCTGAAAAAATCAGCCCATATCCAAGAGGCAATGCTGAAGAACTTGGAACATCAAATGACGTCGACCTTTGGGCTGATCCGGATGTGGATATCAATACAGTGATTGCGTCCGGTACTCCATATATCGCTTCCTTTACAGAAAACCAGCTTGCGCATCACAGCTATGACTGGGACAATGGTGTAATTTATCAGGATGAGGAAGGCAAGGTATACACAGCCACATCAGACAGTTATGGTGTTCTGAGATATGAATGTGTGGATGTCTGTGCAGATTACAAAAACAACACAGAAGAACATCCATACAGCCGCAACTGCCCGGGTACATATGTATATGCACCACTTGTAGGTATCACTTACAATGCAAATACCGATGATGAAGTGACAGGTATGCCTGTTACTGAGGATACGATTGAATATGGTGGAACTGCGACAGATCAGGATACGGTTCCTGACAGAGAACACTATAAGTTCACAGGCTGGTATTATGATGCAGAATGTACAAAACCATTTGATTACACAGATGAACTGAAAGATAACTGGACAGAAGTATATGCCGGATGGACCGCAAAGGAAAACTACACTGTTACAGTGAACTACATTGATCTTGACAGTGGAAAAACAATCAGTGATTCCTATGTTACGAATGGGGAAGAAGGCAGTACGTATGATGTGACAGAATTCGATCAGATCCCGATTGATTCCTATAAATATGTCAAAACAGAGGGAGATGCTCTGAGTGGTGTTCTGGAAGGGAATGTTGTGATTCATGTGTATTATTCAGTCATCAGACCTGAAACACCGATCACACCTGATCAGCCAACAACACCGGAATCTCCGGATACAGGCGATTCCACAAATATTGCAGGTTACGCATGTATGGCACTGATCGCTGCAGGTATTGCCTTACTGATGGTTTTTGAAAAGAGAAGAAGAGCGTAAGTGAGAATAACAGAGATGGAGCCTGAATCTGTCTCTGTTTTCATTATGAAAATAGCATAAAACATTGTTACGGAAATGTAACATAACCGCAGGCAAGGTTATATATGAAATTTATGTAAAATTCGAAATCTGTACAATGTCTTAAAATAATATCCATCATACTCCATTTCGACCGTAACACTAAAAGTAACATGAGAATGCCTAATCCACCAAAAGCCATCCGGTTCATGATTTAAAATAATGAATGATCATGAATGATTCACAAAGGCAAGTCACTCGAAAGGGTGGTACGCAAAACCAGGGGCTAAACGTATATGCGCATGTCAGTCCGGCTGCATGGAATCACATTGAAAACAGGAGGATGAAATGAAGAAGGTATTTTCAAAAGTACTCTCCCTGCTTATGGCATTGACTCTGGCATTCATGTATCTGCCAGGTACAGTGTCTCATGCGGAAGGAGAAGTCATCGAAGGTGACGGAAGTATTGTCAGTAAGACAGCCACTGCATTGACCGATGAAAAGACAACTGACGTTACACTTGAAGTCAACGGAGCAGAGGAAAACGCAAAGTATGCGGTTCTGTTCCTGCTGGATAAATCCACAAGTTCCGGAACAACCAGAACGGAAGCTGCGAAGATGCTGGATTATTTACAGGGAATGATCCATTCCGATATCATGTACGATGTTGTTATTTTCTCCGGTACAGCAACAGCTTCCGGGTGGAAAAGTGTTTCTGATGCGACAGATCTTGAAGAAGTAAAGATGAACTTCCTCAATGGTACAACAACAGGCGGTACAAATATTCTGGCTGGTATCTATAAAGCAGAAGAAGAGCTGGCAGATCTGGGTGAAGAGTATAAGGGCTATACATATCTGATCACAATTTCTGATGGTATTACATATGTCTGGAATGACAGTGTCATGAATCCTGACGGTACTGTATCTCCAGATGGAGATGGTGCTGTACAGGCAGTTCTTGTTGATCAGGTCGCAGATGGTGGTTTGAATCATCACCTGAACAACACAACAACAACATGGGATATCATTCATGGCGGTATTAAACCGGAGATTTCCCTTACAAGTATATATGGCAGCTATGATAACTTCCTTGCGGCTATGCCGGCGAAGATTTCCAACACAAATCCATACGTTTATGATTACTATGATTCTGAAGGTAATGTAATTTCCTACGACTCCACAGAAGAGGAAGATCGTTCCAAAGCAGTTTCAGTTATAAAGGGTGATGAAAAGACAGCCGAAGCTTTATACGCATCCGGTCAGGAAATGGCGATGTACTACAGTACATATGCTTATAAGCAGCTGGCTTCGAAGTTCACAGAAGTATATACACTTCCGATGAATGAGGTTACTCCAAACGATGATGGAAGCTTTACAGATAAAACGGACTGGGATAATTATCCATGCGGAAGAGAATTCATGCTTTACCTGCAGGACACTTTCAGTACAAATGCAGGACAGGGTACAGTACGTGATGCACAGAGTTCGGAAATCTTCTCATCAATTTCTGATCAGATTCTTTACACCATCAATAACGCTGTAGTGACAGATGTGATCGGTGATGATTTTGATCTGACAGATCTGGAATCGGTTAAACTGACAATCGGTGGTACATTGGATAAGGAAACAGGTATTCTTGAAGGTGGTAAAGAACTGGAGGGAATGATCACAGAGGACAACACAATCGTATTTGGCGATAAGGAATATGAGGTTGATTATCATCCGGTATCTGATGTGAATGAACGCGAAACAATTGAATGGCGTATCAATGTTCCTGTCACAAAAGCTGACAGTGTGCATCTGACATATACACTGAAGCTTTCTACTGTGTTTGAAGACGGCACATATGGTGAATATGATGCGGACGGAAGTGAAGAGTATGATGGTCTGAAAACAAATGAAGAAGCTGTCATCGAATATGAGGATTCCAGGGAAAATGAAAATACTGCCGTATTCCCGGAACCGACAGTTCAGTATGTTCAGATCACTGAAAGACCTGAAACTCCTGAAACACCAGAAGTACCTGAAGAGCCAGAAGAACCTGAAAAACCGGCAACACCGGAAATTCCGGATACAGGTGATTCTACAAATATTGCAGGTTATGCAGGCATTGCACTGATCGCTGCAGGTATTGCTTTACTGACGGTATTTGAAAAGAGAAGAAGAGCGTAAACGTGATGAGAGATGGAGCTGATTGGTTTCATCTCTTTTATTGTGTCATTCAGGAAACGTCGGATGCGCAGATCAAGATGGCTAATGAGAAAAAATAATCTGAATTAATGCAGTGAATATAAAATTGAGCTGTTATACCAGAAATAGCTGTTACTCACATTGTTACGGCAGAATTTTTTCTGCCCGAAAAATGATAAATAACAACGATATAATCTGAAAAACGAAAGCTGTTTTCTGATGTTCCAACATATAATCTGATTCAGTTGGTATGTAATTATCCACAATCGAAAACAGTTTTCAGGAAGGGAGTAAATGCTTATGATCGGAAAAATGAAACGGATGATTGGTCTGATTACATGCCTTGTCATGATGGTTGGACTGATGACAGTGAATCTGAATGCCAAAGGTGGTCATGATCATCAGACAGGTTCTGGCACGCATGTTGATGTACGTGTGGATGGAGGTACACTGACATTTATCACAAAGGAAAATAATTCAGTCATTTCAACCAAAACGGTGGATGTAACGGTTGAATCCGTCAGAGGTACAATCAATGACAATGTGCTGTCATTCCAGAGAAAGACGGGACTGGGAATTGAGAATGAATGGAGAGCTCCTATTGGAAGAGATCTGAATCCTGCATCTGATGTTGTGACATTGGAATTCACAGTAAAAGGAAAAGCACCAGATGATTCTTTGGAAATGACAGTAACGAAGACATACAGCGGAGAGGATGTCATGAAGGCATGGATCCTGAACTGTCCTGGATCCGACGGAAAAGAGAATGCGGTAAGCGGGAATGTCGGCTATGATATTGACTTTGAAAGTACGGATCTGCAGGAACTGTTCACAGTTGATCTGACCGTGAACAAGGAATGGAGAGAAGATACAGAATCGATCAGACCTGAAAGTATTGATGTTCAGCTTTATGCCAACGGAGTTCCATATGACGAAAAGGTAACTTTGAGTGCTGCAGGTCAATGGACATACACATTTACAGATCTGCCAAAATATGGTGAGGATAAAACGGAAATCGTATATACAGTGCAGGAAGTCAATGTTCCGGATGGTTATGAATCCATTGTAAACGGTATGGTGATAACCAACACATTCCATAACACCCGGGTCATTTCTGTTACAAAAGTATGGGATGATGAAGACAATGCGGATGAACTGCGCCCGGATTCCGTTACAGTTGAGCTGATTGCGAATGAGAACAAAACAGGAACAACCGCCGAACTGAGTGAGAATAATCAGTGGACGGCGTACTTTGAAGTCCCGATTTACAGGGAAGGCGAGACAATTACTTATACAGTAGTTGAAAACGATATTCCGGAAGGTTATACAGCGGAAGTTTCCGGTGAGGCATCTACAGGTTTCACAATCACAAATACGCATGTTGTGGAACAGAAACCTGACGTACCGGAAGAACCGGAAATCGAGGAGCCGGAAGGGCCAAAGGAACCGGAAATCGAAGAACCGGAGGCACCAGAGGTGGAAGAATCAAAGAAGCCGGAAAGACCGGAAACACCGGTCACGGAAGACAAAACCATTCCGGATACGTCCATCACAGGTTCGCCGCGCTATGCATATACAGCAATGTCTGGAGTGGCTGCAGTCATGGCAGGAATGTTCATGCTTGTAATGGCAGGAAAGAAGCACATACAGTAAGTTGAAACGGGGACGGGATTCCGGCAGATCCTGTCCTTTTGTTATGGCTGTGCTGTATACTTATGGAAAGAGGATATGTGTTATGAAGAAAAGAAATACTGTGATTGCCATTGTGATCTGTCTTGTTGCGGCACTGTTGTCTGCGACGGTTGTTGCGAATCAGCTGAGTTCTGTGGAATTCCACAGAGATACCATCGAATATCTTGATGAAAAGAAAGATACGGTTCTTGCACTGACAGGTGCTGCCGCTGCCGCATCTGCGGTTGTGGCTGCTGTACCGGGCGATGCGACAACACCGATTGCGGAGAAGATTGCGGATGTGACGCAGTATCTTCTGATTGTTTCGTGCGCTCTGTATCTGGAAAAGTTCCTTGTTACAACACTTGGAGTTGCGGCGTTCCGGTTTCTGATTCCTGCTGCACTGGTACTGTTGGCATTGTACCTGTGGTTTGGAAAGGAGAATCTGAAGAAACTGGCATTGAAGATCTCATTGCTTGGTGTTACCACATTCATGATCATTCCTGTCAGTGTAACGATCTCGAAGACCATTGAAAAGACATTTGAGAATACAATACAGGAAACGATTGACTATGCGGAAAACAATGAGATTGAAGAAGAGGAGAAAGATCAGAACTGGATTCAGAGTATGATCGGTGCGGTTGCGACAACGACGGAGGATGCGGTGGAATACTGTAAAACCGTACTTGGAAATTTTGTGGATTCTGTAGCGGTACTGATTGTGACGTCATGTCTGATTCCGATTGCGGTCATTTTACTGTTTGTACAGATTATGAAAATGATTCTCGGATTGGAGCTGAGTGATATCAGGACTGGAAAGAAGGTGCGTATCAATGCGTAACAGAGACAGAACCATGGAAACACAGTCACTGCATCTGGAAGGTGTAAACAATGCAAGAACACTTGCAGGGTATGTGAATCGTGAGGGAAAACGGATACGCGCAAAACGGCTTCTTCGCTCCGGCATGCCTGGGGATGCGACGGTCTCTGACCTCGAAAAACTGAAAGAACAGAATCTGGGAGTGATTGTGGATTTTCGAACTGACAGTGAAAAGGGTTCTAAAGAGGATCCTGTGATTGAAGGTGTCCGTTATGAACATCTCCATGTTTCGGATGAGAATCTGGATCGCAGCATCAGCGATGCCGTTACCAGAATCTATGAAAAGGATCCGATTCAGGCACTGATTGAAATGTTGAAAAGTGGAGCCATGAATGAGGATCTGTATGTCAATCTTGTGGAATGTGATGCCGCGAAGCATGGATATGGCAGATTCTTTCAGATCCTGCTGGAAACGGATCCTGACCAGTCCATTCTGTGGCACTGCACAGGTGGTAAGGATCGTGCAGGTACGGCAGCTGTTCTTGTGATGTCTGCTTTGGATATGGATGAGGAAACCATCCTGGATGATTTTGGAATGACAAATGCATTCAATCAGAAACGGATTGAAGGGTTACGATATGAGGTTATGAAACGGACGGATGACCCGGAAGTGATTGCGGATGTACAGGTGATTGCCGGTGTGCGCAGAGAATATATGAAACGGATGCTGGATCATCTGAATGAAAAATATGGATCGGCGAAGAACTTTATCACAACCCGTCTTGGCGTTGATTCTGCGGATTTAAACAGACTGAAGGACCTGTTTCTGGAATGAAAACAAAGCTGAAGCATGGAAACAGCCAACTGATTGTAATGATCGGGGAAGCGGAGATTGTCTGTGACAGTTCTGTTCTGTATGTATATGACTTTGACTGGAACAGGTATCTTTCCCCATGGCCTTGTGAAAGAGTATTTTCAAATGGGAATGATTTTGAAGGGAAAGCGGATGATTTCCTGAATGAACTGCTGGAAACTGTTTCTGCTTTGGAGTATGAGAAGACTGTGATTGCAGGGTATTCTCTTGCCGGACTGTTTTCTCTGTATGCATGTGTGAACACGAATGTGTTTGATGGATGTGTATGCTGTTCAGGTTCGTTGTGGTATCCGGAATTTGTATCCTATGTCACAGCACATCCCGTACAGTGTGATCATGTATATCTTTCCCTTGGAAACAGGGAAAAGAATACGAAAAACAGACTTTTGCGGAATGTGGAAACATGTTCTCTGGAGGTGTATCGGATCCTGCAGAAACAATGTGATACTTTCTTTGCATACAATGAGGGAACACATTCTGATGATATTACCGGACGGTTGAAAAAAGGAATTGAGTGGATGGAGACCGTGTTGTGATACAATCAGCTCAAAGGGGTACATTTTATGAAAAAATATCTTGTATTTGACTGGGGCGGAACCTTTCTCAAGTATGCATTGATGAATGAGGATGCGGAAATACTGGAGAAGGGAAAGGTCGTCAGTCCTGGGAAAAAGGACACACAGGAAAGCTTTTTTGCGGTGATTGACAGTATTGTCAATCGATATCCCGACATTGACGGGATTGCGATCAGTTCTCCGGGAATCATTGACAGTATGCAGGGCATCATTCATGTGGTGGGTGTATTCCCATACCTGCAGGAGCTGAAACTGACAGAGCTGTTTGAACAGCGCTACGGCGTAAAGACAACAATTGAAAATGACGGAAAGGCTGCGGCACTTGCGGAATACTGGAAGGGAAATCTTTCCGATGTATCGGATGGTGCGGTACTGCTGATCGGTACTTCCATTGGCGGCGGTATCATTCTGGATGGAAAACTGAGAAGGGGAAAGGACTTTTTTGCGGGTGAGTACTCTTCGATGTGCACCAATCTGACAAAGCCGTCATCCTTGAGCAGCTATGTGGCACAGCTTGGAACTTCCGGCTTATGTCAGAAGGTTGTCGGATATATGGAACTGGATGGCATGATCGACGGAGAACAGGCATTTGAATGGATTAACGAAGGCAATCCGGACGCATTGAAGGCGTTAAAGGATTATACCGACAGTCTGGCACTTGTCATGTTCAATCTGAATGTACTGCTGGATGTGGACAGGATTGTGATCGGAGGCGGTATTTCCAGACAGCCGAAACTGCTGGAGTATCTGAAACAGTCCATTGCGGATATTCCTACGTATCATCCGGATTTCCTTGGTGGTATCAATCTGCCTTTACCTTCTGTAGATACATGCCGGTTCTACAATGACGCGAATCTGATCGGTGCGTTGTATCATTATCTGTATGAATAAAAAAATCGGGGTCCTTATTGCAGGATCTCGATTTCCTTATCGTTATGGAATGAGTAGGCATAAATATGGATCGTGTGATCCGGCCATATGTATTCCGCAGCTTTCCGGTAGGCATTCAGCTGATCATGGTAACGCTGTTCAATCTGAGAAAGGGATGCACGGTCTGTCTTGAAGTCAATGATGATGACTTCCTGATCACTGTACGCAATCATATCCATCGTACCGTTTGTACGGTAGTTTTCAGTTTCAATGTAGAACGGATATTCCTTTTCCACATGCATGGACAGTGCCTTGTGATACAGTGGTGAATCTCCAAAGGCAAGGATGCGGCTCTGTTCTGTTTCACTCAGATCATATGGGAACAGCAGTTCAGGTGTGATTGCTGAAACAGGGAGGTGTTCCATGACTTCGTGAATCCGTGTACCGTAGGCGGTACCGGATCCCTGACCTTTCAGTGACAGCGGCGGCAGGCTGACTGTTTCCAAAGAGGAAGGCTTCACAATGGAAGGGATCGGGACATACGGTGTGTGGAATTCAGGGAGTGCTGAGGCATATTTTGGAGGCAGGGCATCCGCTCTGTCTTTTGTGATGATATCGATTGTCTCTGTCTGATACAGTTCTTCACCCTGCAGAGGAATGTCCATTGTACCGGTAATTCCCTTGCGTGACAGAAGGAATGACACATTGAGGTCCATTGGTGTAAACGGCTGTTTAAGGCAGTCCACAAGAAACAGTCTCTGTTCGGCACGTGTTACCGCAACGTACAGAAGCCGTACAAATTCCTGTACATCCTCAAGGTTTGTAGCATATTCCACAGCCATTCGTTCAACCGTCGGCCGTTTTGCGCGGTATGGCAGACGCATGTAGGAGATACCGAGTTTCAGTGCCTCGTTGACAATGACCGGGGCTGAGGCGTCGTTGAAACGGTTTGAGGAAGTTCCCCACAGGAATACGATTCTGTACTGCAGACCCTTGGACTGATGAATGGTTGTGGCGATCACCGCATTGTCATCGCTTCCGCGTGACATGGCTTCCGAACTTTTTTCGTCCTGTCCTGCTTCCATGGTATCCAGGAAGGCATGCAGGGAATCACATTGTGCATTGATCATCTTTTCAAACAGGAAATCAAAGTTTGCCTGGTCTTTCAGGGGAAGACGGTTGTAAAAACCATCTGTCAATGCAATCTCACTGAGCATGGTCGGCACATCCTTCTCCTGTGCAATGGCCCGGAAGTACTGCAGTTTTTCCAGCAGTGCCGGATTTTCCGCTCTGACCGCCTTCAGAAGAGAACCATGCCTGATTTTCATCTGCGCGAGGTCATTGTCGGAATAGTGACAGAATGGAGATGTCAGAACGGCAAGCAGATGCAGGGTATCATTTTCATCCAGCATGACATGGACCATGGACAGAATCGTCAATGCCAGATCCGACTGGTAGAAACCGTCACGTCCGTCAATGTCATACGGAATATTGCAGGATTCCAGGCTGGTACGGATCACGGATTTATCCGCATGGGAACGGACAAGGATCGCAAAGTCCCGAAACTGCAGAGAAGGGTCCTCTTTCATCATCTTCAGAATCTGCGAACTGATCCAGTCTGCTTTGGCACGTTTCGGGTCAAACCCCTGTTCGTTGTCTTTCTGATACGGGATGTACGCAAAGGTAACAGGTGTGAGGGTTTCCTCCATCTGTGCCGGATTGTTTTCTCCGATGGAAACCGTATCAAGTTCTGTGTATGTATCCTGACAGCCTTCGATGTTCATGATCTTTGAAAACAGCAGGTTGGTAAAGCGGACAATACTGTCTTTGGAACGGTAGTTATGACGCAGGGTGATCTGCGTCGTATCAGGATCATGCATAAGGGAACGCATCAGTTCCGGTTTGGCCTGACGGAAACGGTAAATGGACTGCTTGACATCACCGACACGGAATACGTTATGTCCGTTGGAAATGGCGGTAATGATCGCATTCTGCAGCTCGGATGTATCCTGGAATTCATCAACGAGAATCTCATCAAGTGAATCCCGGATAATGGACGCAACCGTACCGTTGTTTTTCTGCAGGATCTCATAGGCAAAACGTTCCATATCCGTAAAGTCCATACATGCATGTGATGTTTTGATGTCCCGGAATGCCTGCCATGTATCCTCCGCAATATCCACAAGCAGACTGACAACCGGAGACATGTCATTATGGTCCTGAACCAGAATGGATTCCGGATACGCTGTTGTAAGAAGGTTCTTTTTCTGATCATCGAGTTTCTTTCTTACGGCAGTGTATTCCCTGTCTTTTGTATACGGGGAGGTTTTGTGTTCCGCCAATGTGATCAGGGATGTGCGGTATCCTTCCCATGAAAAATCACGAAGTCTGTTTTCACAGTTTGTGATGAGAATCTCCTCTTCATGCAGGGTTTCCGGTTTGACCTTTTCAATCCCTTCAGACAGGATTTTCATCCGTGACAGACAGCTTTTCATCATGGCAAGATCACTGAGAATACCTTCTGTGAAGTATTTCAGAATCTGTGGATTCAACTGTTTTAATGTGCGTACCGGGGCATACATGGCACGTGCCTGTTCATACCACCCTGCAGGATCCATGCCTGCCTGGGCAGTCAGGTTGATGGACATGACTGAGGTAAACAGGGTATCGAAATCCTCACTGCGCGGTGAAAACATCTCCAGCAGATTTCTGACTTCTTCCGGTTTCCGGTTGTGGTAACGTGCAATGACGGTATCGAATGCCTGCCGTTTGTAAATGTTGGCAGTTCCCTCATCCAGGATTCTGGATGTGGTTTTCGGATCAAGACCGATGGTGGAGTAGTACTTTCTGATAATGGTCAGACAGTACGAGTCGATGGTTGTGATATCAGCGGACTGCAGTGAAGCCAGCTGTGCATTCAGGAATTCTTTTTCCTGTTCATCCTGTGATTTTGCATATTCCTCATTGAGACGTCCGGCAAGACGTTTTTTCATTTCTTCGGCTGCGGCCTGGGTAAAGGTCATGGCTGCGATCCTTGAGATCGGAACTCTGTCCCTTACGGCACGCTTTGTCAGACGTTCGACAAGAACACCGGTTTTTCCGGCTCCGGCAGAAGCCGATACAAGTACATTGGAGCCGAGTGCTTCAATGGCCTGTCTTTGTTGTTCATCAAATTTCTTTGCCATGGCTTCTCCTTTACACGTCAAACTTCATGTCTTTCATGAGTGCAGGCACAATCTTCCGATATTCCCCGTGGTACCGGCATACCGGTTTGTACGGGCAGAACGCACACGCCTCCTCATCCGGGTTCAGTACGATATCCCCCTGCAGAAGGCGGGAACGGAACCACTGATAGATTTCCGTCATGCATTCACAGATCAGATCGTAATCCTTCTGTTTGTTTAATGACTGAATATGGGTTCCGGATTCATCCAGTTCGGTTGTACGATCCGTAAATGTCCAACCGACCAGTTTTCTTCCGGAAAGCATTCTTGCCTGTTCCGCTTCATCACTGAAGTCATTGTCCACAAGTTCTTTGTTTTCTTTGATGACGGCAGGCACATCATAGGATTCCTGCTTGAGGGAACAGTAATAGGCTCCGGCAGGCTGTGTCCCGTTGATCTTCTGTGCAATCATGGTATATGTCAGTAACTGCAGCTGCACACCTGCTTTGATTCTGGTTTCACTCAGGGCATGCGCACTGGATTTGTAGTCGATAATCCGGAAGAATTCCTTCTGGTATTCATCAAGGCGGTCTATCACGCCGTTAATCTCAATGCCTTCGATGATTTCCTGCTGAAACCGCATTTCGGTATGGGCGGGAGTAAAGGATGTGCTGCGTTCGACATCTTTGAGAAAACGGAATACAAGCACAATGCCGTCCTCCATTCTCTCCCTTATCATGGCAATGGTTTCCACCGCTTCCGGATGCATGATCTCCATGGCTTCAAACGCCTGCTTGATCCACTCCCGGATCTGTGACTCCTCAATCTGTGCGTACTGTTTGCCGAACTGTGAAACGGCTGTTTCCAGGATGTAGTGCTGGATGGTTCCGATGGATGCGGCCTCCGGTGCACATGTTTCCGGTTCTCTGACCTTCAGACCGGATTGAATAAAGTAGGAATACGGGCAGTGAAAATACCTCTCAATGGTTGAAATGGAACCGCGGATTGTATTGTCCATGGTAAACAGTGCCTGTGCGGTATCACTGTCGAGACGGTGTACCGGCCGCAATGGCGGTGCAATGACCGCAAGATCCCACTGTGACTTCAGACTGTTGTATTTCTGTTCGATTTCCAGGGCAAGCTGAACCTCTCTGCCCTGATAATCATTGGTGTGCCAGGAATAGATCAGTGTATCCGTACAGCTGCGTTCAATCCATTCCAGCTGCTGTTTGAAGATCTGAGTGCGGTATACCTGGGATGGATATGTTTTCACCGCTTCCAGATATCGTTCATCAAACAGCCCTGTTTTCACAGGCACACCCGGGTATCCCGAACCGTCAACGCTGATGACATAGCTGACAGGTTTCTGTGATACCGGATGGGTGATATCGGTAACGGTGCAGAAATCCGCTTCTTCGATTCGTTCACTGACCGTGATGGTTTCCACCTGATCCGCAAGGAACAGCAGATCACTTTCGTCTTGGATATCCGCAATGACATTCTGAATCATGGTGCGGATGTTCAAAGCAGCGTCGAATTCATTTGGATCGGAAAGGTATGGATGATCACTGATCAGATCATAACAGGCACTGACTGTTTCAACCGGTGTATGTGCACTGTCCAGGTGGCTCAGTTTCGGTTCAATGCGGGACAGGCAGGCACGGGAACTATCCTCCATGTTTCCGTAAAGGTCCGCACTGCGGTTGAACATGTCGTTGTCTTTGAGATATGCCCGGATGGAAAAGTCTGTTTTCAGAATATCAAGATGTGAAAACAGATAGTCTCTGACCGGACCGGTCAGCTCCACCCCGAACGCATTGCCCTCGCAGCATGTCTGAAGTGATTCCCTGTCCTTTTTGACACCATAACGCAAAAGGGACGCAAAGATCTTCGGAAGATGTACGGGAACGGGACTGTTTTCCACATGTAATGGAATGCGGTAGCGGGCAAAGACGGATTTCAACAACGGCAGCTGTGATGACATGGATGTCAGAATCACGTTGCACGGCTGTCCTCTTCTGCATATATCCTGGGCAACGGATTCCATCTCCTGTCTTGCACTGCCGGTATACTTCAGGCTGATTTCAGGGTGGACTTCCTCCAGCTGTACAGACGGGAGTTTTTCCACAAGGGTCTGCGTCAGTTCATACATGAACGGATCCGCCGTAAAGGCCGGATATATGACAGTGTCCGGATCGCTGATCAGGTCCGCTGCGGCACTTTGAACCTGTTGGCGGATGTTTTTCTGCAGGAAGTCGAGCGTCAATCCCTCCTGCACAATACGTGCCAGTTCCTTTTCATTTTCATTTCTTACAGGCAGATCACTGACCTGGATGTCATAGGTCAGGCAGGCGTCAATGAATGCGTAGATCTCATTGAGAAACGGTGGATACCGGAACATGTCCGCATAGATCGGGAAATCCTGCGGGTGACAGGAAAGTGTCTTTTTCAGAAGAAATACGGCAGTCTCCTGCGGTGTTTTCTGAAGGTTGAGCGCTGTGGATAATGTCATTGTTCGGATACCGGAACATACACCGTTGTGTCCGGCTGCGCTTTGCCGGAGGATATCGGTGAACCGGTCTTTGGATGCGATGATTTTTTTCATGGGTTTATTATAAAACAGTTCATTTCCGCAGTCATCTTCGTGTACAGGGATATGTACTGAGACAGGCATGAAATTTCTTAATGGAAACTTCAGATGTTGTGTGGAACAGGTACATCAAAGATGATTGGAATATGCTATAATCTGTGTGATCGCAGAAACGTGGAGGATCGTTTCTGCTTTGAGGCTTGAAAAGAAAGGAGAACGGCAGATTTCCCGCAGCTGGGACGGGATTCTGACGATATGGTATGAGAAGACGCGGAAATTCAGGTTTTTTATTTTTCTTTTTATTCTTGATCTTTTTCGGAACAGGCAGTATGTTTCCGCTGCTTCTGATTCTGATGGTCGTTGTTCTGGGAGCGCTGGCTTCTGTCAGTTCATCCAAAAAGCGGGAGAGTTCATCCCGCTCCTATAACCGGCATTACACAAGGACATCCTCTTCTGATAATCAGAAGATTTCCAGAATCAATGCCTTTCTGAAGAAGTGGTTCCGTGCGAATCACTCCATTCAGGCAAGTGCGGACCTGGAACTTGTGCTCGGCGGGGAAAACTATGCGAATCTGTCATCCCTGGATGTGTATAAGAACCATTCCTACCTGTGTACAATGCAGGAATTTCAGAACCGGTTTCCGGACTCCTACAGAATCGTGATTGACAATCTGTATGAAAGAGCCAACCGCGAACTGAATCAGGATGGAAATGATATTGTGGATGTGGAGGTGACGGAATCAAAGCCAAAGCCAAAGCAGACCGCAAAGCCGAAGGAACAGGCACTGACAAAGGCACAGAAGTTCATCAATGAGATCAATGCGCTGAATACGAATATACCGGATGATAAGATTTCCAAGGATCTGTATGAAACGTGCGCATATCTGAGACAGATCGATGATCTTTCCAGGAAACTTCCGAACACAAAGGATAAGCTGAATAAACTCTATGATCACTATCTTCCGATTCTGATCAAGATTCTGCAGCAGTATGAATCACTGCAGGTGGCGACTTCCGATCCGGCATATGCGGAGACGAAGGAAAAGCTGTCCAATACCATTCAGCTGATCAATACAGCCATGAAGAATATCATTTCCTCCATGACCGACCAGGACTTCATCAACCTCTCTGCGGATATTTCCACACTTGAAGCGGTATTGAAGAAGGATGGTCTGGCAGGAGATGATCAGCTGCTGACAAAGACAATGGAAAAGTGAATATGACAGACAGAAGTGATGAAAAAAACCGTCTGTGGAATGAGGTTCTCGGACGCAGACGTGCATATGAAAAGGACGATGTATCGGACATTGAACTGACAATGGATTCCGGCCCATCTGATAAACCCCGCAGCAGTGCAGGCATTCTCAAGGATGCGGACAGTGCTCTGAATGAACTGATGGGTATCCTGAACCGGCAGAACCAGGAACTGAAGAAGATGGCGGATGATGCGAAAAAGATCGAAAGCGTTCCGGATCCTTCCGTGATGATGACGGATCTGGATTCTCTGCAGAAGGATCTGAAAGATGATTACGGCGTGGAGAAGAAACCGGAACGGTCAGAGATTGATATTCCGAAGGCATTCATGGAAGTGGAAAAGGAAGTCAATACCCATATCATCGGTCAGAACATGGCCGTATCCGGATTATGCACGGCATTGCGCCGTCCGTATGTCATGGGCTTCAGTGAAGGAAAAGCAGCCAATGTCATTCTTGTTTACGGACCGGAAGGTACCGGCAGACATGAAACAGTGACGCTTGCGGCAAAGGAATGTGCGAAGCGTTTTGTGCTGGACAATGACCAGGTATATACCGTGGATATGTCACGCTATACGTCAGGTTCCCAGGAACAGGTATTCCTGCAGGATCTGTATCAGGTGCTTTCAGGCGAAGGACAGGTAATCTGTTTTGAAGGCTTTGAATCATCTTTTGCGGGATTCAACCGCATGATCAGCGATCTTGTCACAAAAGGAAGGATCATTCTCAACAGACGTTATGTCCTCTCACAGGGTGTTCTTGTGGAGAATCAGACAGGACTTGTGAAGAATGCGGTGGATTCACTGTCTGCGGACAGGAAATACCTTGTATTCATTACCAACGGAAAGGTGTCCGATGTGCAGAACACATTCGGTGCAGACTTCATGTATCATGTGCTTGACCAGATTCAATTTGAAAAACTGAATCCGGAATCCCTGCATACAATCATTGCCATGGAAAGCGGGAAATTCACAGTCCGCTGTCAGGCAAACCTCGGGATTGCGATCTCTCTGAATGAGGATGTTCAGAACTGGATTTTTGATCATTTTGATAAATCGCAGGGTACTGACGGAATTCAGTCCGTTCTCTATGATTTCTATGTGTCCGCATCCCATGCGGTACTCAAATACAATCCGCCGAAGGATGTTCCGGTAACGGTCGGACTTAAAGACAATGTTCCGGTACTGACGATAGTGGAACATGACACATGTCTTTCCCGAAGCAGAAACAGCCAGGAAGAAATCGCGGCTGTCAATGCGGAACTGGACGCTGTTGTCGGACTGGAGGAGGTCAAAAAGTACATCCGTTCCCTGCAGTCTCATATCGCCATGAACGAAAAGAGAAAGCAGCAGGGGCTCAAAACAGCCTCCCTGTCCATGCATATGATCTTTACCGGTAATCCGGGTACAGGCAAAACAACCATTGCCAGACTGATTTCCCGCTATATGAAAGCCATCGGTGCATTGACCACAGGCCAGCTTGTGGAGGTCACAAGAGCGGATCTGGTGGCTCAGTATGTCGGTCAGACAGCACCGTTGACAATGAGTGTCATCCGGAGTGCGCTTGGCGGTGTTCTGTTTATCGATGAGGCATATTCGCTGTACAGAGGCAAGGATGACAGCTTCGGTCTGGAAGCCATCGACACCCTTGTCAAGGCAATGGAAGACAACAGAGATAATCTGATTGTCATACTTGCGGGTTACAGAAAGGAAATGTCAGGTTTCCTGGAAGCCAATTCCGGTCTGCGTTCCAGATTTCCGAATGTGATTGATTTCCGTGATTACACCGGTGAGGAACTTGTCAGAATCTCAAAGATTCAGGCTTCCTCCAAGGGATATGTCATTGATGAGGAGGCAGTGGAAACACTGAAGACATACTTCGATCATGTGCAGCAGACCAATGCGGCACAGGCAGGCAACGGACGTCTTGCCCGCAATACGATTGAGGATGCGATTCTGAAGCAGTCATCCAGAATTGTAAGTGAACCTGAAGCAGATATTTCCCTGTTGAAAAAAGAGGATTTTGAACTGGAATAACAAAAGATGCTGTAAACACGGTTTTACCTGTTACAGCATTTTTTCTGTATGTTCAGAAGATGTCAAGATCCTGGCCGTTGACAACCGGACCGTCATATCCGGCATCTCTGATTTCCTGAATGATTCTCTGATTGCGGATTTCCATTTCCTTTCGCAGATCCTTTGTATTGTCCTGGATGTTCATGTGGTAAATCCGGTGATATGTGACAAGAAGGGATGGTTTTGCCTTCATGGCAATACCGGCAAGATCGACACTCATGGTATGTACATTGCGGTGGTAGATCTGCCACTGCGGTGATCTGTTTTTCAATCCCGCTGTATATTCACATTCATGAAGAAGTATATCCGCACCTTCTGCCTTTTCGGCAATGATGTCCAGTGGTGCGGTATCACCGGAAATGACAATGACTCTGTCAGCGGTTGTGAAACGGTAACCCAGCGACTGCAGTCTGCCGTGTCTGACGGTGAATGCCTCTACCTGGATGTTTTCATCGGTGTAGATAACGCCATAGTCATCTGTGCCTTTTCTGAGTTCCATGACTTCTGTTTTCCATCCTGTCAGGTTGGCAGGTTCATCACCGTTTAAACGCATGTCAAGGTCGGCACTGTATGCCTTCTCAATGTACTGCGCCATATCGGATAATCCCTGTGGGCCGAATAAACGCAGTGGCTTTTCCCTCTCCAGAACCCATGGGGTATACAGAAGATCCGGCAGTCCGGTTGTGTGGTCTGTATGCAGGTGCGTGCAGAAGGCAATGTCCAGCCGGTCCGGCCGCAATGCGTCAATGCCTTTGAAATATGCTTTGGATGCCTGTCTGACAACACCGGGTCCAAAGTCAATCAGATATGCCTGGTTGTTTACAACAACGGCACTGGCAGGTCCGCTGTTTTCCGGACAGGCATTGGGTGTTCCTGTGCCAAGCAATACGAGTTTTGTGTCTGTCATGGTTCTCCCTGGGCGCATATGCGCATGCATTTCAGGTAAAAACACTCTGCGTATCCATCACGTCATGCGTGCTGTCATGCATTGTTTTCCCCTGTTCTCACTTATGATAATACGTTTTTGTGAATTGAACAAATGTGTCTGAAATATGGAAAATCATGTCAATTCTGTAAGTTTCTGACGCAATCAGAAAGATTCTTGGTATGATATTGTCAGCGATAAATCGATATGAAAGCTGAGGAATTGAACCATGAGTGAAAATGTAAAAGCACAAGAAATGCCTGAAATCAAACTGACTCTGACACCGGATGAAGTCAGAGAAGAGAATAACGAAAAACTGGAAGAACTCGAGACAAAGCAGAAGAAGGAAGTCTCCTCAAAGGATCCTCTGGAATCCATTGAACTGACAGCGTCTGAAAAAGCCACAATCGACAGTTTCTCCAAGCAGATTGATATCACAAAATCCGACATCACACTGCAGTATGGATCAGCAGCACAGAAGAAGGTATCCGACTTCTCAGATGCGGCACTGAAAAACATCCGAACAAAGGATCTCGGCGAGATCGGAAAACTGCTCAATGATCTGGTTGTTGAACTGAAGGATTTCGATGATGGCGATGACGAAAAGAAGGGATTCTTTGCCAGCCTGTTTGACAAGGGACAGGACAAGGTCACACGTTTCAAAGTCAAGTATGATACAGCGGAAAAGAATGTGGAAAAGGTGGCTTCCATGTTGGAGGAACACCAGATCACACTGCTCAAGGATATTGCCCTTCTTGATGAACTGTATGAAAGAAACAACCGCAATGCCAAAGAGCTGGCAATGTATATCCTGGCCGGAAGAAAGAAGCTGAAGGAAGTACGTGAAGTGGATCTTCCAAAGCTGATTGACAAGGCAAAGGCATCCGGACTTCCGGAAGATGCACAGGCCGCAAATGACCTGGAACAGGCATGTGTACGTTTTGAAAAGAAACTGTATGATCTGGAACTGACAAGACAGGTATCCATTCAGATGGCACCACAGATCCGTCTTGTGCAGAACAACGATACACTGATGACGGAAAAGATTCAGTCCACAATCGTCAATACGATTCCGTTATGGAAGAATCAGATTGTACTGTCACTCGGTATCCAGCATTCCAAAGAGGCAATGGAAGCACAGCGTGAAGTCACGAATATGACCAACACACTGCTCAGAAAGAATGCGGAAACACTCCATCAGTCAACAGTGGAAACCGCAAGGGAATCCGAACGCGGTATTGTGGATATCGAAACACTGCAGCATACGAATGAACAGCTGATTCAGACGCTGGATGAAGTCCTTCAGATTCAGAAGGAAGGCCGTGAGAAGAGACTTGCGGCAGAAGAACAGCTGCACAAGATTGAAAATGAACTGACGGAAAAACTTCTTCAGGTGAATGAATCCGCCAGAGTGGTAAAATAATCGGGAATGAGGGGGCATGCCTTTTAACGGAGCGGATGCCCCCTTACGGTTTATCATGCAGAAAAAGAGAAGAAAAAGGACATACAGACGCCGCCGGCATCTCAGGCATGGAAGTTCCATCACAGTCAGTATCGTATTGATTGTTTTCTGCGTTGCAGTGATGTGCACAATATACAACGAGAATCAGAAAAAACTGCGTACGCCTGTTTTATCCACACTTGTGGAGAATGACTATAACTACTACAACCTGTATACCGAAGGGGAATACAAATACTATGAGGATGATCAGTATACTTCCCTCATCGGTATCGATGTATCATCACATCAGGGAAAAATCGACTGGACTCAGGTAAAGAATGCCGGTATTGAATTTGCCTATATCCGCTGTGGATACAGGGGCTATCAGACCGGTGACATCAATCCGGATGAGACGTTTACCTACAATATCGAACAGGCAATCGCCAACGGTATTGCGGTCGGTGTGTATTTCTTTTCCCAGGCAACGGATATCGAAGAGGCAAAAGAAGAAGCGGAATTCACATTGAGATGCATTGAACCGTACACCATTGATCTGCCTGTTGTATATGATTTTGAAAAGGCAGGTGGAATGGCGGGCAGAACATATTTTCAGACCAAAGAGGTCACAACGGAAAATGCGGTTCTGTTCTGCCATATGGTGCAGAAAAAAGGGTATGAGGCAATGATCTACAACAGCACCAACCTGTTTGAAAAACTGTTCAACATGGAATATATCCAGGAGTTTCATACATGGGTTGCACATTACAATACACCGTATCCGACGTATCCGTACACGTATGATATCTGGCAGTATTCCGACCAGGGTACTGTACCGGGAATTGAGGAACCGGTTGATATGGATCTGATGTTTGTCAGGAAATGAGTTACTCGTTTCCTGATTTTTTGTAACATCGGTGTAACGCTAAATTACTCATCAGATTCCATATATCAATACTCATATTATGTATGAAAATATATACTTGTTATGCGGAATCCGTGTGATAACGGCAGATGATTCAAATATACAGATATTGAAATGATATTGCATAATATATGTGAAATTTTAAGAAATCAGGGCTGATTTCTGTTACTCAAATTGTCACGGGAATTTGAAAGTAGCACAAATCGGCTAATTTTTGCGTGGTATTTTGAGGGTGCAGAAGAAACCGGGACGCACAGAAACGGTACCGGTCACTTCACTGTTTATGACAGGAACAGGAGGTATAAACATGGTGAAGGAAGTATTACGAAAACTCTCATCAGGTATGACCGCACTGACATTGTGTCTGTCACTTGTGACAGCACTTCCGTCATCGATCATTACCGCACACGCACAGGATTCACCCGATGCAGAGATCAGTCTGAGTGAACCTGCACACACAAAGGAGCTGACAGATCGCGGAGACGGAACATATGATCTCTCATTGTCCGTCACCGGTTCCTCAAAGAAAAGCGCGGAACAGACCAAAGCGGACGTTGTCATAGTGTTTGATACGTCAGGAAGTATGGGTAAAAAAATTTCAAACAAACCGAATGAAACACAGACACGGATGTCAACAGCGCAAACCGCAGTCAATGGTCTGATCGACACGCTGCTGAAAAACAACACAACCGCAAGTCCGGATAGTATTGAGATTTCACTGGTCAGTTTCTCTACCCATTCAAAAGCAGAGATTACAGGAACAACGGGTAAAGCTGAATTAACATCTGTTATTAATGGTTTTGAATCGGAAGGAGGTACGAACTGGGAAGCAGCTTTACAGACAACGTGGAATCTGAAATTGCGCAGTGATGCAGAGCACTATGTGATCTTCATCTCTGACGGTGCACCAACATTCCGAAACTCCCGTATGGACAAAAATGCGGAAAAGAATTATTACGGCGTGTATGGAAACGGCCAGAATGATAACAGCGGATATAATTACAGCGCAGCACTGAATGCCGCAAAGAAACTTGTCGACAACGGTTATGAACTGTATACCGTCAATGCCTTCGGCAATGCGGGTAAAATGGAAAGTCTGGTCAGAGATGCGTATGGTGATCAAACACTGCAGGGACATTACTTTGAGGCAAATGACAGTACAACATTGAACAAGGCATTTTCCAGTATCGTTCAGTCTATCATGCACAGTGTCACTTACCGTAATGTGACAATCGAAGATACGATGACTCTGGAAACCGGTATCGTTCCATCCTTCACATATCTGGTCACGGATCGTGAAGGAAAAACAGTCAATAACGGTCTTACTGTCACCCACAGTGACGGTACGACCCATACACTTCCGGAAGCTTCATATGATCCGGACACCAGAAAGGTCACCTGGGCACTTGGAACAGATTACACACTGGAGGACGGATATACATACAGAGTTTCCTTTGAAGTGTATCCGACACAGGAAACCATCGATCAGATTGCGGATTACACGAATCATCCGGAAAAATACGATGTGGAAAAAACACCGGATATCATTCAGACACAGTCCGGATTCAGCATCCATACAAATCAGGATGCGGTTGTGAAATACCATGTTGTCACAACAGAGAATGATCAGGAAACAGTCGGTGATGAACTGACTGCGGATTACAACAGACCGAGGATGCCGGTAAATCCTGTCATGGTAAACCTGACAAAGGAATGGCTCGATACAACTGACAGTACAGGACGGATCGATGCGGTCTCATTCAATATTCTGAAGGATGGAACTGTTATCGATACGGTCACACTGTCCAAAGATACATGGAGTACAGAGTATGCGCTGGCAGCGGGTATTGTAAACAAAAACGGTAAAGTACTGGCGGCAGGTCACATATATACATTCCAGGAAGTCACTTCCTCAAATCTGTATGAATCCACGACAGGGGCCACAAAGCCGATGTATGTGAACGGTGTACTGAAGGAAGGAAAGAGTGGTACATATACGGCATTTGACGCAGATCATAAGGTCATTGCGGGAACAAACTCCCGTAAGGGGCAGCTGGTCATCACAAAGAAAGTGGAAAGCATTGACGGCGGAAAACAGGCGGATGCGGAAGATGAATTTACCGTGACGGTCACGATGAGCACAGAACAGAAATTCAACTTCTACAATGCGGACGGCACATATGTTTCAACAGGTCAGGTCAATGCGGAGGAACCAAGAGCGTTTACAATGAAAGCCGGCGAATCCATCGTGTTCAATGCGGTATCCACCGGTACAGAGTACACAGTGTCTGAAAGTGGTATGCCTGAAGGCTATACGAAGAGAGAAACTGTTTACTCCAACAGCACACAGAAAATCCAGGCGGATCAGAAGGATACGGTTGAAATCATCAATGATTACGGTGTCATCGAAGCAGCGAAAGTATGGGATGATCACAATAACCAGGATGGCATGCGTCAGGCAGTCAGCTTTGAACTTGAAACATCCATCGACGGCAGCACATTCACAAAGGTTTCGGGAAGTGAACGGACAGTCGGTACAACTGATCAGGAAACAGTTATCTGGAACGGATTGCCTGTGCTGGACAGTGCTGGAAACAGACTTGCTTACTGTGTCGTGGAAACCGGAAATCCGGAAGGCTATACATCAGAAGTCAGCGGATCCGATGGATCCTATGTGATCACAAACACACATTCACCGGAAAAGGTCACGATCAGCGGCAGGAAAACATGGATTGACAACGCAGATCAGGATGGTAAAAGACCGCAGTCCATCACCGTCAATCTTCTCAGGAACAATGAAGTGATCCGATCAGCGACGGTTACAGCGGCTGACAACTGGACATATTCCTTCACGGGTCTTGATAAGTACGAAAACGGAAATCTGATTTCCTATCGCGTCAGCGAGGAGGAAGTCAGCGACTATACAGCATCCTATTCCACAGAAAACTACGATATTACAAACACCCATAATGTGGAAAAGAAATCCATCACCGTAAACAAGGTCTGGGATGACAACAGCAACCAGGACGGAATCCGTCCGACTTCGGTCAGTGTCAGCCTGCTTGCGGACAATGTGCCGGTGAAAACAGTCACGATTCACCCGAATGAAAACGGCATCTGGTCATATACATTTGAAGATCTGGATGTGTACTGTAAAGGGAATGAAATTGCGTACAGCGTTGTGGAAAACAATGTTCGGGAAGGATACAGTGCAGATATTTCCACCAGTGGAAATGTAGTAACCATCATAAATACACATACGCCGGAAACAACCACTGTCAGCGGTACAAAGAGCTGGAACGACAACAACAATCAGGATGGGCTCCGTCCAACATCCATCACCGTGAATCTGCTTGCGGACAATGTTGTCACCGCGACGAAGACTGTCACGGCACAAGACAACTGGACATACACATTCGCAGATCTTCCAAAATTCCGCAATGGTACGGAAATCAGATACAGTGTAGAAGAAGTTACGGTGAATGGTTACGAGGCATCGTACCCGGAAGAAACATATGACATTGAAAACACCCATAGTCCTGAAACAACATCCATTTCCGGCACAAAGGTATGGAATGACGGAAACAACCAGGACGGCATCAGGACCGGATCCGTCGAAATCATCCTGAAAGCGGACGGCGTGGAAACCGCACGTCAGACAGTCACATCCGATGACTGGAGCTTCACATTTGACAATCTTCCGAAATACAAAAACGGCGGTACGGCAATCGTATACACACTGGAAGAAGTGGTACCGAAGGGGTATCTGTCGTCCGTCGAAAAAGATCAGGAAACCGGCCTCTACACCATTACCAATACGCATATTCCTGAAAAAACCACAATCAATGGAGCCAAGGTGTGGAGTGACGATGACAATCGTGACGGCATCCGTCCGGAATCCATCACCGTGAATCTGCTTGCGGATGGTGTCAAAGCCGCAGACACGACGGTCAGCGTCGGTTCGGATGGGAACTGGACATACACATTTGAAAACGTTCCGAAATACAGTAATGGGAAGCTGATTCAATACACGGTCAGTGAAGAGAAAGTATCAGGTTACACAACAGATATCAATGGTTTTAACATCACCAACACACATGAACCGGAAAAGACATCCGTCACAGTCACAAAGGACTGGCTGGATGACAACAACCGTGACGGTATCCGTCCATCATCCATTACCGTGAATCTGTTCGCCGATGGCGAAAAGGTCGCTGATGGAACCGTCAGTGCGGATTCGAATGGTATCTGGACATATACATTCTCCAATCTGTACAGGAACGACAACGGAAAGCCGATCACCTACACCGTAACGGAAGAAACGGTATCCGGCTATACAACCGGAATCAACGGAACCACCATCACAAATACCCACGTGATTGAAACGACATCCATATCCGGTGAAAAGGCATGGATTGACAACGGCGATCAGGATGGAAAGAGACACACCTCCATTATCGTAAATCTGCTCGCCAACGGGGAACAGGTCAGCAGTCAGGAAGTATCCGCAGCGACAGGCTGGAAATACACATTCTCCAATCTGCCGGTCAATGAAAACGGACAGAAGATCACATACACGATTACGGAAACACTTCCACAGGATTCTCCATATGTCTCCACAGTGTCAGGATATGATCTGATCAACACATACGACCCGGAAACGACCGCGGTCAATGTGTCCAAGGTATGGAATGACAACGACAACCAGGACAACATGCGGAAACCTGTCACGGTCAGACTTTTCGCAGATGGTGCTGAAACACAGACAATGACATTAAGTGATGAAAACGGATGGAGCGGATCCTTCACAGGACTGGCAAAATTCCGGGACGGTGGTACTGAAATCGTCTATACGATTTCAGAAGATAAAGTTGAGGGTTACACAACAGATATTCAGCCGACGGATCACGGTTATGTGATTGCCAACACGCATACACCGCAGACAACATTCATCTCCGGAACCAAGAGCTGGGATGACAACAGCAACCAGGACGGCATCCGTCCGGCCCAGGTAACAATCCGACTCCTGAATGATGCAGGTCTGCCTGAAAAGGTCACAACGGCTTCTGAAAATACAGGCTGGGCATATTCGTTCACGGATCTTCCGGTTTACTGGAATGGAAACAAAGTGAATTACACACTGCGTGAAGATGCGGTAAAGGACTACGTATCACAACAGAGCGGCACGGACTTTACAAACACACATGCACCGCTTGTGATTGAAAAACTCACAGGCAAAAAGAGCTGGGATGACGCAGAAAACCAGGATGGAAAGAGACCTGAGTCCATTACGGTCAGACTGCTGGCAGACGGCCAGCCTGCAGTCCATCAGGACGGCAGTCCGGTTGAAGCTGTGAGGGTAACGGAAGAAACAGGCTGGAACTACACATTTGAAAACCTGCCGGTTAACCGCAATGGGGCAATGATCACATATACCGTCAGTGAAGACAGTGTCGAAGGCTATGATCCGGTTTCTTCACAGGATGGCTTAAGCATTACCAACGTTCACATTCCTGAAAAGTATCCTGCAGTCTTTGGACACAAGGTATGGGATGACGGCGGAAACGTGGATGGAAAGAGACCGGATTCCATTACCGTACACCTGTACGCCAACGGAACGCAGGCATACAGTTCCGATGGAACACCATACACTGCAGTGGTCAGCGGTGACGACTGGAACTTCATGTTTGAAAATGTGGATAAGTATGCGGATGGAAAGCTGATTGAATACACCATCGTGGAAGATGAGGTGGAAGACTATGAAACACCGGTTGTGACAGGTTCTGTTGAAGAAGGCTTCACAATCACAAATACACATATTCCTGAAACGATTGACAGAATCAGCGGGCATAAGATCTGGCAGGATGATGACAACAGAGACGGTATCCGTCCACAGTCCATTACAGTCAGACTCTACGCGGATGGGGAGGAGGTTTCCTCCACAACCACATCCATTTCCTCCGGCTGGTATTACGAATTCACGGATCTTCCGAAATACAGTGACGGCAAAGAGATCGTATACAGGGTTGAGGAAGACGGTGTCGAAGGATACGATACGGATGTTGAGCAGGTCTCTGAATATGAATACAATTTCATCAACACGCATGAACTGCAGCGCATTGAAATCAGCGGAGAAAAGGTATGGGATGATAACAGCAACCAGGATGGAATCCGTCCGGAAAGCATTATTGTGCATCTGTACGCCGACGGCAGACAGGCATATGATGTGAACGGCAATGAATGTACCGCGGAAGTCAGCGGCGATGACTGGAGCTTTGCATTCACGGATGTATACAGATATGCAAATGCGAGAGAAATCCGGTACAGCATCGTGGAGGAACCGGTAGCCGGTTATGATGCGGCAGTTGTGGAAGGCAGTGCTGAGAAAGGCTTCAGAGTCATCAATCATCATACGCCTGAAACAGTGGAAAGCATTCACGGACACAAGGTATGGGATGACGGAGATGATCAGGACGGAAAACGTCCGGAAATCATCACGGTCAGACTGTACGCCAACGGACAGGAAGCCGCAATACAGAATGTGACGGCGGACAGAAACTGGGAATACGAATTCCTCAACATGCCAAAGTACAGCGACGGTAAGGAAATCGTGTACACGGTATCTGAAGATCACATTGCCGGATATACGGCATCAGTCGAACAGATCAGTGCATATGAATCTGTCATTACAAACACACATACCCCTGAAACCGCAGTGGTTTACGGTGTGAAGGAGTGGAACGATCACAATGACGAAAGCGGAAAGAGACCGGGATCCATCAGGCTGATTCTGAAGGCGGACGGTGAGAAGATTGCGGAAACAACCGCAGAGGCTGCACTTGACTGGTTCTTCTCATTCGGAGAACTCCCGGTATACGATCACGGTCATCAGATTGTTTACACCGTCAGTGAAGTTGAGGTGGATGGATACAGAACCTCCATCAGCGGTGATGTACAGAACGGATTTACCGTCAGAAACACACTGGCACCTGAAACGCCTCTGACACCAGAACAGCCGGTTATCCGGCCAGGACCTGAAACACCGAACACGTCCGATCGGACGGATATCGCAATGTATGCGGGATTTGGACTTGCGGCTGTCATAGCGGCGATCGCAATGCTTGTGATCAGAAGGGAACACGAAAACTGAGTGATTTTACAAAGAGGAGAGCGATCTCCTTTTTGTATTGCAACATGATATGGCAGGGACGTAAGAACGTGGTATAGTTTCAATAGACAGATCGGCAGATCTGAAAACATCGTGTAAAACCGGGTTGTGATACACTGTCTGCCGAAGAAAGAAGGTAAATCATGAATGCCGAAAACATACTGAATGAAGCACTGGAACTGCAGCCATCACTGCAGGAATGCAGAAGAACCATCCATCGTCATCCGGAAGTCGGATTTGATCTGACACATACAAAGGAACTCGTCAGAACAAAACTGCTTGAATTCGGTTATGAACCGCAGGAGTGCGGGAAGTGCGGTCTTGTCGCAACAGTCGGAGGGAAGAAAGAGGGAAAGACAATCCTGATCCGGGCGGATATGGATGCTCTTCCGATCAGGGAGGAAGCGGATATTGATTTTGCGAGTGAAATCCCTGGCTGTATGCATGGCTGCGGTCATGACATGCATACGGCAATGCTGCTGGGAGCCGCAAAGCTGCTCAAACAACATGAGGATGAACTGGAGGGTACCGTGAAGCTGATGTTCCAGCCGGCGGAGGAGATCTTCCGGGGATCGGAAGATATGATTCAGGCGGGTGTACTGGAGAATCCGCATGTGGATGCGGCGATGATGATTCATGTCGTGGCAGGAATGCCTGTACCGGCCGGATGTATCATGGTGCCTCCGGGAGGTACGGGAATGGCTTCATGCCAGCAGTACCGGATTACCGTGAAAGGTAAAGGCGGACATGGCGCACGTCCGAATGTGGCGGTTGATCCGATTACCGCAGCTGCCCATATTCACATTGCCCTGCAGGAAATCAACAGCCGAGAGCTGGATCCTTCCGAATTCGGTGTCTTTACGACCGGTATGTTCAAAGGAGGCGAAGCTTCCAATATCATTCCGGATACTGCGGAGATGAGAGGTACGATCCGTACCGGTAATGTTGAGACAAATGAGTATATCAAAACAAGAATCGAGGAGATTGCGGTAAATGTCGGAAAGGCATTCCGAACAGAAGTCAGTGTGGAATTCTTTGACTTCTGCCCGCCGATGATCGCTGATCCGGCAATGGCTGAAAGTGCCGCAAAGTACAGTCAGGAACTGCTTGGTCAGGCTGCCTTTGTCATGAAGGACAACCCGAAGGTCGGAGGCGGCAGTGAGGACTTCGCCTTCGTCAGTGTCAGAGTTCCTACTGTCGGGATGTTTCTGAGTGCAGGCAATTCCAATGAAGGCTATGTGTATTCCCAGCATCATCCGAAGGTCCGCTTTGATGATTCCGTATTATACAGGGGAAGTGCGACGCTGACGTATCTTTCCGCAAGATGGCTGGAAGACAACCGGTAAAAATCATTCCGGAATATGAAAAAGAAAAGGTTCAATGGAGAGACTCCGTTGAACCTTTCGACATACATCAGGGTTGTGAAACTTGCATTGTCTTGGTGCATGTCTGTTGCCCGGCCTATATCAGATAATAAGGAGAGCGATACAGGCTGTCTGGGTAACACAATGTGGGATCGTATCCGCAAAGCGGACGGTGTTAACAGGGTGAACCTTGAATAATGCTGTTGAACCCTGTGGAAAAAGCAGGGGTGATGTGATATGACAGCCGGAATGCATCTGCGTCACGGCTGTCCGGATTGATCGTGGTGTACAGAGGATGACAGGCATATGCCTGTTTCCGTACACGATTATTCTATTGTGAACAGCGGAAGGACAGTCAAGACGGAAGTTTTGGCTGTTTTTCCTGTTTTTTTCGTCAAATGCCGGGAAAAATCGAGCAAACGCTTTCAAACTTCTGTCCTGTAAGGTTATACTTTAATCATGCAGATATACGAAGTATGCAGGAAATACGGTATATCGCGAAAAACCGTTCACTATTACATTCAGTGCGGGTTACTCCATCCCTCCAGAGGTGCCAATCAGTATTACCGCTTTGAAAATGATGATCTGAAAGATCTTGAACGGATTCTCCGTTTGCGCAAAGCCGGTATTTCCATCGAAAACATTCAGGATATTACCAGATATCCGGTGTGCTGTAATTTCTTTCTGTACAGACAGAGATTTTCACTGCGCCGGCAGTATCAGACGTGTGCTTCTCAGATCCACAGAATTGATACCCTGTTTGAAAACATCCCTGCCAATGCGACCTGGGAGGATGTAATGCGGGTATCCGAAAAGGAGGAAGTTTCGAGAAGAGAAGACACTTTTGACGAGAGTGATGAACTTCTGACCGCAAGGATGACGGCCACCTTTCTGTTAACGCCGTTCATGGGACAGAAGCTGGATGACTACCGGCAGTTCATATGGGAAAAGATTGTCAGACTGACAATGATTGAACTGCGTGAACATCTTCCGGCGATTGCGGAACACCTCTGTGCACTCAGCGCTGATGTTGTGTTCGAATTGTCCTCATCCTATGCCCATCTTTTCAACACCATTCCAAAGCAGGGAAAAGAAGAGACGCTCCGTCAGCTTCAGACCATGGTTGACAGGCTTCTGAATGATCCGGTGTATCAGAAGATCTGGAAAGAGGCATATGATCCATTCATTATTCCGGTCAAACGGATCATGTACAGATGTGACAAGAATCTGTTCCGTGAATATACGATTGAGTACAGGGAAACCGTACAGTCACTGTATGCCGCAATGGATGCCTATCTGAATGAACTGGATCGAAGCACGGAGGAAAGGCTTTCTGATGTGACGGGAAACCGGTTTGATGCGCGTGATCATCTGCACAGTGATCTGTTGATCCTGTATCTGATGGATGTCTCCGTGTTCATTTCCCCTTCTGTCAGTGATACGCCAAAACCATGGGCAGTATGAATGCATAAAAAAACCGCATCTGCGGTTTTTTTATGATCAGTTGACCTGATACTGCCAGCTCCAGTGTGTGCCCTGTTCGGCATAGAGGATGACGGTGTAATGACCGGATGGAAGATCAACGGTACCTGTCTTTTCCTCACTCTGTGCATCACAGATCAGTGTGTACTTTCCGTCGTCTGATTTTGCATAGGCTGCACCGTGACCGCCGCCGCTGGTATCCAGCGTGATGGTGAAGCTGCTCTGCACATTGATGTCAAAGGAATCCTGTTCAATCAGATCTGTCGGAGGCTGTGATGACGGGGTTGTGTTATCCTTTACAATTTCCTGTTTTTCCTCATTGTCGACTTCCGCATCCTGAATGGTGTATGTGTTGGATGAATGGTCGAACACAAGCGTGAATTCAGCCGGTACGGTATAGCGGTTGGATCCTTCCGTACGGTTGATGTCCACAGAGGCAATCAGATTTCCCTGTGCGTCCGTACGCAGGGAAATGGAGTCAAGTGTCACCCAGCCATATGTGCCGATCTCATACATCTGGGATAGGCGGTTATTGATGGCGGATACGATGGACTGTTCCTGATACGGCGTCATTTCCGGAACATCGGTTGTCTTGACCGGTTCCTCTTTCTTTTCCGTATCTTCCTGTTCCACATCCGAACTGACGGGTGTGTTGTCCTTTTCGGATTTACATGCGGTTGTTATTGATAATGCGCATACGCATACTGCCGCAAGAAATATCTTTTTTAACATGTGACCTCCTGTTGGGTAATGACATCTCTGACATATACGGCTTCCACACTTCCATGGGACAGATTCCGTATGGTTTCACAGACGTCTTCTCTGTCTGTTTCAAACAGACAGGATACCTGTTCATCATACATCATATTCTTCACTTGTGTATACTTTCTCAACCATGTTTCCACGGTACCGGAAAGAGAATATGGATATGTGACGGTATACTGGTGATGAATGACATCAATACACTTGGGTGCTTCCTTCAACGCTTCTGCCGTAACGCCGCCATAGGCACGTACAAGTCCTCCTGTTCCAAGCTTGATGCCTCCAAAATACCTGACTGTGCAGGCACACACATCCTCAAGACCACTGCTTCGGATTGCCTCCAGCATCGGCATGCCTGCCGTACCTGCAGGTTCCCTGTTGTCGGAGGAGCGCTGGATGGACTGGTTCGGTCCGCAGCTGTATGCGGTGCATACATGGGTTGCGTCATTGAACTCCGCACGTATTTCATCGATATAGGCACGTGCCTCCTCTTCATTCCGGCATGTTTTCACGCAGGCAATGAAGACGGATTTACTGATCGTTGTTTCTTTTCTGTATTCTTCTCTGATCCGCATGACTGTTTCTTCCGCTTCCATAGTATAATACTATGAAACCGGGAAAAAACACTATGTCAAAAATCAAACAGTTAGATGCACATACAGCGAATATGATAGCGGCGGGCGAAGTTGTTGAGCGTCCGATGGGCGTTGTCAAGGAACTTGTCGAAAACGCAATCGATGCGGGAAGCACACGAATCGTTGTCTCGATTGAAGAAGGCGGAATAAAAAAACTGACCGTCAGTGACAACGGCTGCGGCATGGACAGTATGGATGCCCAGCTTTGTTTTGAACGTCACGCCACATCCAAGATCCGGAATGAAAACGATCTTTGGTCGATTCATACCCTTGGATTCCGTGGGGAGGCACTGCCTTCCATCGGCTCCGTCGCAAGGGTAACGGTCAATACCAGTGACGGGGAGGACAGCACACAGGTTATCGTTGCCTATGGCAAAAAAGAGTCTGTCTGCCCGTATCCATGCAGTCAGGGAACGGAGATCTCCGTTGAGGGACTGTTTTATCAGACCCCTGCCAGACTCAAGCATATGCGCTCAGCATCCTATGAGGCTTCTTTGATTCAGGATGTCATTCACAGGTTTGCCCTGTCTCATCCGGATATCTCCTTCCGTTTTATCAATGACGGAAGAGACGGGTTCCGTTCCAGCGGACAGGGGGATCTTCTGGAAGTCATGTATTCGGTATACGGCAGAAGTGCGGTGGAATGTGCCGTGCCGTGTTCCTTTGAGGATTTTGATTACCGTGTCAATGGATATTTGATCGGACCATCCGTCACAAGGGCGGGAAGAAATCTCATGCATATCTTTCTCAATGGCAGAATGGTGCGAACATACCGTCTGTACAAGGCAGTGCAGGATGGCTATCAGGGGCTGATCCCGGATGGCAGATATCCGTTGTGTGTATTGAATATTGAAATGGATCCGCATCTTCTCGATGTCAATGTCCACCCTTCCAAATGGGAGGTGCGTATTTCAAAGGAAAACCAGCTGGAAGTGCTGCTGAAAGACGGTGTGCGCAAAGCACTGCATCAGGAGGATGTGATACCGGAAAAGAAACCGGAACCGATCACATATTACCAGCCGATTTCCTTCGATACGGATGATCTTGAAAACGCGCAGGAACCATCGGTGAACCTTGGAAAATCATTTACTCTTGAAAACAGAAAGGCAATCCTGAAAGAAGCACAGGAGGATGCACGGATTCTGCAGGAAATCCACGAAAAGACAGAAGAAAGAACTGTTCATGAGGAACCGGAGGAAAAGATTCCGTTCCCGTCCATGCGGATTATCGGTCAGTACCGCAGTCGTTTTATCCTTGGGGAAACACAGCGCGGACTTGCGGTTGTGGATGGACATCAGGCAAGACGCAGAATTGCCTATGAGAGAATTCTGAAACAGATCGGAAGCACCGGTGTGAAAACGGAACTGCTTGTTCCTATGACATTTCATGTGTCCGATGATCTGGTCAGACGAGTGCAGGAGATCAATGACGGACTGCAGGATATCGGTATCGTATTTGAACCGTTTGGAGACAATACCCTGCTTGTCCGCACCATTCCGGTATGGATGAAAGACATTGAACCGGAACAGATTCTGCAGGATGTTCTGGATCTGTTCGCAAAGGATTCCCTGAAGGATGCACTGGCCGTAGCCAGACACCAGGCAGCGCTGTCCGCTTCCGCACGGCTTTCTGAAAAGGATGATCATCTGATGATGTCGGAAATGGAAACACTGATTGCGGAACTGAAGGAATGTGACAATCCGTTTACGGCAGTGGATGGCAGTACCCTGATCATGATCATGGAGGATGCACGTCTTCTGAAAGGATTTTCGTTATGAGAAAAGTGATTGTGATTGCCGGACCGACGGCAGTGGGAAAGTCGGATTTTGCGGTGGAAATCGCAGAGAAATATGACATGGAAATCATCAGCGGTGATTCCATTCAGGTTTATCGCGGACTGTCGATCGGAAGCGGAAAGGTGACCGAAGAGGAAATGCACGGCGTCAGACATCATCTGATTGATATCCTGGATCCAAAGGATTCCTACAGTGCAGCGGATTTCCAGGCCATGGCAAGAAACCTGATTGACCACAGTGACAGGGGGATGATCATATGCGGCGGTACCGGCCTGTATCTCAAGGCATGTCTGTATGATTATGTGTTTGATCAGGAGGAGGAATCCTGCTCGGTGGATCCGCAGCTGGAACTGCTGGATAATCAGACACTGTATGATCTTCTGCGTGAAAGTGATCCGGTACAGGCACAGAAAATCCATGTCAACAACAGACGCAGGCTGCTTCGCTCTTTGACCATTCAAAGAAGAACGGGAAAACCGCAGAGTGAACTGGAAAAGGAACAGGAACACAGAATGATCTACGATGCCAGGATCATCGGATGCACAATGCAAAGGGAAATGCTGTATGATCGTATTAACAGACGTGTGGAGAAAATGGTGGAACACGGTCTGAAACAGGAAATCCAATGCCTGCTGGATCAGGGCGTGACGTTTGTGGATCAGTCGATGCAGGGCATCGGATACAAGGAGTGGAAACCGTACTTTGAAGGAACGGCTTTGGAAACAGAAGTCATTGCGGAGATTCAGAAACATTCCCGCCAGTTTGCCAAGAGGCAGTACACATGGCTGAACCATCAGATGCCTGTGGAATGGTGCGATATGACAGATGCACATCAGAAACAGGCTGTGATGGATGAAATCGGAGACTGGTATACAAAACAGGAAAAGTGAAGTTTGATATATCACTGCAGTGACGATATACTGTATTCGATTCACGAAAGGAGTGATTACTTATGAGTGAATACAATTATAATGCGTCCGCATCACGTGTCAGCGGACTGAATGCTTACATCG
The DNA here is from genome assembly GCA_051873755.1 of Bulleidia sp. Lineage (GTDB taxonomy): Bacteria > Bacillota_I > Bacilli_A > Erysipelotrichales > Erysipelotrichaceae > Bulleidia. Next base: position 60,907 of record JBJEFE010000042.1, on the reverse strand, counting down.
CAAGAGTGTTTACAAAAATGGGACTGGGACTTGCCGTTACGGCACTGGTTGCCTTCATTACCGAATATTTCGGATTATATTACAGATTTTATATGGCAACAGGCGGTTTCGGAACCCTGATTCTCGTATTTGCCCAGCTTGGCATCTGCATGTCTCTCAGCAGAAATCTGATGACCAGAGACGCTAAGACAACCAACCTGATGTTCATGGGGTATGCGGCTTTGACAGGTTTCACCTTCTCAAGTCTGTTTGCGGTATATGGTCTTGGCACGGTATTCGCAGCCTTTGCCTTTACGGCAGTACTGTTTATCTGCCTTGCCATTATCGGTCATACAACCAGTGTGGATCTGACGAAGTTCTCGGGACTTCTGATGGGCGGTCTGATCACACTTCTGATTACGACAGTCATCTCCATGTTTATTCCGGTACTCAGATCCTCTCTGTTCATCAGCTATCTGGGCATTGTGGTCTTCATGGGGCTGACAGCCTGGGATATGCAGAGAATCAGAGCGATTTACTATCAGGTCGGTGATTACGGTACGGCAGGTGAAAATCTGGCTGTCTATGGTGCGTTTGAACTGTATCTGGACTTCCTGAACATCTTCCTGTATGTTCTGCAGATTTTCGGATCCAGAAACAGAAACTGACATCTGACACGAAGGATTGTGTGTTGCGCGCACAGTCCTTTTTCGTTGTGCGTATGGATGTACATTTGGTTATGAAACGGTATAATGGTGGTGGTTGAAGTACTATGGTGATTACGGAATACGGATTTACGGAATATTATCACAAATATGTGACATTTGAGGCAGACGGTCTGACAGAGAAATGCCGTGAGAAAATCCAGGTTGAAACGGATGACTGTTATGCCCTGTGTTCCTCATGGATTGATGAGGAAGGCTATCTCATGTTCAATGTGCTTTCCATCGGACCGACGTGGGAAACATGCACAAAGGGGCTGGAAACGGATGAAATGCTTGCGCAGTTTACGGTGGAGGAAGTCTGCGAGTGCCAGGCGAGAATCGTTATCCCGGATTTTGCGATGATCCGCAAGAACGCTCCGTTCATCGAGGAAAAGGATGCGCAGACAGATGAGGACCTCGCGGCTTTACGTGAGGATGAACGCATGGATCCACTGCGTGATTTCTACATGCCGGATATTGTGGAAGTGACATGTTTATCCGAAACGGGCATGTTTGGCTGCGGAATGCGGCTGATGGAGGTTGCCGGACCGTTTATCGTCGGTGAGATTGTGGATGTGCCGGAGGGAAAAACGGACGTCAGTATCGGAGAGAAAACATACACTCTGCCGGGGATCGGAACGGACGGAATGGCATTGATCCGCTTATACGGCGATGATACGATCAATGAGGACGAACACGAGATGATTACGGAACTGATCCGTACGGCAGATCAGATCGGGATCAGCTTTGATGGATATCATATGAAAAACTGAAAGGAAGAGGGCAATGAGTCACAGCAGAGAAATAACATACACATGTCCGTATTGCGGAAAACAGTTTCCGATCACGATCTATGATTCCGTGAATACGGAACAGGATCCGGATCAGAGAGACAGATGTGTATCCGGTGATATTTTCCGTCATACATGCCCGCATTGCCATCGTGAATTTCTTGTGCAGAATCCTCTGATCTACATAGACACAAAACACAGATTTGTGATCTGGCTTGCGGAAAAGGAACAGGTTCACGGCATGGAACAGCTTGTGCAGCCGTTGAAAAAGGCGGGTTATGTTCTGCGCAGGTGTCCGACGGTCAGTGAATTTTCAGAAAAGATCGTGATTCTGGAAGAGGAAGTGGATGATGTGATGGTGGAACTGGCCAAGTATGACAGTTTCATAGAATATCTCAACAACCGCAACGGGAATCCAAAGGATGTGACGGCTGTCCGCTATGATTACACAAAGGACGACATCATGAAGGTGACGATTGTGGCGGATGATAAGTCGATGTCATTTCTGATTCCGGTGGAGGGACTGAAAGAGGAAATTTCCGTAGAACAGGATACCTACCGTGTGGACGATACGGATTTTCCGTGTGTCAATGCGGCCTGGATGATCTCTCTGTTCCGCAGAAGTGACGGACAGGCATAGAAGGTCACATAATTTCACATATTGGAGACATATTTTCCCGACAGGAATTTTGTACTCTATACGTGCAGATAGGAAACGATCTGTATGTCAACTGCAGCCCCTGGCAGTCTGGCAGTATTTCTATCCCCTTATAATTTTGAGATGAGATGGCTCCGCAAGGAGCCTTTTCTCCGCCTGTTGTGTCCGGGAAATTGGAAAACGCTTTCAATTGTGTGAAAAAGTTGTATGATTGATACAGTGTCTGAAAAATAAAGGGGAGAACAATATGGCAAATTCGATGATCTGTCCGCATTGCGGAAGCAGAAATACGGAGGAATCCGACGGACATATGACATGTCTGGACTGCAGGATGGACTTTGGAAGACAGGAGCTCAGTGATTCCGGCAAACCGATCATTGAGGCGGTACACGGCCTTCGTTTCCGTTATGGTGACGTTGTCAGCGGCAGTGTGCGTCTGAGAATGGTGGAAGACGGTGATGTGTGCCTGTTTGAGGTGTATGACGCCAATGAAGGCGGTGTTGACAAGGTTGCGGATGTCATTTCCATGGATGAATGGAAGGCATTCAGGGAAACACTGTACAACCGGCTGTATCTGGCGGACTGGGACAGAGTCTATATCCCGGTCAATGACGGCCAGAGAGTTTCCGAAAACAATGACTGGGAACTGGGAATTGATGTGGATGAGGATGAAGAGGTTGTGTACTGTGGATATGATACATTCCCGGTATACTGGAAAGGATTCCTCAAACTGATTGATCCGTTCTTTGCAAGACTGAACCGCGGGTAAAAGAAGTCAAACGACTTCTTTTTCTGAAGATATGATGTATGATAGAATGCTTCCATGGAAAGACAGATATTCTTTTTCGATATGGACGGTACACTGATACCCCCTGCTCTCAGAAAGGTGCTTCCTTCGACGGTTGAAGCGGTACATGATCTTCAAAGACAGGGACATCTGTGTTTTCTGTGTACGGGAAGATCGTACCAGATGGCAATGGAGTACAGTGATGTCGTACATCCCGACGGTGTCATCTTCTGTAACGGGGCAGGCGTCATGATGCATGATCAGCCTGTATGGTCGCATCCGTTTGCGGAATCCGATGTACATGAACTTGTACGGTTGTGTCAGAAATTCCATGGCGGGATACAGCTGCTGAATGAAAAGCATTCCTTTCAGAATCTTCTCATGGGTGTTGTGATTCAGCTGGTCTTTCCAAAACACGGCAGGCACCTGAGTACGGAACAGAAGAAACGCAGAGCTTCGATGGTTCCGATGCGTTGCCTTGGAAATGAACCGGTACTGAAAGCGGATGTCAGTTTTATCCGGAAATCGGATGCGGATCGGTTCTATGCGGAAATGCCGGAAAATCTGGCATGTTTTCGCACAAGAGGCCGTTATCTGCATCAGGCGGAAATCATGGCCGGCGGGATCAGTAAGGCAAAGGGGATTGCCCAGGTGCTGGCAATGCTTGATATGGACCGGAAGGATGCCTGGTGTTTTGGGGATTCCATCAATGATATCGAAATGATGAAATACTGCGGGCACTCGATTGCGATGGGAAATGCCGGAAAGCAGGTTAAGGAAATCGCGGATGATGTATGTGATGATGCGAACCATGACGGGATCGCAAAGGCACTGAAGAAATACGGATGGAGGAAGGTATGAAGGGAATTCTGTTTTTTGATGTGGACGGGACACTGATTGACAGTGCCCATGGAAAGGATACACCGGAAACGGAAGTGATGGACGCAATCCGGAAGCTGAGGGACAACGGTTATGCCTGTGTGGTCAGCTCCGGCAGAAACATGTCCGGCCTGCATATGTTAAGAGGCATTGGCTTTGACGGGTTTGTGTTCTCTGACGGTGCCGGAATTCTGTTGGAAAACGAAACATCGGAAGTCATTGCCTTTGAACATGATGAGATTGACCGTATCATGCGTGATATCATATACAATCATCACGGCAGGGTTCATGCCTGCCATGAAAACGGCTCCTTTGCCTGTCAGAAGGTGTATGCCAGAACGCTGAAACTGGTCAGGGAACAGTATGGAAACCGGGCGGATGAGATCCTGAACACCTATGGTATTCAGCCGCTTGAAGAATGGACGGATGAAAAGATCCTGGAAGTGGATATCTTCTTTGACTCGCAGGATGCCAGGAATGCATGGCTTGCGACAATGCCGGAAAGCCTTGAGTATATTGATATGGGATGTGATCATGGTGAGATCACATGTCGCGGCATTACCAAGGCGGCAGGATGTGAGCGTATGTGTGGAAAATTTGGCGTGAATATGGCAGACTGTTACGGGTTCGGGGATTCCATGAATGATGAGGCAATGCTTCGGGCATGCGGAGTCGGGGTTGCGATGGGCAACAGCGATGAAAGGCTGAAGGCACATGCGGACTTTGTAACAAAGGATATTGATGATCACGGTCTGGTGTATGCATTTGAACAGTTATCACTTCTGTAAAACAACCACAATCTTGTGAAACGGAATCAGGGTGGTTGTGTGTTATACTTTCTATGGGAAAAGAGAAAATTCTGTAAGGAATCTGAAAACACCGGGTTATGAAACTGCGGTGTGGGAGGCTATCATATGAAAATTGTACCTTATACAAGTGAATACCGTGAGGATATGCGCCGTATCTGCATTGACACGGCTTCTCCTGACAACAAGGTGAATCCGGAACATCACGATTTCACACTGATGATGTACTGTGATCCGTACATCGATCACGAAACAGCATTTATTCTGATGGATGATGAGGAAAGGCCAAGAGGCTATATTCTGTGTGCAGAGGACTATCCGTCCTTTGCGGAACATATTGCGCCGTATCTTGAAAAGATCCGCAGAGAATGTCCGAACTTCGCCAACCGTGCGGATATTTCCCTGTATGAGAAGTATCAGGATGAATATCCTGCTCACCTTCATATCGATATCGAGGAAAGCTATACAGGAAATCACCACGGTACGAAGCTGATGCGGACACTTGTGGATCATCTGAAGGAAAATCATGTCAAAGGGCTGATCCTCGGCGCAGACGCAAACAATACAAGGGCTGTCTCCTTTTACAAGAAGATGGGTTTCCGTGCAATTGAGGAAAATGACGGCGGTGTTGTACTTGCAATGAAACTTTAGGAGGGAGTTGAGAGTCATGACAACCATGAAAGACGGCAGGGTTTACGACCTGATTGTCAGAAACAGGCCTGTGGAAAAATCTGTCATCATTGAAGATCTGAGTGACGTCTCATCCATCCATTCTGTCGGCAGGGGCGCAAAGGGCATCACAGCGTCCAACCAGTATAAACGGATTGTATTCGTACTGTCCGGAAAACTGGAATGTACAAACAGGAGCACAGGCCATGTCTGGACATGTCCGGCAGGAAGTTTTACCGTATTTTCAGAGACAGGCGCAGCAGGAATCTTCGGGCTGGAAGATACGGTCGCCCTTCGTATTGTCGTCGTAAAATCTACTGAGATCTATCAGGTCCTTGAGGATGAGAAGGCGTATGATATCGCTGAACTTGTTCCGCTGGACAATGATACCATTACATTTGTACACATCCTTTCATGCGGAAATACAAGGATCTGGGCATTGACCATACCGGAGGGAAAATCCTTCGGGGCGGAACCGCTCCATGCGGACATGCTGTATCTGTGCGTGGAGGGAAGTCTGAAGATCACATACGACGGAAAAGAGTATGAACTTCATGCAAAACAGGCTTTCTGCGGATTGAAGGACAGGCAGATCCGGCTGGAATCCGCCTCACCTGTAACAAGAGTACTTGTGATGAAGGATATTCTGTGATGAAGAGAACAATCTTCATCACTTTTTTGTTAGAATAGAGACATGGCAAATACGAAATTCATATTTCTGGACGTGGATGGAACACTGTATTCTCCAAAACTTGGAGAAATCCCGGCCAGTGCGCTGGAGGCGATGGCTCTGGCAAGAGAAGCAGGGCACAGAATCTTTCTGTGTACGGGAAGAAGCCTTGCGGAAGTATCGCGGTACCTCAATGAGGATGTGGACGGTTTTATTCTGGGCGCAGGTGCGATGATCTATGCGGATCATAAGTGTATCTATGATCATCCGATTCCAAAAGCCGACGTCACAAGAATCAAGAAGGTCATCCGCCGCAACAACCTCGGATATGTTCTGGAAGGAGGGGCAGGCGCATATTGCGATCCGAAGGGTTATGAATGCATGTTGTGGTATTTCTCGGGTGGGGAAACCGACCGTGATATCCGGATTCAGAAGTGCATGGAGAACTGCACATACCCGGAGAAATTCGGATCCGAGGAAGACGATTCCATATACAAGATCTGTGCATACGGACCGGAATGGGATCCGGATTATGTGAATCTTGGAAACGAACTCGAGGAACCGTATATTCTGACAAAGGTGTATGAATCACGTGAGGACAGATTCATCATCGGTGAAATCACAAACAGAAAGATTGACAAGGCAATCGGTGTCAACAGGGTACTGGAACATTATGATGCGGACAGTTTCCTGGCATACGGTTTCGGTGACAGTGCCAATGATATTCCGATGTTAAAGGCATGCGGACATGGCATTGCGATGGGCAACGGTGCGGATGAAATCAGGGAGATTGCGGATTATGTCACGACGGATATTCTTGAACACGGTATCTGGAATGCATTTGTCCACTATGGACTGATCAAAGGAGAAAAACGATGAAACTCGGCATTGTCGGCAACGGCATGATTGTCAAAACGGTTCTGCATGAACTGAAGGATACGGGGATTGTATCCACGGCACTGTGGTGCAGGTCAATGGAACGTGGGAAGCCGGTGGCACAGGAATACGGCATCTCTGCGGTATATACGGATTATGATGCGTTTCTTGCGGATGACTCCTATGATACGGTATATATTGGACTGGCCAACAATGCCCACTATGAATATACACTGCGTGCCATCCGTGCCCACAAGCATGTGATTGTGGAAAAACCATTGACTTCCACATATGAGGAAGCCCGCCGCCTTGTGGATGAGGCAATGAAAGAAGGGGTATTCCTGTTTGAGGCAATGCTTTCCAGGTATTCTGAAAACTATGAGGCGATCGTGCCGGCATTGGATCAGATCGGGGATCTGCGGCTGATCCGCAGCACATTCTGCCAGTATTCCAGCAGGTATGATGCCTATTGTCGGGGAGAAATCAAACCTGCATTTGACCCGGCATGTTCGGGTGGCGCGCTGATGGACATCAATGTGTACAATATCTCTTTTGTGATCGGACTGTTCGGTGCACCGCTCAACAGTTACTACATGGCAAATATCGGACATAACGGAATTGATACATCCGGTATTCTGACAATGGATTACGGATACATGAAGGCGGTATGTACAGGGGCCAAGGACTGTTCGGCTCGCAACGGTATCATGATTCAGGGCACAAAGGGCTGGATTGAGGTTCCAAACCGTCCGGGGTTCATTGAAAATGTGACGCTGCACTTAAATAAGGATAGCAGTGACACGGTGATCGATGTTGCGAAGGAACGTCCGTATGTGAAGGAATTCATGAGAATGCAGGAGGTACTGGAGAAAAAGGATACCGGAGCCATGCTCAACTGGATGAATGCCAGCCTGCAGACAATGCTTGTGCTTGAAAATGCAAGAGCGGATGCCGGAATCGTATTTCCGGCCGACAGTATGAAAATGTTTTCCTGATTTTTGAAAAATTGGAGAAAGCGTATTCAATAGGTGTTTTCTGTTTGAAAATGAATGTTATAATATGACTAACGTAAAAAAGGAGATTAGAAAATGACAAAAGTTAATGTGAATTCCGCTTTAAAGAGAGACGATATCAGAAAGGTTCTCGAAGCTCAGGAATGCCCTAAGTACACATTCGTCAAGATGAACAGCCCAATGGAAATGCAGTTCGAAGTTGAAGACGACGGAACACATGGTGACCTGGCTAACTACACAAAGAGCCTGATCAAGAAGCAGCCTTGGGGCGCTGCTCTGTTCATGAGAGTCCTCATCGACGGACAGGCATTCTCCGGCCAGAAAATCTGACTTACGGAGGTACGGGATTTGTGAATCCTGTACTTTTTTTCTGAATTGGAAACAGACCGGGAAATGAAAGATTTCGAGTTATAATAAGGAAAACAAAAGGAGAAAATACAATATGCCATTTCCAAAGGATTTTCTGTGGGGCGGCGCAACAGCTGCCAATCAGTTTGAAGGCGGATGGAATCTGGACGGCAAGGGGGCCTCTGTACCGGACCATATCCGCGGCGGAACGGTAAGTGAACCGCGTTTATGGGATAAGGAGATTGATCCGGATGTCTATTATCCTTCTCATGAGGCAACGGACTTCTATCATCATTACGAAGAGGATATCGCACTGTATGGTGAGATGGGCTTCAGGTGCTACCGCATGTCCATCAACTGGGCAAGAATCTATCCGACAGGCATGGAGGAAACACCGAATCAGGCAGGCCTTGATTTCTATCACAGGGTGTTTGCGGAATGCAGGAAGTACAACATTGAACCTCTGGTTACGATTTCCCACTATGAGCTTCCGTGGGGTCTGAGCGAAAAGTACAACGGATGGTATGGAAGAGAAGTCATTGACCACTTTGTACGTTACGCAACAACACTGTTTACGGAGTTCAAGGACGAAGTTCATTTATGGCTGACATTCAATGAGATCAACTGCGGTGTCAACATGTTCGGAAGAATCATGTCTCTGGGAATGCAGGGTGAGGATCACCAGCCGATGTTTGTGCCGGACAAAAACGCACAGGAGGCAAGTGCACGCTTTACGGCTCTGCACAACCAGTTCGTGGCTTCCGCAAAAGCGGTAAAGATCGGACATGAAATCAATCCGGAAAACAGAATCGGTCTGATGATTGCCGGAAACATGACATATCCGTACTCCTGCAATCCAAAGGATGCCAAGGCAGCACAGGATGCCATGAACATGCATAACTGGTTCTGCGGTGATGTGCAGGTCAGAGGACATTATCCATACTATGCAAAGAGATATTTCAAAGATCATGACATCACAATTGAAACACAGCCGGAAGATTTTGAGATTCTGAAGGAAGGAACTGTGGATTTCTACAGCTTCTCCTACTACATGTCCGCGACAGCTTCCACGGATCCGGAACTGTTGAAGGCAAAGGGCAATATCTTCTCCGGTGTCGGCAACCCATACCTCAAGAGCTCTGACTGGGGCTGGCAGATCGATCCGGAGGGACTGCGTATCTACCTTAATGAGGTTTATGGACGTTATGAGATTCCGATGATCATCGTTGAAAACGGTCTTGGCGCAAACGATGTCAGAAGTGAGGATGGCAAGTTCCATGACTCCTATCGTATTGACTATCTCAGAGATCATATCAAAGCCATGGAGGAAGCCATTGAGGACGGTGTTGAACTGTTCGGTTATACAATGTGGGGATGCACGGACCTGGTTTCCGCTTCCACAGGTGAAATGAAGAAGAGATACGGATTTGTCTACGTGGATCGTGATAACGACGGCAACGGCGACATGCACAGAGAAAGAAAGGATTCCTTCTACTGGTATAAAAAGGTCATCGCTTCCAACGGCGCGGATCTTGACTGATGCACTGAAGAACCTGGAATGATGTTTCCGGGTTCTTTTTTTCTGCGGATTGCATGTATAATAAAGCCATGTTGGAAGATGTATTGGAAGGACTGAACCCTGAACAGATTCAGGCAGTTATGACAACCGAGGGATATGTACGTGTGATTGCCGGGGCAGGCAGTGGGAAAACACGGGCTTTAACGCACCGTTTTGCCTATCTTGTGAATGAGATCGGTATTTCACCTGGCAATATTCTCTGTGTGACATTCACAAACAAGGCTGCAGCGGAAATGAGGAAGAGAATTCATGATATGACCGGTGATACCGATACCGGTTATGTATGCACATTCCACTCATTCTGCGTTACCGTACTGCAGGAGGACTCCCATGCGATATCGTATCCGAAATCATTCATGGTTCTCGACAACGGGGATATCGATGAGATGCTGAAGATGATCTATGAGGAACGGAACCTGACAATGAAGGATAAAACCTTTGCCCAGGCAAGAGACATGTTTGAGATACGCAAGGGTGTTGTGGAACCACGTTACTATCTCAATCTTGTACAGGATTCCCTGCAGCAGCTGTATGAAAGATATATGCATGCCACAAAGGTGGATGACATTCTGTTTTATGGATATCTGTACCAGCAGAAAAAATGCTTTGGACTGGATTACAACGATCTGATCTTCCTGACGCTGCATATATTCAGAGAATATCCGGAAATCCAGCTGAAGTGGCAGAAACGGCTTCAGTACATCATGATTGATGAGTTTCAGGATATCGACCCGCCGCAGTATAAACTGATGGAGGCGTTGTGCGGTTATCACAACAATCTGTTTATTGTCGGTGATCCGGATCAGACGATTTATACATGGCGGGGTGCGCGAATCGGATACCTTCTGAATTTTGATCAGCGTTTTGAAAATGTCAGAACGATCATGTTAAACAGGAATTACCGTTCAACACCGGAGATTCTTGCCTGTGCTAATGATCTGATTGACCATAACCGCAACAGAATGAAGAAAAATCTTGAGGCGGTATTGCCCCATGGGGATAAACCTGTGTTCTATCATGGCGAAACATCAGGGAAGGAAGCGATATGGATTGTGGAACAGATCGGAAGACTGGCCAGGCAGTCGGTCCCGTACCGTGACATGACGGTTCTGTTCAGAGCCCACTATCTTTCAAGAAGTGTGGAGGAGGAAATGATCCGCAATAAGATCCCATACCGGTTGTGCTCCGGGACCCGGTTTTTTGATCGTAAGGAAATCAAGGATGCGTTGTGTTATCTGCGTATGATTGCCCATCAGGATGACCTCTCGTTTGCGCGTATCATCAACACGCCGAAGAGAAACATCGGCGTCAAGAGAATGAAGGAACTGCGGGAATATGCCGCAGAGTATGAAATCAGCCTGTACAATGCCCTGAAGGAATGTGTGGACAGTGAGATGTTCCGTTCCACAAAGGCGGGACAGTTCATAGATATGATGGAGGATTTTATCTCCCATATCAATGAGGCACCGGTATCTCAGGTGCTTGGAGAAATACTGGATCGTTCCGGTTATGAGAAAATGTTGAGGACGGAAGGATCGCAGGAGCGGCTGGATGATCTGGCGGAACTGAAGCAGTCCATTTATGAGTGGGAAACCACAGTCGGTGAGGAAACCGATATGGTCTCATATCTAAGGCATATCGCTCTGTTTACAAACAATGATATGTCTGATCAGGAGGACCGTGTGCGGCTGATGACCATTCACGCCGCAAAGGGTCTGGAATTCCCGTATGTGTTTCTGTGTGGATTGAGCGAAGGTATTTTCCCTTCGAGCAAGGTCAAAACCGAATCCGGCATGGAAGAGGAACGCAGACTTGCCTTTGTCGCAATGACACGGTGTGAAAAAGGTCTGTATCTGAGTGATGCGGACCGGAAGGGAACCGGCGATCATCTGTTTATCTCACGGTTTGTGATGGATGTGGATCCTGAACTGGTGGAATATGCGGTACCGATTGATGAAGAGGTTCTGCAGAAAAACAGAGAGTATATCATACATGCGGACAACCGGCTTCTGCCGGACCAGCAGGATACTGGCCTGCAGGAAGGGGACAGAGTACGTCACAGGGTATTCGGTGAAGGTACCATTGAGAAGATTGATCTGCAGGAAGAGGCAATCTTCGTACGCTTTGATTCACTGCCTACGGTACGGGCCCTGGCATTAGGAGCCGCAAAGAAACTTGAAAAAATCATGCGTTCATAGACGGGTGTACGGTGTGCATCCGTTTTTCTTTGTGCGCACTATCCTGTATAGAGGAGAATCATGAAGAAAAGAGATACGTTCCAATCCAGGATCGGTTTCCTGTTCGTGGCAGGTCAGAACGGAGGGGTCCGTTTGTACTGATTTATCCGGGATTCCTGATTCTGATGGGACTGCCTGTGCTGACCAGGGAACTGGCAGTCGGCAGAGCATCGAAACAGAGCGCTGTCAGATCGTATGGAAAACGTGAACCAGAGGGATCAAAATGGCATGTGCACGGGTGGTTGCACTGCCTGTCCTGATTCTTGTTGTTCTGATTCAGGGGCTGCAGTAATGCAGTGCGTGATCTGTTCATCAGGTCGTGTTTTTGGTTTGTGTCAGCTTTGTGACAAATATGGAAGTGCAAGCAGATATAGAAAAAACATTGGGACAAAAATGCAATTTGTTGGAAATGAAAAGAAAACGTTTACATTTTCCCGGGATATTTTACCTGATTATGTGATAGATTTCACAATTTAAGATTGAACGTGGGATTCTGTTTTGGTATTCTAGGTGTAGTTTCAAATTTTGGAAAAGGGGTAAATACTATGTTAGTCATGTGTGTGGTGCTGGTCGCTGCTCTCATCGCTCTGGGGTATGCGCTGTATAATTACAACAGTGTGAAAAAGATGGATGAAGGCAGTGCCCGCATGTCTGAGATTGCGGCTGCGATCAGGGAAGGAGCAGCTGCGTTCATCAGTTATGAGTACAAAATCATTTTCATTGTGGCGGCGGTTGTCGCTGTGGCATTCGGCGTGATCTTCTCCCTGCAGGAGAAAACACTGCGCTGGGAACCGTCCGTCGCATTTGTCATCGGAACTGTCATGAGTGCACTTGCCGGATTCATCGGTATGAAGATCGCAACGTATGCGAATGTGCGCGTATCCAATACCGCAAGAATCACACTGAAGATCGGTACAACATTAAAGGTTGCGCTCAAGGGTGGTTCTGTTATGGGTCTGTGTGTCGGTGGATTTGCGCTGCTTGGTCTGTTTCTGATTTATCTGATCTTCGGATTTGGAATGGGATATCTGAACATGGATGCCATTTCCACAACCGGAACGATTTTCACACAGTGCCTGTCATGTTATGCACTGGGATGCAGTATTGTCGCAATGTTCAACCGTGTCGGAGGCGGTATTTATACAAAGGCTGCGGACATGGGTGCTGACCTTGTCGGTAAGACAGAAGCGCATATTCCGGAAGACGATCCGCGTAATCCTGCAACAATCGCAGACAATGTCGGTGACAACGTCGGTGACGTTGCCGGACTCGGGTCCGACCTTCTGGAATCCTATGTCGGTGCGATCACATCCTCCATTATCCTTGCGGTTTCCCTGTTCCTGCACGCAAGTCTGGAAACAGGTCTGATTACTTCCGTAACACTGGAAAAAATGGTGTTCTATCCGCTCGTCTTTGCGGCGATCGGACTTGTGGCATCTGTTCTTGGTATCGCCTATGTTCTGTTCAAAAAGGAAACAGATAATCCGCATAAGGATCTGAATATTTCCACTTGGGCAGCTGCCTTCATCACGGTTGTCGGTGGCTTTGCGATTACAGGTGTATTCTTCAAAAATTCTGACCTGACAGGTGCAGGCTTCAACCTCGGTTATATCTCTCCGTGGATCGCGGCATCCATCGGTGTCGTATCCGGTGTTGCGATTGGTGCGATTGCGGAATACTACACATCGGATTCCTACAGTCCGACAAGAAAAATTGCGCACGCGTCCGTTGACGGACCGGCATTAACGGTTACGGAAGGTCTGGCAACAGGTATGATTTCCTGTATGGCACCACTGATTGTACTGGGTGTTGCGATCTATGCCTCCTATGCGGTCAGCGGTATGTATGGTCTTGCCATGGCAGCCATCGGTATGTTGTCATTCGTGTCCGCAACAGTCTCTGTCGATACATACGGTCCGATTTCCGATAACGCCGGCGGTATTGCGGAAATGAGCAGACTTGATCCGGAAGTCAGAAACATCACGGATAAACTCGACTCTGTCGGAAACACAACCGCAGCCATCGGTAAGGGATTTGCGATCGGTTCCGCATCTCTTGCGGCATTGTCTCTGATGGTTTCCTATCTGTATGCGTTCAGCTCCAATGGTAATCTGGATCTGAATTTCACCGATCCTCTGATTCTTGCCGGTGCACTTGTCGGTGCAGCTCTTCCATATCTGTTCTCAGGAATGTTAATTGAGGCGGTATCCAAGGCTGCCCAGAAGATGGTTGAGGAAGTCAGACGTCAGTTCAGAGAAAAGCCGGGTATTCTGACGGGACAGGATAAGCCGGACTATAAGACATGTATCACAATCTCTTCTCAGGGTGCGATCAGGGAAATGAAGATGCCTGCACTGATCTCCATTCTGTTCCCTCTGGTATCCGGATTCCTGTTTGGTCCATACTTTGTCGGTGGTCTTCTGATCGGTGCGACAATCTCTGCGATCATGTTGGCAATCTTCACAGGCAATGCCGGTGGTGCATGGGACAATGCGAAGAAGTACATCGAGGCAGGTGGTGTTGAAGGCCACTTCAAGGGTTCTCCTGCACACGACGCTGCAGTCGTTGGTGATACGGTCGGTGACCCTTTGAAGGATACAGTCGGACCATCCCTGGATATTCTGATCAAGATCATGTCCACGGTATCTCTGATTGCGGCAGTTCTGTTCAGCCATTACAATCTGCTCAGCTGGATTTCCTCACTGTTATAAACTGAAATTTCAGAAATTCACTTCATTGTATGATGGAGTGAATTTTTTTATGCAGAAAAACACCTGTGAAAAAACACAGGTGTGTCTGGTGATACGGTATTCGGAATTCATTCCTTTACGGATGTAATGGAATGCAGGTAATCCCAGTCATTGCCGGAATTGACATAATAATATGTTTTGTAAAACTGCTCATCAGTAATACTGAGATAATCATCCTCCAGCAGGATTCTGTAATCCCGACCCGAAAGCGTCATGTTTATGAACATCGCATTGTCTGCCTGACCTGGAGAATTGCCGGTAAAGTGTGACAGCTGCAGGTCTGAGAGATAACGGATCATGCCTTTCTCATCCGCTACGGCAATTGCGTTTTCATGTTCTGTGTCAAAACACCATGCGATCTGTGCGTTATCAATACTCTGATTTCCGAATACCACTTCCGTAAAGGGCTGCGGATCATAGGCAAAGCTGAACATTCCACAGGCAAGCATCGTCACACACAGTGCGGCAGAACATACCAAGGCACCACTTCGCCGGATGGTTGGATGCATAATACAGGCAAGCCTGTATTTCAGTGATTGTGCGTCGGCAGAAAGGTTTGTTGTAAAACCACGCTGAATTCCTGCTGTATGCAGGATGATTTCCGCGTACTGTTTCCTTTCATCCTGATCCATACACGCAAGTACCTGTTCATCACAGCTCAGTTCTATATCCTGAGCGCTTTTCCGCATGGCTTTCCACATGAACGGATTGAACCAGCAGATGGCAGTCATGAATACAAGAGAGAATTTGACATAATGGTCATTACGGTTGAGGTGAATCAGTTCATGAAGCAGAACGAATCTGATCTCGTCCGGTTTCCATTCCTTCTTTGGTAAAACAAGGCGGATCGACCATGGAAACAGACCGATGGAACACGGGGATGTGATGGAAGGTGATATGACTGTAACAGGCATTCTCCGTTTATACTGCAGCTCCTCCATGACTTCCTTCATGCATGTTTCCATGGCTTCATCCTGTAATGGCTGTGCATCCTGCAGAATCTGTCTGCGGCAGGCAAGATGATCCAGGATTGCATGTACCATAACACATCCAAAGCCGATCAGCCATACCGCACACAGGATATACATGAGTTTTCCTGGTGTTTCAATGATCCATAAAGGGTGTGCATATCGAACGATATTAAAGCCCAGATATAAAAGGTTCGGTAATGTCCACAGTGTCACAATGGATGTGATGGAAAGGTATTTGCGGATGAATGGGAGAAAGGAAAGAAGAATCAGATAGTAAACAAAGATGACACAGAAGATATTGAAGAAACCCTGGATCAGAAAATCTGCGATCCGTGTTGGCTGAAACAACGGAATCAGAATACATAATACAAGAACAAAAAACGGAAGAGAGTATGGGAGAAGGTTGGAATCATTGATAAACCCGCGTTGGTGATTCTTCTGTTTTTTCTCAGCATGGTACAGACTGAATCCGAGCACAACGGCATATAACAGGCTGATCAGCAGCACCATGAAGTCATAATCATTCATCGGAATCATTCCCTTCAAGCATTTTTGCCAGTTCCTTCAGTTCCTGTTTTGATAATCCGCTGTCGCACAGTGCATTGGCAAACAGAGAGATCCTGCCTTCACAGAGTCGATCAAGGAAGGATCTGCTTTGGATCGAAAGGTATTCCTGCTGGGATACCAGTGGAATATACCGGCTTCGTCTGCCATGTTTTTCAATCCGGATATATCCTTTGTCGCAAAGTCGTGTCAGGATTGTCAGTAATGTAGTCAAGGCAGGTGGATTATCCTTATTGAGGTGGGAAAGGATTTCCTCTTTCTCTGCAGGAATGCCACATTTCCATATTGCCTGCATGATTTCCAGTTCTCCATCCGGAAGTTTTGAATATTCGTGTTTCATGGTGACCTCCTCTACAAATGTAGTATAGTTATATTCTACATTTGTAGAATAAAAACTTCAATAAAAAATACGAGAAAAATAAATTGTGATAGAATTGTGAAAATGTGAAATGTAGGTTTTGGGAGGGACTGAACATTACGTGAAAGAATGTGAAATGAGTTGAAATGAAAAATCAGATCATTAAAATAGCTAATATATTTAGCGAAAAGGGAGGTGCGTATATGAATTATGAAATGATCGCTGATGAACTGCTTGGTATTGCGGAAACAGGTTTCCATGCCGGTTACAGGAATCTCAAAAGAGAATACTTCACACCGGAAAACATGGTTCTGATCCGTCTTGCCCGCAGTAATGAAGGCATTGTCTATGCCGGTACACTGAGCTCCTATATTGCTGTAGCGACTTCCCGCATGGCAGTGATCCTCAATGACCTGGAAAAGCAGGGCATGGTGGAACGCAAGGTTGATGAAAGAGATTCAAGAAAGAGAATTGTTGTCGCAACGGAAAAGGGCAGAGAAAAAGGAGTCAGACTTCTTGAGGAAATCCGCTCCAATTGTGCAAAGCTGCTTGAAAACCTTGGTGAAGAAGATGCTCTGAAGCTTGTGGATATCACAAGAAAGATGACTGGAGCCATGGAACAATGCTGAATAAACTGATGGGCAGATTCCGCAGATTCATGTACGGAAGGTATGGCGTGGACAAATTCGGCATTCACATGTTGTGGGCGTGTGTTGCGGTGAATGTGATTTCGATGTTTCTTCCACGTTCCATCAGTATGTATGTCATGCTTGTTGTGGATGCAGTACTGATTTATCAGCTGTACCGCACATTTTCGAAGAATATTGTGAAAAGAAGTATCGAGAATACAAAGTATCTGACATTTCTGACAAGGGTGAAACGTACATTCAAAGTCTTAAAGCTGAATCTGAAGGACAGGGAGTATCATTACTTCCTGTGCCCGGAATGCGCACAGATGGTGCGTGTGCCGCGTGGCAGGGGAAAAGTGGAAATTCACTGTCCAAACTGCAGAAAATCATTTGAAAGAAAAGCATGAAAAATAAAGCGGTACCTGGGAAATGAACAGAACCATG
>JBJEFE010000042.1:0-43095 GCA_051873755.1 Bulleidia sp. | reverse complement strand
ACAGGAACATAAAATACAGGGGAATACGTGTGCATTCCCCTGTATTCATTCCGTCACGTTTTACCTGACAGCTGATTTATTATTATGGACGTTTTTCACGAAGCTGAAGTTGATGAAAGATGATGGGCTTGAAGATAACGTAATGCAAGGTATTCGTTCTCCGCATTTCTGAACATGACCTGCATCAGTAGATCCAGTGCAATCAGTACAGCATTGACAGGAAAGGATTCTGAGATACTGATGAAGATAAGAAGTACAGTCAGACCGGCATAAGGAATCTGTCTGAACAGCAATGCGGCGGATGATCTGCCCAAGCCCGATTTTATCTGATTCTGAAGCTGTTGTGTTTCCTCTTTAGAAAGAGGATTGGCGCTGATGTACTTCTGGTGTGCACTGATCATCCGGTACCGGCAGAAAAATGAGAGTGGAACACAGGCGACACACAGCAGGATCAGACTGATACTGAGAAAAGTATTTTCCTTATGCGAGAATGTGACAAAGGACAGGAAAGAGGCAAAGAAGGCAAGCAGGGAGAGTCGGAAAAGCAGTGCATACGCACATGTCTGTTTGTCTGTTCGTATTGTCATGAGAATTCCTTTCTGAAGCGATATCTTCACATGATCAATATACAGTAAAAAAACTTCTGTACACAAAGTGCACATGATGCACGGATACAGAAAGAAAACCATTCATTCTCTGTCTGAACTTGCGAGGGAAACAGATAGAGAGTGAATGGCTTTTATGCATGTCAGTCTGTAGGTATGGATGGAGATACGACTGACGGGATCAGTAGGCACTTGCGCCGTAGTTGGACAGATATCTTGCGGATGGATCTGTGACATGGCATCCTTCCCAGGTCTGGTTTGGAAGCCAGAAGTCAACGATCAGATCGGAAAGCCCTGTGTAATGTGATTCAAACAGATCTCTGTACAGCAGGGATTCCTTTGTATAAGGTGTATGTGTGATATACCCTTTGACTTCCTGTGCGAATTCCTGTTCCGTATAGGATGTTTCCGCATATTCCTTCAGATCATCCGCCAGGGAATGACCGACCGCATCAGAGAAAGCCGCCTTGTCTCTGAACAGAATGGATTCCGGCAGGAGATGGTCTTTCTCAAATGCATGTCTGAGCAGGTATTTACCCATGTGGTAGTGGTTCATCTTCATATCCGGATCAATGGACATGACATATCTGACAAAGGCAAGGTCACCAAACGGAACTCTTCCTTCCATGGAGTTGGAGGAAATGCAGCGGTCTGCACGCAGTACGTCATACATGTACAGCTCGCGGACTCTCTTTTCCGCTTCTTTCTGGAAGGATTCGGCATCCGGTGCGAAGTCGGTATATTTGTATCCGAACAGTTCGTCGGAAATCTCACCGGTAAACAGAACCTTGATGTCTGTGTGTTCACGGATGTATTTACATAACAGATACATGCCGATGGAAGCACGGATGGTTGTGATATCCCAGGATTCCAGCGCTGTGATGACAGGATCCAAGGCAGCCAGAACATCCTGTTTTGTGATAATGACTTCGGTATGATCGCTGCCGATATAATCCGCAACCTGTTTTGCATACTTCAGGTCAATGGCATCCTTGTCCATACCGATGGCAAATGTGCGGATCGGTTTATCGCTCATCTTCTGGGCAATGGCACAGACAAGAGAGGAGTCCAGACCGCCGGAAAGCAGATAGCCGACCGGAGCGTCAGCATCCATTCTCTTGCGTACACCTTCTATCAGAAGGTCATGAATATGTCCGCATACCTCATCAATGCTTTCCTTTTTTACTTCCTTAGCCTCCCAGATCTTTGTATAAGGGATGAATTCGCCATCCTTATAATATGTTCCAGGAGGGAAAGGCATGATGTCCTTTGCGATCGGAAGCAGGGATTTGACAGTGGAACCAAACGCGATCTTTCCGCTTTCCGTATATCCGTAGAATAAAGGGCGGATGCCGATCGGATCACGGGAGGCAATCCATGTCTTTTCCTTTGCGTCATAGAATACCATCGCATATTCGGCATCGAGCTTTACGAACATGTCTGTTCCATATGTTTCGTACAGAGGCAGAATGATTTCACAGTCGGAATCACTCATGAATGTATAGTGTTTTTCCAGTTCTTTCTTAACCGGACGGAAACCGTAGAGTTCACCGTTACAGACGGCAGCGGATCCATGAAGATGGAACGGCTGCATGCCTTCCTCGTGAAGGCCCATAATCGCAAGTCTGGCAAATCCCATCGGACAGCCGTCAACGATTTCAATTCTGGATGCGTCAGGACCGCGGTCCTGCAGTGTTTCAAGTCCTTTTTCAAAAGCTTTCAGATCAGTCATCGGATCCGTGGATACAAGTAATCCGCACATAGTGTTTTCTCCTTTTTCAAATAAAAACAGTCAATCATCCCAAACCATGGGACGAAGGACTGTAGAGCTCCGCGGTGCCACCCATATTATCAGTACAATAACTGATCACTTTTCCGATATCCAGTAATATCGTACGGTCATATAACGGTCCGTTGCCGTCAGGGCCTACTCTTTTCCATTTCGACCCTGAAGCTCCCGGGTGTTCTTTCGCTGAGCCTCCGCTGTGAAGTTTGCACTGTCCTTCACTCACTGTGAGCCTCTTCTCAGGTACTTTTCCCGATCGTCGCTGTTGAATGTAAATGTTATAAAACTGTTTATGAAATATGTCAAGAATATTTTCTGAAAAAATTTGCACTTGATTTACATTTTACATTCCATTTTCACGGACCTGCTTGAACAGAGTGCATAAATATGCCAAAATCACATTGTTGGCACGCATGGATCTGTGGATATGAAATTTTTGCAGAAAAGTGTTGACATGGGATGAGGGCAAGGGTAATATTTTACGTGCTTAGAAAAGTGGCTTTCATCCTGCGTGAAAGCCTGAATTTAGTCTAAGAGATGACACACACGGTACTGTGTGCATAACCCAATGAAAGGAGAATATACATGCCAACAATAAACCAGTTAGTACGTAAAGGACGTACTGATAAAGTTTACAAGTCAAAGTCCCCTGCATTAAACAGAGGATTCAACTCTCTTAAGAATCGTCCGACATCCTTAAGTGCACCTCAGAAAAGAGGCGTCTGCACCCGTGTCGGTACAATGACTCCTAAGAAGCCTAACTCTGCTTTAAGAAAGTATGCCCGTGTCCGTTTATCCAACGGTATGGAAGTTACAGCATACATTCCAGGCATCGGCCACAACCTGCAGGAACACTCCGTCGTAATGATCAGAGGCGGACGTGTCAAGGATCTGCCAGGTGTCCGTTACCACATCATCAGAGGCACACTCGACTGTGCAGGTGTTAACGAAAGAAAGCAGTCCCGTTCCTTATACGGTGCAAAGAAGCCAAAGAAGTAAGAGATAGATAGGAGAGAAATAATATGCCAAGAAAAGGATATATTGCAAAGCGTGACGTATTGCCGGATCCAATCTATAACTCCAAGCTGGTTACAAAGTTAATCAACAAGATCATGATCGATGGTAAGCGCGGCACAGCACAGACAATTCTGTACGATGCATTCGCAGATATTGAAAAGAAGACAGGCGAGAACCCAATGGAGGTTTTCGAAAAGGCACTCGACAATGTCATGCCTCAGCTTGAGCTGAAGGTCAGACGTGTTGGTGGTGCAAACTACCAGGTTCCGGTTGAAGTCAGCGCTGAAAGAAAACTGACATTAGGCCTGAGATGGATTGTTAACTATGCACGTCTGAGACATGAATCCACAATGGAACAGCGTCTCGCTAACGAAATCATGGACGCCGCTAACGGCACAGGTGCTTCTGTCAAGAAGAAGGAAGACGTTCATAAGATGGCTGAAGCAAATAAGGCATTTGCTCACTATCGTTGGTAATTTCACAGGAAGGAGAAATGCATGCCAAGAGAGTTCCCATTAAATAAGATTCGTAATATCGGAATTATGGCTCACATCGATGCCGGTAAGACAACGACAACAGAGCGTATTCTGTATTACACAGGTAAGATCTATAAGATCGGTGAGACTCACGACGGCGCTTCTCAGATGGACTGGATGGCGCAGGAACAGGAACGTGGTATTACAATCACTTCCGCTGCGACAACATGTCACTGGAAAGACTGCCAGATCAACATCATCGATACACCAGGTCACGTCGACTTCACAGCTGAAGTTGAAAGATCCCTGCGCGTACTCGACGGTGCCGTAACAGTTCTTGACTCCAAAGCAGGTGTAGAACCTCAGACAGAAACAGTATGGAGACAGGCTTCCGAATATCACGTACCACGTATCGTCTTCTCCAACAAGATGGACGCAACAGGTGCTGACTTCTGGATGAGCGTCAACTCCATCGGCGACAGACTCGGCGCAAAGGCAGCTGCCATTCAGATGCCTGTCGGAGCTGAAAGCAGTTTCCGTGGAATCATTGATCTTGTTACAATGAAGCAGATCATGTACACAAATGACCTTGGTACAGATATCAAGGAAATCGAAATTGAAGATCAGTTCAGGGACGAAGCAGAAGAAAAGAGAATGGAACTTCTCGAAGCAATCGCTGACTACGACGATGAATTGATGATGAAGGTTCTGGAAGGTGAAGAACCGACAGTTGATGAAATCAAGGCTGCCATCCGTAAGGGTGTCATGACTTCTGAATTCTTCCCTGTTATGTGCGGATCCGCATATAAGAACAAGGGTGTTCAGCTGCTGCTGGATGCAGTTGTAGACTATCTGCCTGCACCAACAGATATCGAAGCAATCGCAGGTACATTACCAAACGGTGAGGAATCCTGCCGTCATCCTTCCGATGATGAACCATTCTCCGCTCTTGCGTTCAAGATCGCAACTGACCCGTTTGTCGGCCGTCTGACATACTTCAGAGTATACTCCGGTCACGCTACATCCGGTTCCTACGTTCTCAACGCAACAAAGGGCAAGAGAGAAAGACTCGGACGTCTTGTCAGAATGCATGCCAACCACCGTGCAGATATCGATGAAGTATATACAGGTGATATCGCAGGTGCAGTCGGTCTGAAGGTCACAACAACATCCGATACACTGTGTGATGAAAACAATCCGATCGAACTGATGCGGATGGTATTCCCTGAACCGGTTATCGAAATGTCCGTTGAACCTAAGACAAAGGCAGACTCCCAGAAGATGGACGTTGCTTTACAGAAGCTCGCTGAAGAAGACCCGACATTCAAGACATATACAGACCAGGAAACAGGCCAGACAATCATCGCCGGTGTCGGTGAATTACAGCTGGATATCATCCTCGACCGTATGAGACGTGAATTCAAGGTTGAAGCTACAGCAGGTGCTCCACAGGTTGCTTACCGTGAAACAATCAGCGCTGAAGCTGAAGTACAGGGTAAGTTCGTCAGACAGTCCGGTGGTCATGGTCAGTACGGTGACGTATGGATCAGATTCAAGCCAAACCCGGGTAAGGGATTTGAGTTCGAAGACCAGACAGTCGGCGGATCCATTCCGAAGGAATTCATCAAGCCTACACAGCAGGGTCTGGAAGAAGCTCTTCCAAACGGACTTGTGGCTGGTTATCCGGTCGTTGACATCCGTGCAGAACTGTTCGACGGTTCCTACCATGATGTCGACTCTTCCGAACAGGCATATAAGATCGCTGCTTCTCTGGCACTGAAGGAAGCTGCCAAGAAGTGTGCTCCAAAGATTCTGGAACCGATCATGGCTGTTGAAATCACTGCTCCATCCGAATACCTCGGTGCAGTCATGGGCGACGTTACAAAGCGCCGTGGCCAGATCCGTGAACAGGAAGAAACAGGAAACGCAATCAAGGTAAAGGCATTTGTACCGCTGGCACAGATGTTCGGTTACGTAACAGACCTCCGTGGCTTTACACAGGGACGTGGAATCTTCGTTATGCAGATGGATCACTACGAAGAAGTTCCGAAGAATATCGCCAAGGAAATTATTGAGAAAAACGCTGCCCGTTCAGCAAACTAAAAGTTGATATTTAGTATGCCTTCAAGTAAAATGGAGGCATACTGAATAAAAAAGGAAATTCAAAAGGAGAAAAACTAACATGGCAAAGGAACATTTTGACCGAAGCTTAGAGCATGTTAACATTGGTACTATCGGACACGTAGACCATGGTAAGACAACTCTGACAGCTGCAATCACAAAGTATCTTTCTGAACACCCTGAAGATGGTAAGGCTAAGTTCGAAGCTTACGACCAGATCGACGGTGCTCCGGAAGAAAAGGAACGTGGTATTACTATCAACACAGCTCACGTTGAATACCAGACAACTAACAGACACTACGCTCACGTAGACTGCCCAGGCCACGCTGACTATGTCAAGAACATGATCACTGGTGCTGCTCAGATGGATGGTGCAATCCTCGTTGTTGCTGCAACAGACGGACCAATGCCACAGACACGTGAACACATTCTTCTCGCTCGTCAGGTAGGCGTTCCAAGCATCGTTGTATTCCTGAACAAGTGCGACATGGTTGATGATGAAGAACTCATTGACCTGGTTGAAATGGAAGTTCGTGAACTTCTGTCTGAATATGGCTTCGATGGCGATAACTGCCCGGTTGTTCGTGGCTCCGCATATCAGGCTCTGCAGGGAGATGCAAAGTGGACTCCTGCAATCAAGGAACTGTTGGACGCTGTAGACTCCTACATCCCATCCCCAGTTCATGACAACGATAAGCCATTCTTAATGGCAGTTGAAGACGTCTTCACAATCACAGGTCGTGGTACAGTTGCTACAGGACGTGTTGAACGTGGTTCCCTCCACATGAACGATGACGTTGAAATCGTTGGTATCAAGCCAACAGCTAAGACTGTCGTTACTGGTATCGAAATGTTCAGAAAGACTCTGGACTATGCTCAGGCTGGTGACAACATCGGTGCTCTGCTCCGTGGTGTCAACCGTGACCAGATCGAACGTGGACAGGTTCTCGCTAAGCCGGGTTCCGTTACACCTCACACAAAGTTCAAGGCTCAGGTTTACGTTCTGACTAAGGAAGAAGGCGGACGTCATACACCGTTCGTTTCCAACTACCGTCCACAGTTCTACTTCAGAACAACAGACGTTACTGGTGTTATCACACTTCCAGAAGGCACAGAACTCTGCATGCCTGGTGACAACGTCATCATGGAAGTTGAACTGCTCGCTCCGATCGCTATCGAAAACGGAACAAAGTTCTCCATTCGTGAAGGCGGCCGTACAGTAGGTTCCGGTTCCATCACAGAAATCGAAGCTTAATCAGCTCACTGTTACAACATAGGAGATTCTCGGTTGAGGATCTCTTTTTTTTATGCGATCTCTGGCGGGTGAAGGTATGATTGAAAATGACAGGATTACATAAGCGGACACAAGAGAAATATTTGAAAACGGGGAGTCAGTTCCTACACGGGAGATCTGAAAACGCTGCTCGAAATACAGAATCTGAAAGACTGTTATGATTTGATGGTTAAACAGGCTGCGGTTCGTTCTCCAGTCTCTGATGAGCTGATCCGCAGAATGCATAAACTTCTGACCAAAGGCACGTACGATGAAAAAAGTCATGTCATCAATGGAGAAAGGCCTGGAGAGTACAAAAACCATGATTGCGTTACCGGCGGATCCGGAAGACATCATTACCAGGACTGTACATGCACATAATGATATTGAGCGTATTCACCTGTTTGCGGATGGAAACAGCAGAGTCGGAAGGGTGCTGGCGAATGATCTGTTACTGATTTATGATCTTCTTCCTATTATTATTGAGCATTGTTTATCACCCTATAGAGTTTCCGACAGTGTTCCATTTGTGTGAGGGGGAAAATCAGAAGAGCTGACTGTCCCCTGATGATTATCTTTAAAGATGTGATCTATTCCGTAGTAGGATATAATGGAAGCCAGGAGTTTAGACATATATGACGATCAGAGGAATGATTTTTGATTATGACGGTACGCTTTCCAACCGGTTTGAATCTGCATATCGAATGTACCGGTGGATGATAGAGGAATTGTCCGATCTGGATCCTGCATCCATTGAATTTGAGGAAATTGTACAGCAGTGCCTTTACTGGGATCAGTATGGACATGCCGGGAAAGGATATGTGTTCAGTAAGCTGAAAGAGAATTATCTGCCGGATATTGATGTGGACGCATGTGGAAAAACCTGGGCGGAGGAATTCCACCGGTTTCAGATGCCGATGGAAGGGAGCTATGAAACACTGCGGAAACTGAGAAGGAAATACAGACTCGGGATTCTGTCCAACGGGGATTCGGTATTCCAGAGATCAAAGATCTGTGAGCTGCACTTTGATGAATATGTGGATGAACTGATTGTGTGCGGTGATTATGGAATACAGAAACCGGACAGGAGAATCTTTGAAATTGCGGCTACGAGGCTTGGACTGCCTGTATCAGAGATTGCTTTTATCGGTGATACCTTTTACAAGGATATATCAGGTGCAGTCAAAGCAGGGATGGTTCCGGTATGGATGTGTGTGGAACGGAAGGAAATGACATACTATCCGGGTATTACGGTTGTTCATTCCTTCAAAGAGATAGAGAAGCTGTTTCTGTGAGGATGATGTGATATGAAAAGACTGTTTCAGATTCTGTTTCTGTCACTGTTTACGGTCGGATGCACACCCCGGCCGGCTGCGGTCATTGAACGGGACGGTGTTTATGATCAGAAGAATGATGTGGCGGAATACCTGTACACATATCATGAGCTGCCTTCCAACTACATGACAAAAGCAGAGGCGAGAGAACTTGGATGGGAAGGCGGAGCCCTTTCCGTGATTGTTGAGGGAATGTGTATCGGTGGTGACGTGTTCGGCAATTATGAAGGAATCCTGCCTGAAGAGGATTCCTATTATGAATGTGATATTGATACGCTGCACAGTACCTCACGCGGAGCGAAGCGTATTGTTTACTCGGATGACTGGGATATATACTATACAGAGGATCACTATGAAACATTTGAACTTCTGTATGAAGGAGGAAATGAATGAAAACCGTATATCTTGATGCCTCGAGAATCAAAGACCGCAACTCGATGAGTATATATATGCATGAGATCTTTTCCTTTCCTCCGGAATTCGGAAAAAATCTGGATGCCGTTCATGATCTGTTGTGCGAAGTTCAGGATGACACGGATATCTTGCTGACACATGCATGTATTCGGGAAATCACTTCTTCCGGCTATGCCTTTAAGGTATTGCTTGTGCTTGGAAGATGTGCGGATGAGAATCCGCATATCAGGATTCACTTCAGCGAATAGGATGTTCCATTTTGGGAATGTCTGCTAGAATAAACCAATAGTAAAGATGTTGTTCATGGGGAAAATGACGATTCAGGACATTGCCGGAAAGGCCAATGTCAGTAAAAGTACCGTATCACGCTACCTCAATGGCGGCAGTATCGGACAGGAAACACAGGAAAAAATCAGAAGGATCATTAAGAAATATGATTACCGTCCGAATGCCTTTGCACGTCTGAATGCCAAACAGAGCGGTATGATCGGCGTGGTTGTACCGACATTGAACTCCAGGATTACCTCGCGTGCTGTTTCAGGGAAATGTGGAGTGCGTGTTCATTACCATGGGGAAAGAAGGAGCATTTGAATATCAGCTTCTGCGGGATTGCGTCAGTGATCTGAAGGGACTGGACCGGTCAAAACTGGGACAGTATCTTGATTACGCCAATGCCTATGCGACATATACAACGACGCAAAAGGGAGCACTTTCATCTCCTGAGGATCAGGAACAGATGAAAAAATGGTTGTCCGACCTTGTCGGAAAGCAGTAAATACACCAAATTCAGCGTAAATCATTGACATGTCCGGCTCAGGCATGTAGTATAAGAAAAGTAAAAATCAAGTGATAGAGGTAGCGATGTAGATGAGTAACGAAGGGAGTCGGCAGACGTTGAACTTCGCCAAAGGCAATCATCGCCGAACGCAGCCGCAGGCATACGGTCTGTGTGGGGATATGGGAAATACCCATATCACTCCTTCGCAAGAAGAGGCGCTATTATGTATCGATGAGCCAACTGATCGTATGTGATAGCACATGCGATTTTTATATGTGAAAAGAGGAGATGAAAAACATGAACAGATTTACAAAAGCATTACTGGCAGGTGCCATGAGCATCAGCTTTGCGGCGTGCGGAGGCACAGCTGCATCTTCCAACGCAGGCAGCAACACAACAGGTTCCCTGTCCGCAGACGGTCTGTTACAGGATGGTGTATTCACAATTTCCATGGAATGTGCATACGCACCATACAACTGGGCACAGCCGGATGATTCCAACGATGCAGTTCCGATTGACGGCACAAACGAATACGCCAACGGTTACGACGTCATGATCGCAAAGAAGATTGCGGATACATACGGATGGGATCTGAAGATCATCCGTTCCGACTGGGATTCCCTGGTACCGGCAGTACAGACAGGCAAGATCGATGCGGCAATCGCCGGTCAGTCCATGACTGCGGAAAGAAGCGAACAGGTTGACTTCGCAGGTCCGTACTACTATGCAAGCTTTGCGATCCTGGTCAAGAGTGATTCCGATCTGACTTCCGCAAAGTCCATCCACGACTTCTCCGGTAAGACAGGTACAGCGCAGATCGCTACAATCTGGTATGAAAACTGCCTGCCGCAGATGGACGGTGTTACAATTGCCACAGCAAGTGAAACAGCTCCAGCCATGTTAATGGCGCTGGAAACAAATACGGTTGACTTTGTTGTTACTGACCTCCCGACAGCCATGGGTGCGGTTGAAGCGTATGATGATATGACAATTCTTGACTTCACAGGTACAGACGGCGACTTCCAGTTCTCTGATCAGGAAAGACAGGAAAATGTCAATATCGGTGTTTCCGTCAGGAAGGGAAACTCTGTTCTGGTTGACAAGATCAATGCCGTTCTTGGTGAAATGACAGAAGATGACTTCAACGAACTGATGAATGAGGCAATCCAGATTCAGCCTGTAGGTGAATAATCGTGGTCCTGACGAAACTGTTTGCGGATATCGCGAAAATCTGGGCGAAATACAGTGGTTCATACCTCAGCGGTGTGAAGAATACGATTCTGCTTGCGTTTATCGGTACAGTACTGGGTTGTGTGATCGGATTCATCTGCGGTATTCTTCAGACGATTCCGGTCAATAAAAAAGACAATCCTGTCAAAAAGGGGTTGATCTATCTGATCCGTGGTATTATCCGTGCATATGTGGAAATCTTCCGCGGTACACCGATGGTGCTGCAGGCGGTATTCTTCTACTATGGTCTGAGCTATATGACAAACGGCGCTCTGAACTTTTCCAATCCATGGGTATGTTCCATTTTTGTCGTATCCATCAATACCGGTGCCTATATGGCGGAGACGGTCCGCGGCGGCATTCTTTCCATTGACAGAGGTCAGACGGAAGGTGCCAAGGCCATCGGCATGTCCCATGTACAGACGATGCTGTATGTCATTCTTCCTCAGACTCTGCGTAATATTCTTCCGCAGATCGGAAACAACTACATCATCAACATCAAGGACACATCCGTCATGTTCATGATTTCCTTTACGGAACTGTTTGCGGTACACAAGTCCGTTACCGGCGCAACGTATCAGTACTTCCCAAGTGCGGTCATTGAAATGATTGCCTATCTGACACTGACACTGGCATCCTCCTTCCTGCTTCGCCTGTGGGAAAAGAAACTTGCCGGAAAGTCAAGCTACGAACTGGCAACAGCCGATCAGCTGTCCCCGACTTCAGGTACGCTGAACGCTCCGCATAAGGGATCCAACTACGATGAACAGCACATTGAAACCAGAGGAGGAGAGAAATGATGGAAAACGTGATTGAACTCAGACACCTCAGCAAAGCCTTTGGCGCCAATGTCGTTCTGAAAGATATCAACGCTTCTGTTCAGAAAGGCGATGTGACCTGTGTGATCGGAGCTTCCGGTTCCGGTAAGAGCACGATGCTGAGATGCATCAATCTTCTTGAGACACCGACATCCGGAGATATTCTGTATCACGATAAATCCATCATCAATGAGAAGATATCATTGAATGAATACAGAACACATGTCGGTATGTGTTTCCAGTCATTCAATCTGTTCAATAATATGACAGTTCTGCAGAACTGCATGATCGGACAGATGCGGGTGCTGAAGCGCTCCAAAAAAGAGGCACATGAGAATGCCATCCGCTATCTTGAAAAGGTCGGCATGGCTCCGTACATCAATGCCCGTCCGGATCAGATTTCCGGCGGACAGAAACAGAGAGTCGCAATAGCCAGAGCCCTTGCAATGGATCCGGAAGTACTTCTGTTCGATGAACCGACAAGTGCGCTGGATCCGGAGATGGTCGGTGAAGTACTGGCTGTCATGAAGTCTCTTGCCAGAGAGGGAATGACCATGGTTGTGGTAACACACGAAATGGGCTTTGCAAGGGATGTGGCAAACAAGGTGCTGTTCATGGAAAAGGGAGTCATTGCGGAGGAAGGTACTCCGGAAGAGATCTTCACCAATCCGAAGAATGAACGTACAAAAGAATTCCTTTCAAGAATCCTGAATAAATAACCTTGCCTGGTTACGTTTGGGAAATATGTATACCAGGAGATGCCTGATGTCCTTAGAGACACGGGCATTTTCTGTGTTTACGGGTATGGAATGTGAAAACCGTTATGTAAGGTGTGTAAAATCCCGATGAATCCGGTCGGAAAAACATAAAATGACACGCTGGAAGGCGTGGACACGGAAACTTTTTTGCAAAAGTGATAAAAAAGGCTTGCAATACGGTTTTAACGGTAGTAGTATATTTGAGCACTCGCGAAGAAGTGGGAGGTTGCCGGCACGCTGAAATGCGTTGTCACGCTAGCGTGATAACCGGGGAATTTCCACGGAGCGATCCCAAAGATAGATGGGAGTGAATATAAGGAGGAAAAATTCATGGCAAAGAACTCTGTAAGAATTCGTCTGAAGGCTTACGAGAACAGAAGCTTGGACGCAGCCAGCGAAAAGATCGTCAAGACTGCAACAAGCCACGGCGCAAAGAAGATCGTCGGACCTGTTCCGCTGCCTACTGAGCGTGAGGTAATCACAGTACTTCGCGCCGTTCACAAGTACAAGGACTCTCGTGAACAGTTCGAGATCCGCACACACAAGAGACTGATCGAAATTGTCGGCCCAAGTGCAGAAACAATTGATGCATTATCCAGACTGGATCTGCCTTCCGGAGTTGACATTGAGATCAAGCTGTAAGAAAGGAACAGGGTGAAAGAAATGAAAGCTATTTTAGGACGTAAGCTTGGTATGACCCAGGTCTTCACGATCGATGGAGCTCTGATTCCTGTAACAGTCGTCGAAGTTAAGCCAAACGTCGTACTGCAGAAGAAGACTGTTGAAACTGATGGTTATGAAGCAGTTCAGGTCGGTTATGAGGATGTTAAGGAACACCGTTCCAACAAGCCTGCAAAGGGACATGCTGAAAAGGCCAACACAGCTCCAAAGAAGTTCATCAGAGAATTCAGATATGATGAAATGCTGAATCTGGAAGTCGGTGCTGAAATCAAGGCTGACCTCTTCAAGGCAGGCGATGTTGTCGACGTACAGGGCACATCCAAGGGTCACGGTTACAATGGTACAATCGTTCGTAACAACGGCCACCAGGGTCCAAGATCTCACGGTGGATCCAAGAACATCAGACATCAGGGATCCCTCGCTACTAACGGACGTAACAACGGCGTTATCAACAAGGGAACAGCAATGCCTGGTCACTATGGTTGTGAAACAACAACAAATCAGAACCTGACAGTCATCAAGGTTGATGCTGAAGAAGGATACATTCTGGTTAAGGGTAACATCCCAGGTCCAAGAAAGGGACTCGTTACAATCCACACAACAGTCAAGCCTGTCAAGGAAGTTCCAGCTGTAGAGCTGATCTCCTACAAGGGTGTTTCTGTTGAAGAAGAACTCGAAAAGGTTGATGAAACAATCAACGCCGAGTTAGCAGGAAAGTGAGGATAAACAATGTCACAGATTGATGTATTAAATCAGGAAGGCAAGGTTGTCAAGCAGATCGAACTTGCGGACGCTGTATTCGGAATTGAACCAAATCAGCAGGCAATCTATGATGCAGTCCTCGTCTATCAGGCTGGCTTAAGACAGGGAACACACAGCACAAAGACAAGAGCGTTTGTTTCCGGTACAGGTAAGAAGCCATTCCGTCAGAAGGGTACAGGCCGCGCACGTCAGGGTTCCACACGTGCAACACAGTGGAGACACGGTGCGATCGCATTTGGTCCACATCCAAGAAAGTACGGTATGAAGCTCAACCGTAAGGTCAGACAGCTCGCACTGAGATCCGCAATCAGCGAAAAGAACACAGAAAAGAACCTCGCAGTTCTTGAAAATCTCAACTTTGATGAGATTAAGACAAAGAAGGCTGTTGCATTACTCGCAGCTCTCGGATTTGAAAGAAAGACATTATTCGTCGCTGACTCTTCCGAAGACTTCGACAATGCATACATCTCCATGAGAAACATTCCAAATGCAGCTCTGGTTACAGTATCCAGCCTGAACGTCTATGACATCGTGAACGCAGACAAGATCGTGTTCACAGAAGCAGCAGCCGCTAAGGCAGGGGAGGTATTCGCAGCATGAGTGCACGTGATATCATCATCAGACCTGTAGTAACTGAAAAGTCCAACAGACTTCAGGAAACAGAAAACAAGGTAACATTCGTTGTTGCAAAGAATGCAAACAAGGTTGCAATCAAGCAGGCAATTCAGGAAATCTACAACATCAAGCCTGTTGCAGTCAACACAATCAATGTTCATCCAAAGAAGAAGAGAGTCGGCCGTTTCACAGGTATGACATCTGCTTACAAGAAGGCAGTCGTTACACTTCCTGAAGGACAGACAATCGAACTCTACAAGGAAGACTGAAATTGAAAATATCGGAGGAAGTCGCTATCTCCGGATAAATGCGAAAGGATAAAGGAAAATGGCAATTGTAAAATACAAGCCTACCACAAACGGACGCAGAAACATGTCCACTCTGGACAACAAGAACAGACTCACAACGTCTACTCCTGAAAAGTCTCTGCTCGCTCCGCTTCATGGTAAGGGCGGCCGCGGAAATACAGGCCGCATCACATCCCGTCACCAGGGCGGCGGTGTAAAACAGAAGTACAGAATCATCGACTTCAAGAGAAACAAGGACAACGTACCGGCTAAGGTCGCTACGATTGAATACGATCCAAACAGAAACGCAAATATCGCTCTGCTCCACTATGTGGATGGTGAAAAGCGTTATATCATCTGCCCTGCAAACCTCAATGTCGGTGACACTGTTGTCTCCGGTGAGGCAGTCGACATCAAGGTCGGCAACGCAATGGAACTGAAGAGCATCCCGGATGGTACATTCGTTCACAACGTTGAATTAAAGGCAGGCAAGGGCGGCCAGCTGGCAAGATCCGCAGGATGTTCCGCACAGATCCTCGGTTCCGAAGGCGGATTCGTCACACTGCGTCTGGCTTCCGGTGAAGTAAGACGTGTTCACGACAACTGCCGTGCTACTGTCGGTGTTGTCGGCAACGGTGACTACTCCCTGATCAACTGGGGTAAGGCAGGCCGTGTCAGACATATGGGCGTACGTCCTCATGTAAGAGGTTCCGCAATGAACCCTGTCGATCACCCACACGGTGGTGGTGAAGGCAGACAGCCGGTAGGTCGTAAGTCTCCAATGACACCATGGGGCAAGAAGGCTATGGGTGTCAAGACACGTAATCCGAAGGCTCAGTCCAACAAGTACATCGTAAGAAGAAGAAACGGAAAGTAAGTTGAAAGGAGATATCGAGAAATGTCAAGAAGTCTGAAAAAGGGCCCGTTCTGTGATGCTTCCTTAATGAAGAAGGTTGAAGCTCAGAACGCTGCCAACAAGCACGAAGTAATCAAGACATGGTCACGCCGTTCAACGATCTTCCCAAACTTCGTTGGACACACATTCGCTGTTCATAACGGCAAGGAACATGTTCCTGTATATGTCACAGAAGATATGGTCGGACATAAGCTCGGTGAATTCTCACCGACAAGAAAGTTCGGCGGTCACGGCGACGATAAGGCAACCAAGAGATAAGGGGGATAGAACAAGATGGATGTAAAAGCAACCGCAAAGACTGTTCGTGTTACTCCTCGCAAGGCTCGTCTTGCTCTGGATCTGATCCGTGGCAAGAGTGTTGAAGAAGCACTTGCAATTCTGAAGTTCACACCGAACAAGGCAGCTGCTGAAGCCTATAAGGTAGTCAAGAGCGCAGCTGCAAATGCAGTACATAACAATCAGCTGGATGAAAACAGCTTATACGTCAAGGCATGCTACGCAGACGAAGGTCTGGTCATGAAGAGATACATGCCTAGAGCAAAGGGAAGTGCTTCCAGCATTTTCAAGAGAACAAGCCATATCACTGTAGTAGTCAGTGATGAGAGATAAGGGAGGAAGATCGGAATATGGGACAGAAAGTTAGTCCAATCGGTATGCGCGTAGGCGTCATTCGTGAATGGGATTCCAGATGGTACGCAAACAAGGCTGATTTCGGAGATCTTCTGAACGAAGACAATAAGATCCGTACATTCCTGGACAAGGAATTAAAGGATGCTTACATTTCCAGAGTTGAAATCGAACGTACAGGCACAAAGGATGTCAAGGTAATCATCCGTTGTGCACGTCCGGGTGCTGTCATCGGCAAGGCTGATGAAAACGGCAAGGACAACGCTGCGAAGTTAAGAGCCAAGCTTGCCAAGCTCACAAACGGCAAGAATGTCAAGATGGATATCGTCGCTGTCGGCAATCCGGATCTGGATGCACGTCTTGTTGCAAGAAAGATCTGCGAACAGCTCGAAAACCGTCAGTCCTTCAGAATTGCTCAGAAGAAGGCAATTCAGCAGACAATGAGATCCGGTGCCAAGGGTATCAAGACTCTGGCTAAGGGAAGACTCGGTGGTGCTGAAATCGCACGTTCTGAAGGTTATTCCAGAGGCGTCGTTCCGCTTCACACATTAAGAAGTGACATCGACTACGCCTGCGAGGAAGCTCAGACAACCTATGGTAAGCTGGGTGTCAAGGTCTGGATCTGCCGTGGAGAAGTTCTCCCTGGACAGATGGTCAAGGAACCTGAAGCTCCTGCTCATGCAAAGTCTGACAGAAGAAACGGCCGTCGTAACGACAGAAGAAACTCCAACAGAGGCAACCGTCGCAACGACTCCCGTAAGGAAGCTGCAGTTGAAGCAGCTCCGGCAGAAGGAGGTAACGACTGATCATGTTAATGCCTAACAGAACCAAGTACAGAAGACCTCATCGTCTTTCCTACGAAGGCCGTGCAAAGGCTGGTCGTGAACTCGCATTCGGCGAATTCGGACTTGTGGCAGACGAAGGTGCTTATGTCAGCAGCAACCAGCTGGAAGCTGCGCGTGTAGCCATGACACGTTATATGAACCGTGGCGGTAAGGTCTGGATCAAGGTATTCCCACAGTTATCCAAGACAGCCAAGCCTCTTGGTGTTCGTCAGGGATCTGGTAAGGGTGCACCGGACCATTGGGTAGCAGTTGTCCAGAAGGGCAGAATTCTCTTCGAAGTTGCCGGTGTTTCCGAGGAAGTTGCTCGTGAAGCATTAAGACTGGCAGCGAACAAGCTCTGCGTTAAGACCCGCTTTGTAAAGAAAGGCGAGGAGGCTAAGTAATCATGAACGTTAAAGAAGTCAGAGACCTCAGCAATGAAGAGCTCGAAAAGGAAGTTGTTTCCCTGAAGGAAGAACTGTATGATCTGAGATTCGCTCAGGCTACAGGCACTCTGGAAAATCCGGCTCGTATCAGAGATATCCGTAAGACAATCGCAAGAATCAAGACAGTTATTACTGAACGTAAAAACGCTCAGTCTGCTGAATAAGGGAGGGCTAGAAAATGACAGAAAGAAACAGACGTAAGGTCCTTCGCGGAGTAGTTGTTTCCGATAAGATGGATAAGACAATCGTCGTAGAGATCGCTACATCTAAGGCTGATCCTTTATATGGCAGACATGTAAAGTTCTCTACAAAGTTTAAGGTTCATGACGAAAACAACGAAGCCAAGAAGGGCGATGTTGTAGAAGTCATGGAAACAAGACCTTTATCAAAGGATAAGCATTTCCGTCTGGTAAAGATCGTTGAAAAGGCAGTTATTCTTTAAGGCACAGGAGGTAGAAAGCAATGATTCAGAACGAAAGCAGATTGAATGTCGCTGACAACACTGGTGCCAAGGAATTACTGGTTATCAGATGCTTAGGCGGTTCCAAGCGTAAGAACGCCACAATCGGTGACATCGTTGTATGTGCAGTCAAGAGTGCTTCTCCAAACGGATCTGTCAAGGCAGGTCAGGTTGTCAAGGCAGTTATTGCCCGCACAGTATATGGTGTTCGTCGTGAAAACGGTTCTTACATCAAGTTTGACGACAACGCAGCTGTCATCATCAAGGATGACGGAACACCGGTCGGAACACGTATCTTCGGTCCGGTAGCTAGAGAACTCCGTGATAAGGGATACATGAAGATCGTTTCCCTCGCACCGGAAGTACTATAAGGAGGCCGGATATGAAGATCAAGACAGGTGATACAGTAAAAGTTATCAGCGGCCATTACAAGGGAACAATTTCCGAAGTAAAGTCCGTAGATCCTAAGAACAACAAGATCATCGTTGAAGGTGTCAACATGATCAAGAAGTCCTTAAAGCCGAATCAGGCAAACCCTGAAGGCGGCATCGTAGAGAAGGAAGCACCAATCGATGCATCTAACGTCATGCTCTACGACAAGAAGGCAAAGCAGGCCGGAAGAGTCGGTTACAAGGTAAACGACAAGGGCGTGAAGGTCAGATACTTCAAGAAGTCCGGCAACGAAGTCAAGGAGGCTAAGAAGTAATGAACCGTCTTCAGGAAAAGTACAATGAAACAGTAAAGCCTTCTCTGATGAAGGAATACAACTACTCCAGCGTTATGGAATGCCCAAAGCTGGTCAAGGTCGTTATCAACATGGGTGTCGGTGATGCCATTGCAAATGCAAAGGCTCTCGATGAAGCTTATGAGGAAATGACTCTGATCGCCGGCCAGAAGCCGGTTATCACAAAGGCGAAGAAGTCCATTGCGAACTTCAAGCTCCGTGAAGGCATGTCCATCGGCTGCAAGGTTACTCTGCGCGGCGAAAGAATGTATGAATTCCTCGACAAGTTATTCAATATCTCCCTGCCACGGGTAAGAGACTTCCACGGTGTATCCACAACAGCATTCGACGGCCGCGGAAACTACACACTCGGTGTCAAGGAACAGCTGATCTTCCCTGAAATCAACTTTGATAAGGTTAGCAAGGTCAGAGGTATGGATATTGTTATCGTAACAACTGCCAAGACAAACAAGGAAGCTCAGTCCTTACTGAAGGGACTCGGCATGCCGTTTGCGAAGTAAGAGGAGGAGAACATTACATGGCTAAGACAAGTTTAAAGGTTAAGCAGTCCCGTCCTGCAAAGTTCTCCACACGCGAGTATACTCGCTGCGAGAGATGTGGACGTCCGCACTCAGTATTAAGAAAGTACAAGGTTTGTCGTATCTGCTTCAGAGAGCTCGCTTATAAGGGCGAGATCCCAGGCGTAAAGAAGGCAAGCTGGTAATAAAGGAGGAAGCGCGATTATGAATATGACAGATCCTATCGCTGATATGCTCACCAGAATCCGTAATGGAGTCCAGGCAAACATGTCCGCTGTTGATGTAACACCTGCTTCCAAGGTGAAGGTCGAAATCGTCAAGATCCTGAAAAAGGAAGGTTACATCGAAAATTACGCCGTTGAAGGCGAGGGTATCGAGAAGAAAATCGTCGTTACTCTGAAGTACGGTCCTCGTGGTGAAAAGGTCATCACAGGCATCAAGAGAATCTCCAAGCCAGGTCTTCGTGTTTATGCCAAGGGCGATAACCTGCCTAAGGTTCTGAACGGCCTTGGAGTTGCCATCATCTCCACATCCAACGGAATGATGACAGACAGAGAAGCACGCAAGAAGCACATCGGCGGTGAAGTCATCGCTTATGTCTGGTAATTCAGGAAAGGAATAAGATTGAATGTCACGTATCGGAAATAAAACGATTACCATTCCGGAAGGCGTTGAAATCAACGTAGCTGAAGGCAATGAAGTGACTGTAAAGGGACCTAAGGGAACTCTGACAAAGACATTCTCCCCGCTGATGGACATTGTCATCGACGCAGGTATCATTACAGTCAAGCGTCCTAACGACGAAAAGATTACAAAACAGCTGCACGGCACAACACGTGCCCTGCTCGCAACAATGGTTGAAGGTGTATCCAAGGGCTACACAAAGACTCTGAAGATTGTCGGTATCGGTTACCGCTGCGCATTAAAGGGCAACACACTGACACTGAATGTCGGCTTCTCCCACGAAGTCAATCTGGAAGTACCGTCCAATGTTCAGGTCACTGTACCGGATAACACAACAATCAATGTCAGTGGTATTGACAAGCAGGATGTCGGCCAGTTCGCCGCTCTTGTAAGAGCAGTCAAGAAGCCGGAACCTTATGGCGGAAAGGGCATTCGTTATGTTGACGAAGTCGTACGTCGTAAGGAAGGTAAGACAGCTGCCAAGAAGTAATGGGAAGGAGAGAGTAAGAACATGCTGAAAAATACAGATAGAAATGCAGAACGTATGCGCCGTCATAAGCGTGTACGCAGAGTTGTCAGCGGTACTCCTGACTGCCCAAGATTAAATGTGTTCCGTTCCAATGCACACATCTATGCACAGGTCATCGATGATACAAAGGGAACAACACTCGTCGCTGCAAGCTCCCTGGAACTGAAGCTTGAAAACGGCGGAAACATCGAAGCTGCAAAGAAGGTCGGCGAGGCTGTTGCCAAGAAGTGCCTCGAAGCCGGAATTGAAGCTGTACGTTTCGACCGCGGCGGTTATGTATATCACGGTAGAGTCCAGGCACTGGCAGACGCTGCCAGAGAAGCAGGACTGAAGTTCTAAGGAAGGAGAAGATCAATGCCAACAGAAAACAATACAGCACGTCCGGAAAAGAATTCCGAACGTGGACAGCGTAACGCCCGTAAGACTTTCAAGAAGCGTGAACCAAAAGAATTCGACAGCGTCGTCGTCTCCATCAACCGTGTATCCAAGACAACAAAGGGTGGACGTACAATGCGTTTCGCTGCTCTGGTCGTTGTAGGTGACCATAAGGGCCGTATCGGTTTCGGAATGGGTAAGGCAACAGAAGTTCCGGACGCAATCCGTAAGGCTGAAGAAGCTGCCAACAAGAACGTATTCAGAGTAAGCCTTGTTGAAGGAACAAGAACAGTACCACATTCCGTAAAGGCAACTCACGGTTCCAGTACAGTATTCCTGTCACCGGCTGCTCCAGGTACCGGAGTTATCGCCGGTGGTGCAGTTCGTAACATTCTCGAACTCGCAGGTGTCGCTGATGTCCTCTCCAAGGTCATCGGTTCCCGTACATCCGTAAACGTTGTATACGCAACACTGGCAGCTCTCAAGGAAATGAGAACTGTTGAAGACATCGCTAAGATGCGCGGCAAGAAGGTTGCCGAAATCAGATAAGGAGGAGCTCTGTTATGAAACTGAATGAAATGAAAGCTACTGATGGAGCACGCTTCACAAAGAAGAGAATCGGTCGTGGTCTTGG
This sequence comes from Bulleidia sp., assembly GCA_051873755.1. Lineage (GTDB taxonomy): Bacteria > Bacillota_I > Bacilli_A > Erysipelotrichales > Erysipelotrichaceae > Bulleidia. Next base: position 21,382 of record JBJEFE010000042.1, on the reverse strand, counting down.
TTCCGGTACAGGTAAGACTTCCGGTAAGGGCCAGAAGGGTCAGAACGCCAGATCCGGCGGCGGTGTCGCTATCGGTTTCGAAGGTGGACAGACTCCTTACTTCAAGAGAATGCCAAAGAGAGGCTTCACAAACTACACTCGCAAGGAATATGCGATTGTCAATGTTGAAGATCTCAACAGATTCGAAGACGGTGTTACAGTTGACTTTGAAGCACTCAAGGCTGCAGGTCTGCTGAAGAAGCACCTCGACGGCGTCAAGGTGCTTGGCTGCGGCAAGCTGGAGAAGAAACTGACAGTTAAGGCTGACAAGTTCTCTGCATCTGCAGTTAAGGCAATCGAAGAAGCAGGCGGAACAGCAGAGGTGCTCTGATCATGATGCACACGTTCGTCAGCTTGCTGAAGAATAAGGAGATCCGTAACAAGATCCTCTTCACTCTGGCAATGCTGCTGATCTACCGCATCGGTTCTGCTATCCCGGTTCCAGGTGTAGACGCAAATGCTCTTGCTTCCCAGATTTCTGACAACTCTGTACTGAGTATGATGAATCTGCTTGGCGGCGGCGCTCTGGAAAAACTGAGCGTATTCGCAATGGGTGTTACGCCATACATCACTGCAAGCATTATCATTCAGCTGCTGTCCATGGATGTCATTCCGGCTCTGACGGAAATGACAAAGTCCGGACAGGCCGGCAGAATGAAAATGGAAAAAATTACCCGTTACCTCGGAGTTGTCCTGTCATTTGTACAGGCCTTCTCCCTGGTTTACGGTTTCGATGTACAGTATCAGGTTCTTGAAAATTCAAATCTGTCTGGTTACCTGTATACCGCGACAGTCATGACTGCCGGTACAATGTTCCTTGTATGGCTCGGTGACAGAATTTCCATGAAGGGAATCGGTAATGGTTTATCCATCATCATTTTCTCAGGTATTGTCTCCAACATGCCGGCAAGCTTTGTACAGGTATTCAAAGTCCTGACAGGTGGATCCACGCAGGGTGAAATGTTCAATGGCATCCTGCAGTTCTCACTGTACTGTCTGATGTTCCTTGCAATCATTGTCTTTGTCATCGTCATGGAGACAGCGGTTCGTAAGATTCCGATTCAGTACACCAACGGCACATCCATCAGAGGCGGAAAGGATATTACATACCTGCCGCTGAAGATCAACAGTGCTTCTGTCATTCCTGTTATCTTCGCACAGTCAATCATGACTGCGCCGCAGATTATCATCAGCTTCTTCAATACGGATCTCTACAACAAGTTGAGCAATTTCCTGTCATTGAGCAAGCCGATGGGACTGGCAATCTATGCAGTACTGACCATACTGTTCACATTCTTCTATACGGATCTTCAGGTTGATCCTGATCGTATCGCAGATAACCTCGGTAAGAGCGGTGCCTATATTCCTGGTATCCGTCCTGGTACAGAGACAAAAACCTATCTGCATAAGGTACTGAACAGAATCACGGTTCTGGGTGCGTCTGCATTGACAATTGTTGCGGTTCTTCCGTATCTTCTGCCAATGGTGACATCCCTCCCGGCAAGTTCCGCAATCGGCGGTACCGGTATCATTATCGTTGTCGGTGTTGCCATGGAGACGATGAACCAGTTAAAAGGTCAGTTAACGCAAAAACAGTATCACGGATTCCTGAATTGATATTATAATCATAATCAGGAGGAGATACACATGAACATTCTTATTATGGGTCCTGCGGGTGCTGGTAAGGGCACAATGTCCGAAAGCATCCTCAGAAAGTATGATATTCCGCACATTTCCACCGGTGATATGCTGAGAGAAAATGTAAGGAATCATACGAAGTTGGGCGAAGAGGCAAAGTCCTATATGGACGCCGGAAAACTTGTTCCGGATGATGTCATCAACGCCATGGTAGAAGACAGACTGAAACAGCCGGACTGTGAAAAAGGATATCTGCTTGACGGCTTCCCTCGTACACTTGTACAGGCACAGGCGTTTGAGAAGATTGAAGAGTCCACAGGCAAGCATGTACAGTGTGTACTCGCACTCGAAGTTGAATTCGACTCCCTGGCTGAAAGAATCACAGGCCGTCGGGTTTGCCCTAAGTGTGGCGCAATCTATCATGTCACAACAAAACCATCCAAGGTCGAAGGTGTCTGCGATGTGTGCGGTTCCCAGCTGCAGCAGCGCAAGGATGACACAATCGAACAGCTGAAAGTCCGTATGGATGAGTACGAAAAGAGTACCAAGCCGGTGATTGACTTCTATGAGGCAAGAGGTGTGGTAACACACATCGATGCATCGAAGTCCAGAGACGAGGTATTCGCACAGGTTCAGGAAGCCCTGGAAAAAATCAGGTAAGTCATTCTGAGGGGAGTTTTCTCCCCTCAGGACTCACTTGTTTACAAAAGGAAACGCGCTTACGTTTCTTGTAAAATCCGAATGCACAGGCATTCGCATTTTAAGAGGTCAAGTTCCCTTTTCATTCCTGAATATTCGCAATACGTAAGCACAATTTTTTAGAGACAGAATATGTTTTTTCTGTTATAATAGCAAATTGTCCGAGGAGGCAAATAAAATGAAAGTTAGACCATCAGTTAAACCGATTTGTGATAAGTGCAGAGTGATCAAGCGCAAGGGCGTTGTTATGGTCATCTGCGAGAACCCTAAGCATAAGCAGAGACAGGGATAAGTGAAAGGATAAGGAGAGTAAACTATGCCACGTTTTGCCGGTGTCGATATTCCTCGTAATAAGGTTATTGGAGTATCTTTGACATATATTTATGGTATTGGCCCAACAACTGCCAAGAAGATTCTTGAAGCTGCAGGTGTTGATGCAACATTAAGAACAAGTGAACTGACGGATGAACAGGAAACTGCAATCCGTAACCAGATCGATTCCATCAAGACAGAGGGTGACCTCCGTCGTGAAACAGCGCTGAACATCAAGCGTTTAATGGAAATCGGCTGCTACCGTGGTCTGCGCCACAGAAGAGGATTACCTGTTCGTGGACAGCGCACAAAGACAAACGCACGTACAAGAAAAGGACCACGTCGTACTGTCGCTAACAAGAAGAAGTAAGGAGGACTACTCATGGCAGGTAATAACAAGAAAAAGGCCGTTGTTCGTAAGAAGAAGGTCAAGAGAAACGTCGCCAAGGGCGTCGCTCATATCCATTCAACATTCAATAACACAATCGTTACAATTTCTGATGAAGCAGGTAACGTTATTTCCTGGAGCTCCGCTGGTGCTTTAGGTTATAAGGGCTCCCGTAAGTCCACACCATACGTTGCACAGCTTTGTGCAGAAGCAGCTGCTAAGTCCGCTGTTCAGCAGGGCTTAAAGTCTGTTGAAGTAAACGTTAAGGGACCTGGTGCAGGTCGTGAATCCGCAGTTCGTTCTCTGCAGGTTGCAGGACTCGAAATCACAGCGATTAACGATGTCACACCAATTCCTCATAACGGTTGCCGTCCACCTAAGAAACCGCGTGGATAATCAAACATCAAGAAGAACAGGAGGATTGTATGCAGAAATTTGAACGCGCCGATTTTGAAGTAGCAGAGTATGTAGATTCTGAAAACTACGGTAAATTCGTGCTTTCTCCATTAGAGAGAGGCTTTGGTACAACAATCGGGAATGCGCTCCGCAGGGTCCTGCTTTCCTCCCTTCCTGGAGCTGCCGTTTTCTCTATCAAAGTTGATGGTGTTTACCACGAGTTTACAACAATCTCCGGAGTGAGAGAAGACGTGTCCATGATCATCTTGAATCTGAAGAAGCTGGTCATGAAGATTGAAGACGATGAAGTCTATGATCTGCAGATCTCCGCTAAGGGACCATGCACGATCACAGCTGGAGACATTATCTGTCCAGCACAGGTTGAGATTCTGAACAAGGATCTGGAAATTGCACATCTTGAAAAGGATGTGTGCTTGGAGATGGAACTGAAGGCCAAGAATGGCCGCGGTTATATCTCCGCCGATATTAACAAGCGTATGAATCAGGGTAATTCCCAGGGTATCGGAACAGTTTACACAGACTCTATCTTCACACCGATCAGAAAGGTTGCCTACAATGTTGAACCGACACGTGTAGGTGAAAACGTCAAGTATGATTCCGTTGTCATGGAAGTCTGGACAGATGGTTCCATCAATCCGCAGAAGGCATTATCTCTTGCAGCTAAGATCCTGATTGACCATCTTGATATTGTCGCAAATATCAATGATGACGTTGTTAATATGGATACTGTCATTAAAGAAGGCATCGCAGAGCCGCAGAATAAGGGTCAGCAGATGATGATTGAAGATCTGGATCTGTCTGTACGTTCTTATAACTGTCTGAAGCGTGCCGGCATTGCAACAGTTGAAGAACTGACACAGAAGACTGAGGAAGAAATGATGAGAGTCAGAAACCTCGGTAAGAAATCACTGAAAGAGGTTAAGGATAAGCTGATCGATCTCGGTCTTGGCTTCAAATCCTTTGACTAGTTGGAGGAACGTATAATGTGGAATCGTAAGTTTGGTAGAAACGCTGATCATCGTAAGGCTATGTTAAGAAATCTCGCTACTTCCGTTATCATGTACGGAAAGGTTGAGACAACATATGCTAAGGCTATGGATATGCGTTCTGTAGTTGATGAATTAATCACACTCGGCAAAAAGGGTGACCTGGCTGCACGTCGTCAGGCTGCTGCATTCATTCGCAATGTAGTCGCTGATGAAAAGACACAACAGACAGTACTGCAGAAGTTATTTGATGATGTAGCTCCTAAGTATGCAGATCGTAAGGGCGGATACACACGTGTTGTTAAGACAGGTGTACGTAAGGGCGACGCTGCTCCGATGGCTTACATCGAACTGGTTTAATCAGAAATCATTGAAAATCAGATACGCACGGTTGAAGTTCAATCGTGCTTTTCTTATTACCCGGGGAATCGCTTTCCCGGGAAATGAAAACAGCACTGTCAGGTGCTGTCAGTCGATGGATCTTTCCGCAAAGTCACGGTAGTTCAGAACATAGATACGGGAATACAGGATGTTCAGATAGTAGTCCATGCATGATTGGGAGAAAAAGGATGAAATACGGTGAAACTTCTTTTCCTTGGCAGGCAGTACAAGAACGACATCGCTGAGCCGTGCCAGCGGAGAGGTTCCGTCACCTGTGATCGATACAATATATACACCGTTTTTCTTCAGGATTCTGGCACACTGCAGCGTCATCTGGGTAGTGCCGGAATAACTTAACAGTAATGCAGCATCCTTATTGGACAATGTGTCTGCCAGGTGGTACTGTTCACCATAAACAGGTGTTGCAAGAAAATGGATTCCAAGACGCATCATTCTTGTCTGAAAGGAAAGACCTGCGAGATACGCATCTCCGATACCGAACAGTGCCTTCTGGTTGGCTTTCATGAAAATGTCCGCAGCTTTGTTCAGATCGGATGAGGACAGCATTTTTCTGGCTTCTTCCAGTGTCTGAACGATAATGCGTTTGATGCTTGCGGCAATTTCGGCAGTTGAACTGTCCATATGGAACGGAAAACTCGGATCATCCAGAAAGGAATCAGAGTCAAGGGATGTGATCTCCTTGGACAGCTGTACTTTCAGCTGTCTGTATCCGGACAGTTTCAGGCGTGTACAAAGGCGCATAATGGCTGAAGTGGATGTGTAGGTTTCCTCTGCCAGTTTCTGAATCGACATTTCAGCGACTTCATCCTTATGGGACAGAATATAATCCGCAATGGTGATATCTGTTGAGGAAAAGTTTACTTTCTCTTTTAACTGGTTCTGTATTGTCATGTCTATATCGTAACAAAATTCCGGAAAAAATAAAGAAAAGAAATAAAATTCCGGAAACTTGTGCCACTTTACCGGCTATCTGTTTTCTTTATAACACCTTTTCGATATCCTGTTTCTGGCCATAAAGGAGAAACTAAAAATGACAGAAAACAAAGGCGTAAAAATCGTTACCATTGGAGGCGGCTCAAGCTATACTCCAGAACTCATGCAGGGTTTCATCAAGAGATATGAAACACTTCCGATCCGTGAAATCTGGCTCGTGGATATTCCTGAAGGAGAAGAAAAGCTGAACATCGTCGGTGGTTTGGCACAGAGAATGTGGGATGCTTCTCCATATGATGTCAAGGTTCATCTGACACTTGACCGTCGTGAAGCATTGAAGGATGCTGACTTCGTTACAACACAGTTCCGTGTCGGTTTACTGAATGCAAGAATCAAGGACGAAAGAATTCCATTAAGCCATGGCCAGCTCGGTCAGGAAACAAACGGTGCAGGCGGTATGTTCAAGCTGCTTAGAACTGCACCGGTTATCAAGGCAATCGTTGAAGATATGAAGGAACTGTGCCCGAATGCATGGCTCATCAACTTCACAAACCCATCCGGTATGATTACGGAAACAGTCATCAAGCAGTGCGGATGGAAGAGATGCATTGGATTATGTAATGTTCCGGTCAATATCATGATGCAGGAACCGGAAATGCTTGGAAAGAAGGAAGAAGATCTGACATTCGAATTTGCCGGTTTGAACCACTTCCATTTCCACCGTGTATTTGATTCCAGGACAGGGGAAAACCTCACACATCAGATTGCATATAAGATGATGGAAGATGACAAGTCCAACATGGCAAACATCCAGAACGAAAAGTTCCTGCTGGATCAGCTGCTTGCGATGGACTGCCTGCCATGCGGATATCACAGATACTACTATCTGACAACAGAAATGATGGCAAAGGAAATTGAAGAATTCGGCAAGCATGAAACACGTGCTGAAAGTGTTAAGGAAGTTGAAAATCAGCTGTTCGAACTCTACAAGGATCCTGAACTGCATGAAATGCCTGAACTGCTGAAGAAGCGCGGCGGTAAGTACTACAGTGACGCTGCCTGCGAAACAATCAATGCCATTTACAATAATTCCGGAAAGGTTATGGTTGTTTCCACAGAAAACAAGGGCGCATTACCGGATCTGCCGGCTGACTCCATCGTTGAAGTATCCGCAAGAATCACACGTCACGGCGCAGAACCTCTGGCATTTGGCCACATGGAACCTGCAGTACGTGGTATGGTTCAGCTGATGAAGGCAATGGAAGAAACAATCATCGAAGCTGCTCTGACAGGCAACTACAACAAGGCTCTGGAAGCCTTCCAGATCAATCCTCTTGTTCAGCACGGCAAGTGTGCGCAGGAACTGCTTGATGAGATGCTTGTAGCTCATAAGAAGTATCTTCCTGCATTCGCAGAAAAGATCGCTGAACTGGAAGCACGTGGTGTGACTGTTCAGGACGAGACCGCACGAAAGCTCTGTGAACAGGGTCTCTGATTGATTCAATGAAAAGCGTGGTGTGATGTACACCTCGCTTTTTCTTTGATATAAACAAAGAATATTTGGTAATGTATAATGCAGAACGAAAAAGATTCTATAAAAACAGATAATTTCTGTGAACTGATTGATGAAAAGGGATATTTTGTGGATAAGTCCGCACTGATTTCCGCAGTCATTCCTGAGAAACTGATGTTGATTACCCGTCCTCGACGTTTCGGTGAAACCCTGAATATGAGTATGCTGTATTATTTCTTTTCAATCAGTGAAAGAAAATGCTTCTGTTTTCATTTTTGTATTCATGAAAACAGTTACATTTAAAGAAAAGCGTTTTCATCAGCGTGAAATAAGTATAAAATACAGTGGTGTTTTTTGAAAACAGAAGGAGAAAATGATATGAACGCATATGTAGAAAGAGTCATTGAAGAAACAAGAAAGAAGAATCCGGATCAGCCGGAATTCCTTCAGACCGTTACGGAAGTTCTGACTTCCATCGCTCCTGTAATTGATGCGCATCCTGAATATGAGGCAAATGCACTTCTGGAACGTATTGTAGAACCGGAAAGACAGATCATGTTCAGAGTTGCCTGGACAGATGATGAAGGCAAACCACATGTCAACCGTGGTTACAGAATTCAGTTCAATGGTGCTTTAGGTCCATACAAGGGTGGTCTTCGTTTCCATCCGACAGTCAATCTGTCCATTCTGAAGTTCCTCGGATTTGAACAGATCTTCAAAAACAGCCTGACAACACTGCCGATCGGTGGTGCAAAGGGCGGCAGCGACTTTGATCCTCACGGAAAGAGTGATGCGGAAATCATGCGTTTCTGTCAGGCATTCATGACAGAACTGCAGAGACATATCGGTCCGTCTGTGGACGTACCTGCCGGTGATATCGGTGTCGGTGGAAGAGAAATCGGATATATGTTCGGCCAGTACAGAAGAATCAGAGATTCCTGGGATAACGGTGTTCTGACAGGAAAGCCTTTGACATACGGTGGTTCCCTCATCCGTCCGGAAGCTACAGGTTACGGTGTTCTGTACTATGCACAGCAGGTATTCGCACATGAAAATGATTCCATCAAGGGTAAGACATTCGCTCTGTCCGGTTATGGAAACGTTGCCTGGGGTGCCGCAAAGAAGATTGCGGAACTCGGTGGCAAGGTGATTACGATTTCCGGTCATAACGGATATGTATATGATCCTGAAGGCATCACAACAGATGAAAAGATCAGCTATCTGCTTGAAATGCGTGCTTCCAAGAACGCAAACATCAGAATGTATGCGGAGAAGTTCGGATGTGAGTATCATGAAGGCGAAAAGCCATGGAACGTCAAGGCAGACGTTGTCATTCCATGTGCTGCCCAGAATGAAATCGGCATGAAGGAAGCGGAAGCGATTGTCGCAAACGGTACAAAGTATTACTTTGAAGGTGCGAACATGCCTGCCACAAACGAAGCAATTGAATACATGCAGTCTCATGGTGTCATTGTCGGTCCGGCAAAGGCAGCCAATGCCGGTGGTGTTGCGGTATCCGCACTTGAAATGTCCCAGAACTCCGAAAGACTGTCCTGGACAAGTGAGGAAGTGGATGAAAAGCTGTATAATATCATGAAGTCCATCCATGACTGTTCCGCTGCAGCTGCGGCTGAATACGGTCTTGGTTACGACCTTGTCAAGGGTGCCAATATTGCGGGCTTCCAGAAGGTTGCGGATGCCATGATGAGTCAGGGCCTTTTCTGATTACATGTCATCAGAAAATATGATAGGATAAGAGAAACAGGAACCGGAACGTATGTTCCGGCTCTTATCGTGCAGGGGGGGGATCATATCAGTTATGAAAAACAGCTCTTTCACAGAAGGTTCCATTCTGAAACCTCTTATGAAGTTTGCGGTACCCGTGATTTTTGCGCTGGTTCTGCAGTCGTTATACGGTGCGGTGGACCTGATGGTCGTCGGTCGTTTTTCCACAAGTGCAGAAGTGTCCGCGGTCGCAACAGGATCACAGATCATGCATACACTGACGCAGGTCGTTGCAGGATTGTCGATGGGAACGACAATTCTGATCGGACAGCAGCTTGGGGAAGGGAAACCCAGAGATGCGGGCAGGACAGTCGGTGCCTCAATTGCATTCTTTACCGTATTCGGTATCATGATGTCTGTTCTGGTGGGGTTGAATGCGTCCGGCATTTCCGCTTTGATGAATGCACCGGTTGAAGCTTTTACACAGACTGCTTCCTATGTCAGAATCTGCGGATTTGGCCTGATATTCATCACTGCCTATAATCTTCTCGGTTCCTTATTCAGAGGGCTCGGGAACTCTCAGCTTCCGCTGTTATCCGTTGCGATTGCGGCAGTAATCAACATCTTCCTTGATCTGCTGTTTGTGGCGGGATTTGGATTGGGTGCCATGGGTGCGGCCCTGGCAACGGTTATTTCTCAGACATGCAGTGTGCTGGTATCCCTTGTCATTATCCGGCGTATTTCACTGCCATTTCAGTTTGAAAAAAAGGATATCCGCTTTGATGGGAAAATCATCCGTCGTGTTGTCGGCTTCGGTGCACCGCTTGCACTGGCTGACCTGCTTGTTGGACTTTCCTTCCTGATTATCGGTGCCATTGTCAATTCACTTGGTGTAATTGCCAGTGCGGGCGTAGGTGTTGCGGAAAAGGTCTGTTCCTTTATCATGCTTGTACCATCCGCTTTCTCACAATCCATGGCTGCCTTTGTGGCTCAGAACTACGGTGCAGGAAAGATGGACAGAGCCAGAAAAGGACTTGCATATGGAATCGGGATCTCATTGATTGCTGGTCTTTCCATGGCATGGCTTTCCTTCTTCCACGGCGATATTCTGTGTGCACTGTTTGCCAGTGATGAACAGGTTATTCTCAGCGGCTGGGAATATCTGAAAGCATATTCCATTGACTGTATCCTGACACCGTTTTTCTTCTGTATGACAGGGTATTTCAACGGCTGTGGTTCAACGACGTTTGTCATGTCGCAGAATCTGTTTGGGGCTGTGGGAGTGCGTGTACCGGTATCGTTCCTGATGTCGAAAATCCAGCCGGTATCATTGTTCAGGATCGGACTGGCGACGCCATGTTCGTCATTTGTACAGTGTATTCTGTGTCTTGGATACCTGGTATTACAGATGAAAAAGGAAAAGACAAAACGTGTTGTGAATCCATGAGTATATGACTTCTTTCTGTCCAAAGCGGAAAGGAGTTTTTCTTTGACATATGTGCTATCATGGAAGGCATGAAAAAGATATCTGTGAATGAAGTTGTAAAAGGATTGTGCGGTATCGGTACATGGGCAATCCGTTATCTCACGATATACAGTGTCATGCTTATTGTGAATGCACTGTCCATGGGTGTGGCAAATGGCTATATTCTTCTTGTATGTGCCATGGTGTGGCTTGGCTGTTGTGCCGGACATATCCTGCTTGTATCATCCGGAAGGAAGCTGAATTCTCTGCATCAGTGGATTCTGGAAAGTCTTTGCCTGTACGGCGTGATGTGTCTGTACAACCTGTTATGTGGTATTGTCGGTGTGATTCTGTCCGCTCTGCAGTATGCTGTGGAGCAGAAAACAGAAAATCAGATTGTACGGTATCTTCTTGCAGTTGGATCCTCCTTTATTCAGCTGCATATGCTTGTGGGTGCAATGACTTCCGGACTCAGGATATCCGCAGGACTGACATTGATACTGATGGTGGTGTTTCATATGCGGTCATGGCTGGATCTTCATCCTGTAAAGGACGGAACAATGCATAGAGTCAAAGCTGTGGACAGACAGAAATGTGTGATGATTCTTTCTGTGCTGACGGCAGTGGAGTATGGTATCTGCCTTCTTCTGGGAATGAAGCTTGTCCGCTTTGGAATGCTTGCGGTACAGCAGAAAAAACTGTTTGTGATGATGGAGGCGGATCTGTGGATTGCGGTACTGTTATTTGGAGGTGCTGTGATCAGATACTGCATCGAACGTTTCCGGATGCCGGATATGCCGGATATGGAGAAGCAGACTGCCCCACATCTGATCGGATGTATGATTGTGACAGCGTTGTACGCATTGGATCTGACGGGCATTTCCCATCTGACTGCCGGGTTTTCCATGTTGTGTCTGCTTACACTGATCGCCACATTGTATCTGATGTACAGATTTGAACTGTTGAATGAAACAAAGCGGAACGGCATTATGTCCGTGTGGTCACTGGTGTATATGATCGGTGTATTCATGCTTGTATACACCAGTTACAACGGTGTGACGGTGTCATCTGTAATGGTTGCAGAGACGGCAGGTGCGTGTGCGGTTTTGCATCTGTTGTGGAGCAGGAAGCTATGAAACAGGCATTGTATGTATGGGTGATTCTGATGAGTCTGATCACCTTTATCATGTTTGGAATTGACAAGCGTAAGGCCAGGAAGCATGCATGGCGGATCAGTGAAACGACACTGATTGTATTGTCTTTGATTGGCGGGGGAATCGGCGGTTTCATCGGCATGAAGGTGTTTCATCATAAAACACGGAAGATGAAGTTTACAATTGTCACAATTTCCGCAATCGTTTGGCTTTTGGCTGTTTTTGCATGTATACTGAATGTAGTGTAAAAAGAGGGGAAGAACACATGGCAATAAAAGCGATCTTACTTGATATTGACGGAACACTGACAAACTCAAAGAAGGAAATTACACCACTGACAAAGGAAGTACTGTTGAAGGCACAGGCACAGGGAATCAGGCTTGTGATTGCCAGCGGCAGACCTGCCAAGGGACTTTTCCAGTATGGTGATCAGCTGGATATGCGTTACAACCACGGTCTGTTTGTATGTTACAACGGTGCACGTGTTGTGGATTGCGGAACAGGTGAGGTTCTGGTTGATATCACGATGGACAAGGATACGGTAAAGGAAGTTCTGCATCATATGAAGAAGTTTGATGTCAGACCTGTCATTACTCATGGCTCACACATGGTTGTGGAGGATGTATACAACTGCATGGTCTCTGACCATGGCAGAAAGTTCAATGTCATTGAATATGAATCACGTATGAACGGATACAGACTGATGGAAACAGAGGATCTGGAAAAGTTCATTGATTTCCCGGTAAACAAGATTCTGACAGCGGGAGATTCCGACTATCTTGAAGCACATTACAAGGAAATGGCTGCGCCGTTTGTGGGCAGACTGTCCATGATGTTTACAGCCAACTTCTACTATGAATATACGGCGCTCAATGTAAACAAGGGAAGAGCGTTATCCATGGCAATGGAAAGAATCGGTATCAGACCGGAGGAATGTATTGCCTTCGGGGATGCGGAAAATGACGTTTCCATGCTGGAATATGCAGGAATCGGCGTAGCAATGGGAAATGCACAGAAAGTCGTACTGGACATGGCGGATGAGATCACGGATGACAATGAACATGACGGCATTGCCAAGAGTCTGATGAAGCATCTGAATATCTGAAAATTCTGAGGTAATGCATATGCATTGCCTTTTAAACATGTGAGGAAACGATGAACAGAGAGGAAATACTGCAGGTTCTGAAAGATAAGGGCATTGTGTTTGAAATCACGGAACATGAGGCAATTGTAAACATGGAGGAAGCATCCCATGTATCCATGCCGTATCCTGAAGCGGAAGCCAAGAATCTGTTTTTAAGAGATGATAAGAAACGGAATTACTATCTGGTAACGGTCAAAGGGGATCGCCGGGTGGATCTCAGGGAATTTTCTGAAAAATACCATACCAGACGACTGTCCTTTGCCTCGGATGCGGACCTGATGAAGTATCTGAAACTGACACCGGGATCGGTAACGCCGTTTGGATTACTGAATGACGAAACATGCTCAGTACAGTTTTATCTGGATGGATATTTTCAACATCATAGGATCGGTGTCCATCCCAATGACAACACTGCCAGTGTATGGATGAATGCGGATGATCTGATCGCTCTGATCAGAGAACATGGCAATACTGTGGAAATCATGGAATGATGGTAAAATGGGTACAGAGATCTGAAGGAGAATAGAGTCATGACATTTTTAGAACTGGCGGAAAAAAGATATTCCGTAAAGAGTTTCTCGGATCAGCCTGTCGAGGATGAGAAACTGCAGAAGATTCTGTTGGCAGGGAAACTGGCACCGACAGCCAAGAACAACCAGCCGCAGAAGATCTATGTGCTGAAGAGTGAAGAGGCACTGAAGAAAATCAATGAACTGAGTCCGTGTATCTACGGCGCAAAGACCGTATTACTGATGGGGTATGACAGTACACTGGAATGGAACAGCATCTTTGAAGAGGGTGTGCATTCCGGAGTGGAGGATATCTCCATTGTTGCATCGCATATCATGCTTGAGGCAGCGGATCTTGGCCTTGGTACATGCTGGGTGAACTATTTTCCGAACACAAAGACAAGAGATGCCTTTGATCTGCCAAAGACATTTGTGCCGGTGTTGTTGATGCCGGTGGGATATCCGGATGAAAAGGGTGTACCGTTACCGAATCATACGAAGTTCAGAGATGATTCAGAAATGGTGGAATATCTGTAACAGATCATATGAAGTCAGGACCGGGTGTGCGGAACATCCGGTTTTATTAAAAAAAAGCATGTTACAGGAACATGCTCATGTACAGCGGTAATGAAATCTTTTTGTCTGCGATTCCGGTATTACCGGAAATCAGTTTATAGCCAAAAGGTATGTCATCTCTTTTCAGAACGATATTCAGAGACTTTGAGGAACTGTTACCTGCTTTTACTTCCACTGGGATGATGTTTCCCTCCCGTTCCAGCAGGAACTCAATCTCAACATCTCCGTTTTGTGCCTTGAAGTAATGGAGTCTGTTGTCTTTGGAAATCAGCTGTATTGCGACAAAGTTTTCGTACAGCCCGCCTTTCATAGGGCCGCTTAACGTATTTGTGATAATACTCTGTTTCAGATCAAATCCATACAATGCGGTTAACAGCCCGACGTCTGACATATACGCTTTGAAATAATCACTGTTTTCGTATGCGATCAGTGGAAATGAAGGCGTGGCAACATTCGTACATGCATATATGAGCCCGGCATTTTTCAACCATTCGATACTGTTTCCAAACTTGCGGGCGGAAGAACCTTTTTCCACTGTACTGTATTGAAACTTCCTGTTTTCCTTTGCAAGTTGTGCAGGAAGAGAAAGGTAGCATTTTTTGATTTTCGGTTTTTCAAATGGTTCCGCATACTTTGAGATATCGTCATAATAGCTGTTCAGAATCATATTCTGCATTTCATAGACATCACGGTAATTGTTTGAAGCTAGAAATGTGTTAACGACTTCAGGCATCCCTCCAACCGCAATATATTCGCGTACAAGATGAAGAAAGGTGTCATTGACTGCAGGATTGATTTTTTCCCTGGTGTTGAATGCGTTACGAAGAAGATCAAAATGTTTGTCTGTATAACCTTTTGCCCACAGGTACTCTTCAAAATCAAGAGGGTACATGTACATCTGAGTTTCATAACCTACCGGAATGGAAGGGACATCTTTAAAGGAAATGCCAAGTAAGGAACCGGAAGCGATCACATCAAATCTTCCGTCAATTGTCAGAAATTTCAGTGCGGCTCTGGCATTTGGACATTCCTGGATTTCATCAAGAAAAACCAGTGTGTTCCCTCTTTGGAAATGCCATTCAGGATCATACAGAGACATATTTGCATAAATGGTATCCGCACTTAACGGTCCATCAAAGATTGCCTTGAATTCAGGATGTTCAAGAAAATTGATTTCGATATAGTTTGCATATTCATTTGTACCAAATGCACGAATAATATATGTCTTTCCGACCTGGCGAGGTCCTTTTACCAGAAGAGACTTTCTGTTCTCCTTATTTTTCCAACGCAGCAGCTCACTGTAAATTCTTCTTTTCAGCATGATAATATCTCTTTTCTGACGGTATTATATCACATATGCATATTTTATCTGCCATTTTTATGCATAGTATGCATATTTTTGGCATGAAAAATATGCAATGGGTGATATACGATGTGAAATATGGAAATGGATCGCAATAAAGAATGGTTCAATAGTCAAATGAAAAAGGAAGTTCTGGAAATGGGAATAAAATAAAGATTTTACGGAACATGTTTTTGATACAGTTTGTTTTTACGCAATCGGTGAATATATATTGCAGTATCAATCAGCTTGTTCTTTCAGGCGGTGTAATATTATGCGTCATATGCGTGGATTTCATTTTGTCTTTGTTGGTTTCATATGTATATCAGGCAATTGAAAAAACAACGGGACTGAGCCGCAATTGATATCATGAAATTTCCTTATTGTCAAAGGATTTGACATGTGCTAATATCATAAGGCTTAAAGCACTTTCTTTATGCACGTATAGAGGCATAAGGCAGAAGGGAGATCAAATATGAAACAGGGTATTCATCCAAATTATTACAAGGCTAAGGTTATCTGCACATCCTGCGGTTCCGAATTCGAAACAGGTTCCGTATTAAAGGAAATCAAGGTAGATACATGCTCTAACTGCCACCCATTCTACACAGGTAGACAGAGATTCGCAGCTGCAGCAGGCCAGATTGAAAAGTTCAATAAGAAGTACGGACTTAAGTAAGAAAAAACGCAGATCTCTATGGGATCTGCATTTTTTGTGAATAATGAAAGAGTATAATAAGAAAAACAGGTAAATATATGGATGCGTTTAGAGAAAAACTGATAGCGATCGAAAAAGAATATGATAGAATTTCGGAAGAACTTGCAAGTGAATCCATTGCCCAGGATATCAGGAAACTGACAAAACTGTCACGTGAACAGGCAAGGTTAAAGGGTTCTGTTGATGCATGGCATCATTTGCAGAGTCTGGATTCAGGAATTGAAGAAGCCGAACTGATGTTAAAGGATGAGGATGAGGAAATCCGTGAAATGGCAAAGATGGAACTGGAGGAATGTACAGAAGAAAGAAATGCTCTTCTGGAAAAGATTCAGAAGATGCTCATTCCAAGAGATCCGGAAGATGAATGTGATGCCATTATGGAAATCAGAGGCGGTGCAGGCGGAGATGAAGGAAATATCTTTGCGGGAGATCTGTATCGTATGTATACAAGATATGCGGAAAGCAGGGGCTGGAAAGTCAGTGTTATGGAAGCTTCCGTATCTGAAGCAGGTGGTTTCTCTCAGATTATCTTCTCTGTGAAGGGGGAAGATGTTTATAAATATCTGAAGTGGGAATCCGGAGTTCATCGTGTACAGAGAGTACCAAAGACAGAAACACAGGGCAGAATTCATACATCCACTGCAACTGTATTATGTCAGCCGGAAATTGAAGATGATGTGTTTGAACTTGATATGAAGGATCTGACAATCGAAACGCACAGAGCTTCCGGTGCCGGTGGTCAGCATATCAATAAGACAGACTCTGCTGTACGTATTGTCCATATTCCAACCGGAATCATGGTAAACTGTCAGGAAGGCAGATCACAGATTGAAAACAGAGAAACAGCTCTTCGTATTATCCGTTCCAGAGTCTATGAGGAAGTGCAGAGACAGAAGGAAGAAGCTGCCGGTAAGGAAAGAAGAGCGAAGATCGGTACAGGTGACCGTTCTGAAAAGATCAGAACATATAACTATCCACAGAACAGAGTCACAGACCACAGAATCCACTTTACAACAAACCATCTTGATCTGATTATGGAAGGCAAGCTGGATGAGGTTGTGGATGCATTACAGAGTGAAGAAGAAAGAAGAAAACTGGAAGGTGAATCCGCATGACAACATTTTCATCTGCAGTAAGAACATATGAGAAACTGTGTGAAAGCAGAGATATTCCTGCAGAGACAGTCATGGCATTCCTTGTGGAGCTGTCTCAAAGAGAAAGATATGACCTGTATCTTCATTATGAAGAGGAAATGCCGGAAGAATTGGAAAAAGACTTCCAGACAGGGATGGAACGGATTCTCAACTATGAACCGATGGAACATGTACTGGGGTATTCCTGGTTCTATGGATATCAGTTTATTGTCAATGAGGATGTACTGATTCCACGTCCGGAGACAGAAGAACTGTGCGCGAACGTTCTTTCCAGGATTGATGAACATTTTCCGAAACAGGATATTGAAGTATGTGATGTCGGAACAGGTTCAGGTGCGATCGCGGTTGTACTGGCAAAAGAGGAACCTCATGTGCATATGTCAGCTACGGACATCAGTGAGGAAGCGCTGGTTACAGCACGTAAGAATGCGGAAAACAACGGTGCAGAGATTACATTCACTGCCGGTGATATGTTAAAACCACTGATCGAACAGGGAGTAAAACTGGATGTACTGGTTTCCAATCCCCCTTATATTCCACAGGAGGAGGTTATGGAAAAATCCGTTGTGGATTTTGAACCTCACGTTGCTTTATTCGGTGGAACAGATGGATTGAAGTTCTATCGTGAGATATTCCGTGACTGCCGTCAGGTACTGAAGGACAAGGCATTTATGGCTTTTGAGATGGGCTGGGATCAGAGAGAAAGAATGTCAGCTCTTGTGGAGGAAACACTTCCGGAAGCCAGATATGAAATCCTGCAGGATATGAATGGCAAGGACAGAATGCTGTTTGTGTATTTTAACTGTTGAGATGAATAATGAAACGATGTGTAATTGACAACAAAAGTGAATTGGTGTTGTTTGCTGGGGCATTTCTGTTGGCAACAGGTGTGATATGGTTACTTGATAACCCACTTTATACTGTCATGGTTATCAGCATTCTCCCAATGTTGTTGTTCATGATTTACTGTTATCAACGTAACAGATGGAAAAAGGTTAAAAACTGGATGAAATCCAGAAAATCACTTTTTCTGTATTTTTTGACTGTAATCTCAGTAATAGTTGTATTGAGAGTTTATATGGTATATGGCTTGGCAGATCAATATGGAAGAGTAAGTTTTCTTTTGGCTGTCTATCTTTCGTACATGTTGCTGATCACTTGTTTTGGATTGTTTTTCGGAAACTGGAAGACCGAGAAAGTTTTTTTGTCACTCGGTATTTCAGGCGGGGTGTTTCTGATGGGAAATTTGCCGTTAAGAGCTGCTCCCGATGAGACGATGCATATGTACACAGTATATCATATTTCAGATCAGATACTTCAGTTATCAGAATCCCAATCCACAGTACTGCAAATGAGAGAAACAGATTTGGATATTTTCAAAGATAATATAGAGTACGGATGCAATAGACAGGTAATGAATGATTATTACGCATCAGCAACGAAAAAATCAGATTACAGAACCGTTGAAGTTCATATTGATGTTCTTCAGGGAAGTGAAATAGCCTATTTCCTTCCGGCATGCGCAATCTCTATATCAAGGGTGCTTCACTTGAATGGTTTTTGGACTTTTATGACAGGACGAATCATAAATCTGGTTCAGTATTTGCTGTTGATTTATATTTCTATTAAGAGAATCCCTTTTTGCAAAATGATTCCTTTCGTAATAGCACTTCTACCAATGTCACTTCAGCTGGGAATGTCTTACTCATATGATTCACTGATGATATCCGGATCAATATATGTGGTATCTCTTTCTTTAAACGAGTTTTATCGTGATAAAGAAAAAAAACGAAATTGTTCTGAATATTGGAGCATGGCAGGTCTTTTGATTATGTCATTAGTCATGATTATGATTAAATCACATGCGTATTTTATGATTGGATTATTTCCACTGTATTTGCTATTCCAGAAGAGATATTCCATGAAAAAGTTTTGGAAGTGGCTAGCTGGTTTTGCGTGTATTTTATGCCTGATATTTGCACTGTATGTTGTTTTTGATGCTCTTTATGGAGTTCCAGAACTGTTTTCAGAACCAGCAAATCCATTGGCATGGGCAGGTGGGGAACAGGGATATACACTTGTGCATCTGTTAAATAATCCTTTGGATGGTTTCATGGTGTTTGTGAATACTTTGATCAGAAATGCAGGGGAGTATCTGAGCACTTTGATTGGAAGACAGTTGGGATGGTTGAATATTCCTGTCAGTCGGATTGCAATTATTCTGTATGGTGCAATAATGCTCTTTACATTTATGAATGCTGATAAGGGAGAATACAGTGTTCAATATGGAATAAACCTGTATTGTCTGCTGACAATTATAGTAACAATATTGGGAATATTTCTTGCGTTGCTGGTGTTATGGACACCGATATCGTCTCCAGTTATTCTAGGTCTTCAGGGAAGATATTTTCTACAGCTGGTAATGTTTGCGGGGATTTTATTTCAGAAAAAGAGTATTAACATTTCAGACGATCTTAGTATCGTAGTCTGTGGGGAATGCTTAGGGATGATACTGGTTGCATCTTCATTGCTGTTTAGAATGTAGCTGAATTGATATCGCAACATGTACGATATGGAGATTCTTGAGATATAATAAGAAATGATTGGAGGTAAAAATGAACCAGGAGAATGCAATCGAAGTAAGAAATATGTCTAAAAGCTTTAAAATCCAAAGTGATAAAGCTAACTCTATAAAAAATCTGATTGTTCAAAAGAGAAAAAATGTAGTCAGAAGGCATGAAGTATTGAATGATATCAATCTTGATATCAGGAAAGGGGAAACTGTTTGTCTGATTGGTAATAATGGATGCGGAAAATCCACATTACTGAAATTAATGACAAAAATCATATATCCAAACAAAGGTACTGTCACAACATCAGGTAGAGTTGCATCTCTTCTTGAACTTGGGGCAGGTTTTCATCCTGACTTTACCGGAAGAGAAAACATATATTTTAATTCTGCTGTTTTCGGAATGAATCATAAGCAGATTGATGAACGGATTGATCAGATCATTGAGTTCTCAGAGTTGGGAAGTTTTATTGATGAACCAATCAGAACATATTCTTCAGGTATGTATATGAGGTTGGCTTTTTCCATTGCAATCAATGTTGATGCAGATATTCTTCTGATTGACGAAATCCTTGCAGTGGGCGATCAACATTTTCAGGACAAATGTTATGATAAACTTCGTGAATTAAAAAAGAAGAGTGATAAAACGATCGTTATTGTTTCACATAGTCTTGGAGTTGTAAAAGAATTGTGCGAACGCGCAGTTTGGATTTATAAAGGAAAAGTTAACCTTGATGGAGATCCAACATATGTTATCGCTGAATACCTTGAGCAGATGGCAAAGGATCATAAAGAGGAGAAAAGGAAAGCAGAGCAGGAAGGCAAAGAAGTAAAATATAAAGGAATAATTTTTGTTGAAGCGCCTCGAGATTATACCGCTTTTTCGAAAGAAAAATCTAAAATTGAAATTGTTGGATGGAAACTGTGTGATTATGAAAACTGTCTTTTTGAAGTAACAGTGGGGAAAAAGAAAATTGAAACAATCAGTTATTTTAAAAGAGATGATGTATTGATGGTATATGGAGATGACTATTCTGGCTTGATTGATGAAGATAAGGTTGGATGGAAAGTCTCGGTAGATTTGAAAGATTATTTAGACCAGATGGAAGAAAACGGTGCAGTCAGATTTCATTTCATTCTGAAGAAAACAGATGGCACCGTATTGGCTGAGCAGTCCTCCATTGTAGTATATGAGGAGAACAATTTATGATAAAAGAACTTTGGGCTTATCGCGAGTTATTAATCACCAATACAAAAAAAGCGATCAGAGGAAAGTATAAAGCCTCTGTACTTGGAGTGTTATGGTCATTTATTAATCCTCTTCTCCAAATCCTTGTTTATGCAATCGTTTTCCCTTATCTTATGAGGGGGTCTATTGATAATTATCTTGTATATCTTGTTACAGGTATTATTCCATGGACATTTTTTACAAATGTCATAAATGATTGTGTTGGCTGTATCAAGAATAATTCAGGTCTGATTAAAAAAGTCTATTTTCCAAGAATTATTCTTCCGTTATCAGCTGCGTTAAGTGGACTGTTTAATTTTTTTGTATCCTGCATCATTATTGTTGTGTTCTGTTTATTATGGGGTGTAGGTGTTTCCTGGCATATTGTATTTCTTCCTGTGATTGCGCTGGTGGAAACGATATTAGCACTCGGAATTGGATTAATAATGGGAGCTTGTGACGCATATGTTC
>JBJEFE010000041.1:0-12320 GCA_051873755.1 Bulleidia sp. | reverse complement strand
ATATCAGAAAAGGAGGTGTTGTGAAACGGGATTAAATTCAGGTAAAGGATGAATATGCAGAAAACTGTTGACATGCCTGTGTCCTACTGCTAAGATAATGTGCGTTATCAAGTACCATAGACAGTAACGGCGGAAGCTTAATCATGTTACCGAGGTAGGAAGAGTTGGAAATATGACTTTTACGCCCTCGTGAATTCCGCGAGGGTTTCTTTATGTGTATGCGATAACAAGATAGGAAGGTGAAGAAATGAATCAGACTGTTTTAGAGTCAAAAAAGAGTGTCGTTTCTGAAATCTCAGAAAAGTTCACGAATTCTTCTTCCACCGTTGTCGCAGAGTACCGTGGCCTCAGCGTAGCTGAAGTTACTGAACTCCGTAGATTACTCAGAGCTGAAGGAGCTGAGATGAAGGTTTATAAGAACACTCTCGCTTCCAAGGCTGCTGATGCAGCTGGCTTTGGCGACCTGAAGGAATACCTGACAGGTCCTAACGCAATTGCATTCGGTGGGGATGAAACAGGAGCTGCCCGTGTTATGGCAACATATGCCAAGAAACACGAAGCTCTCGTACTCAAAGGCGGTATTGTCGAAGGAAAGGTTGTAGATTGCGCTACAGTCAATGAACTCGCTGCACTGCCGAACAGAGAAGGCATGCTTTCCATGCTGTTATCTGTACTGAACGCTCCGGTATCCGCATTCGCACGTGCAGTCAATGCGGTTGCTGAAGCAAGATCCAACGGTGAAGGAACACCGGCTGAAGAAACAAAAGAAGAAACTGCTGCGGAAGAGGCAGCTGCCTAAGGAGGAAAATGAAAATGGCAAAGTTAACTCAGGAAGAAATTCTTGCTTACTTAGATGAAGCTACAATTCTCGAACTCAACGAACTCGTAAAAGCAATCGAAGACAAGTACGGCGTATCCGCTGCTGCTCCAGTTGCAGTTGCAGCTGCTGCTCCGGCTGAAGAAGCTGCTCCTTCTACAGTTACAGTTGTACTGAAGGAAGTTGGCGACTCCAAGGTTGGCGTTATCAAGGTTGTTCGTGCAATCACAGGTCTCGGACTTGTTGATGCGAAGAAGCTGGTCGACGGCGCTCCTGCAGAAATCAAGAAGGACATCTCCGTTGAAGAAGCTGAAGACATCAAGAAGCAGCTCACAGACGCTGGTGCTACAGTTGAATTCAAGTAATTCAATTCATCAGAAAACGATTGAAATCATTACGAAAGGCCGGATTCCAGTATTCGGCTTTTCCGCCCTAGAAAGGAACCAGGTTATACGGCACACTACTATACCGACAACCGAAATCTGACAGAAAACCGGAAGGATCATTCTTTCCGGTTTTCGGGGCATCTGTTGACTTTTACCACTGACAACGGTGTGTTTTCCAAGACGGAAATCGATGAAGGCACGGAAATCCTTCTGGAAACAGTATGGAGGGAAGGGCTGAAAGGATCGGTTCTGGACATGGGATGCGGGTACGGCGTCATCGGCATTACGCTGAAAGCGCTGGATCCCTCACTGGATGTCACAATGGTCGATATCAATCCCCGCGCAGTCGAACTGGCGGAGATCAACTGTACGCGCAACAGTGCAGCCTGCACATGCTTTGTATCTGATGGCTTTTCGGAAGTTTCCGAAACATTCGATTATATTCTGACCAACCCGCCGATCCGTACGGGAAAGAAGGTCATATACCGGATGTTTGAACAGGCATACGACCACCTGAATGAAAACGGTCAGCTGATCGCTGTCATCCGAAGGAAACAGGGCGCAGAAAGTGCTGTGAAGAAGTTTCAGGAAATCTTCGGTTCATGCGACATACTGGAGCGTGAACGTGGCTTCTGGGTAATCCAGGGATCGAAATTGACGGATTGAATGAAACCGTGTTAATATATTAAATTGTAAAAAAGTCGAAAATAATAGGGGGTAATCTGCCCTTTTTCGACGCTAGGCAATGCAGGCGAAAGGATGGCGAAATATGGAAACAAAGCAGACATACCACGTTGTGCATTACGGCAACAAAGCTGTTCGCAGAGACTATTCCAAGGTATCTTCCGGACTGGAGATGCCGGATCTGGTCGAAATTCAGACTGACTCTTTTGACTGGTTCCTGAGAGAGGGAATCCGTGAGGTATTCGAGGATATCTACCCGATTTCCAACTACAACGGAAACATCCGTCTGAAGTTCCTCGATTATGAATTCGGTGAACCGAAGTACACAATCAACGAATGCAAGTACAAGGAGATCAACTATTGTGCTCCTTTAAAAGCGCGCATGGAACTGGAGATTGTGGATCCGGAAACAGGTGAGGTTCTGACAAAGTGGGAAGAAGTCTTCCTCGGTGATTTCCCGATGATGACACCTACCGGAACATTCATTATCAATGGAGCAGAACGTGTCATCGTATCACAGATCGTGCGTTCCCCGGGTGCTTACTTCGATATTGTCAACGAAGAAAGAACCGGCCGGGACACATACACATGTGAACTGATTCCAAGCCGCGGAACATGGCTTGAATTCATGAGCGATGACAAAAAGGCAGCACTTGGTCGTATTCTCAATGTATCAATTGACCGCAGAAGAAAGATTCTGTCCTCAATTCTCTTCAAGGCTATCGGCATGTCCCTCAATCATGAAAAGGGTGATGATGCATTTGATACAACCGGCATGAAGAAGTTCCTCAAGGCAATGAACTTTGAGGTGTTTGATGATGTCGTTGTACCGGAAGAGCCGCGTGAATATCAGAATGACTACATGCTGTTGTACACATCGGTATTCGGAAACTATGAAGAAGTGAAGAATACGCTTGCGGCAGACAAGACAAACACAACCCAGGAAGCCCTCCTGAGTGTTTATGAAAACCAGAGAGCCGATGAAATTGCGACTGTGGACGGTGCACTCAACCTCATGGACGCAAAGTTCTTCGACTACAGAAGATATGACCTGACAAAGGCAGGCCGTTATAAGGTCAGAAAGAAGCTGAACATCCTGGATCGTATGGAAGGCAACATTCTGGCTGAGGACCTGATCGGTGCAGACGGAAACGTTCTTGCGCCAAAAGGTACGGAAATCACAAAGGAACTGCGCAACCAGCTCAGAGACGATATCAACAAAGGCATTCACATGCGTGCACTGCCGTTTGTTCACCGCTTCTCTCATCCGACGGTTGTATCCGTTGCGACAAAGGGCAATGAACTGGCTCTTGTCGGACGTGTGCTGGCGGATGATCTGGATGGCGAAACATGTTCCTATGAACTCGGTACCATCATCACACCGGAAGACGCAAAGGTCATTGCCGGTGAATACGATGAGGTTTCCGTGTATTCCGGCATCTATGCACAGCCTGTCACAGTCAATAACAACAATGTCAATGCCGTTCTGAACTACGGCAGCCGTTTCTACGTCATCGGACGTGCTACCAGAAACGGTGAGGATCTGTTCAATGAAGACGGTGAACTTCTTGTTTCCCGTTACATTCCGGATTCTGAACTTGATGTCCTGACAGTTGACAGTAAGGAAGCCATCTGCACGGAAGCCACAAAGGCAGCCGATGTCACATTATGGCTTGTCGGTGCGGCTGTACAGCAGATCCACATTACAAATGTCGACGGTACGGCAGTCAAGCTGATCGGCATTGATCCTCTCAACAACAAGCACACTATCACAATGAGTGATATGTATGCACTGTATGATTACGAACTGACAATGCTTGATGGTGTCGGTACACAGGACGATATCGATATGCTCGCAAACAGACGTATCCGTACTGTCGGTGAACTGATTCAGAACCAGTTCAGAATCGGTCTTTCCCGTATGGAAAGAGTCGTCAAGGAAAGAATGTCCATTTCTGAAATTGCCGGCCTGACACCAAAGCAGCTGACAAACACCCGTCCTCTGACAGCAGCGATCAAGGAGTTCTTCTCCTCCTCCCAGCTGTCCCAGTTCATGGACCAGGAAAACCCTCTGGCAGAGCTCTCCAACAAAAGACGTATCTCCGCCCTTGGTCCTGGCGGTCTGACAAGAGAACGTGCAAGCTTCGAAGTCCGTGATATTCATAATTCACACTATGGCAGAATCTGTCCGATTGAAACACCGGAAGGTCCGAACATCGGTCTGATCAACTACCTGACAACATACGCAAAGGTCAACGAATACGGATTCCTTGAAACACCTTACCGTAAGGTGGAAAAGGACGGTACTCTGACAAATGAAATCCGCTATATGGATGCGGCAGAGGAATACGATCACGTCATTGCCCAGGTCGATGAGATCAAAGACGGCAAGCTTGTCGGTGATCAGGTTGTCGCACGTATTGCGGGTGAAACAGTCATGGTTCCGACACACGAAGTTGACTATGCGGACGTATCACCGCGTCAGACGGTATCCGTTGCGACTGCCTGCGTACCGTTCCTGGAAAACGATGACGGACACAGAGCCCTGATGGGTGCCAACATGCAGAGACAGGCAGTACCGCTTCTCAACCCGCACTCTCCATATGTCGGTACGGGTATGGAATACGCTGTCGGCCGTTACTCCGGTGCCGCGTGTGTTGCGACTGCGGAAGGTACGGTCACATACGTTGACGCAAATATGATTGTGACTGAGGATGACGAAGGAAAGGAAACAGTCTATCAGCTGACAAAGTATGACAGATCCAACTCCTCCACATGTCTGAACCAGAAGCCGATTGTATGGAATGGCGAAAGAGTCAAGCCTGGTGATATCCTGGCTGACGGTCCTTCCATGGAAAATGGTGAACTGGCCCTTGGTCAGAACGTTACGGTTGCCTTCATGACATGGCATGGCTACAACTATGAGGATGCGGTCATCATGTCTGAAAGAATGCAGTCCGAAGACTATTACACATCTGTTCATATTGAAGAATATGACATTGAATGCCGCAGCACAAAACTCGGTGATGAGGAAATCACACGTGATATTCCGAACGTCTCCGAAAGTGCATGCCGCAATCTGGACTCCCGCGGTATCGTCATGGTCGGTGCGGAAGTACGCGAAGGCGATATCCTTGTCGGTAAGGTAACACCGAAGGGTCAGTCCGAGGCAACGCCGGAAGAGAAGCTTCTTCTTGCGATCTTCGGTGAAAAGTCCAGAGAAGTACGTGACAACTCTCTGAAGGTACCACACGGTGGTGCGGGTATTGTTCACAGCGTCCGTGTCTTCAACAGAAAAGACAAGGATACGGAACTGGCACCTGGTGTCAATGAGGTTGTCAAGGTCTATGTCGTTCAGAAGAGAAAGATCTCCGAAGGTGACAAGATGGCCGGCCGTCACGGAAACAAGGGTGTCATCTCCAAGATCAACCCGGTTGAGGATATGCCGTACATGGAAGACGGTACTCCGATCGATATCATGCTGAACCCATTCGGCGTTCCTTCACGTATGAACATCGGTCAGGTGCTTGAACTCCACCTCGGTATGGCTGCCAAGGCACTGGGCGTCAAGTTTGCAACACCGGTATTCGACGGTGTATCCAACGAAGACCTGAGAGACATCATGGCTGAAGCCGGTGTATCACCGGACGGCAAGTATGTCCTGCATGACGGTATGACAGGTGAAGCGTACGATGAACGTATCTCTGTCGGTGTCATGTATATGATCAAGCTGGCGCACATGGTCGACGACAAGCTGCACGCACGTGCAACAGGTCCATACTCACTCGTCACACAGCAGCCGCTCGGCGGTAAGGCGCAGAACGGCGGCCAGAGATTCGGTGAAATGGAAGTCTGGGCTCTGGAAGGCTATGGTGCCGCATACACACTGCAGGAAATCCTGACTGTCAAGTCAGACGATATCATGGGCAGAACCAAGACATATGAAGCCATTGTCAAAGGCAAGGATCTGCCGGAACCTGGTATTCCGGAATCCTTCAGAGTCATGGTTCACGAATTACAGGCACTTG
The DNA here is from genome assembly GCA_051873755.1 of Bulleidia sp. Classification (GTDB taxonomy): domain Bacteria; phylum Bacillota_I; class Bacilli_A; order Erysipelotrichales; family Erysipelotrichaceae; genus Bulleidia. The sequence goes on along the minus strand of JBJEFE010000041.1, from coordinate 6,405 downwards.
CACTGGATGTTCGCATGATGGATGACGAAGGCAATGAAATGGATCTCAAACAGATGGAACAGGAAGAACTCAAGGAGGAAACAACCCTTGATATGTCCCGTCAGAACTATGTCAGCGCATCTGAAGACATTGATAAGCTGACAATCAAGGAAGGTCTGGAAGATGACCTGCCTGAAGAAGCAGCTGTCGTCGGTGTAGACGACATGGACTATGGTGATGAATAAGGAGGAAGAAGTCAGATGAATATCAATAACTTTACAGCGATAAAAATCGGACTTGCCTCACCTGATAAGATCCGTGAATGGTCCTATGGCGAAGTCAAAAAGCCTGAAACAATCAACTACCGTTCTCAGAAACCTGAAAAGGACGGTCTGTTCTGCGAGCGCATTTTCGGTCCTCAGAAAGACTGGGAATGTGCCTGCGGTAAATACAAGAAAATCCGTTACCAGGGTGTCGTATGTGACCGCTGTGGTGTTGAAATCACAAAGTCTTCCGTCAGAAGAGAAAGAATGGGTCACATTGAACTGGCTGCGCCGGTTGCACATATCTGGTATCTGCGCGGCATTCCTTCAAGAATGTCCCTGCTTCTGAATATTCCGCCAAAGCAGCTGGAAGAAGTCGTTTACTTCGTCTGCTGGGTCGTAACGGATCCGGGAGATACAGGACTTGCATACAAGCAGATCCTGCGTGAAAATGAACTGCGTCATCTGACAGCTGAATACGGTCCAGGCAGCTTCGTTGCCCAGACCGGTGCGGAAGCTGTCAAGACACTGCTGGAACAGGTTGATGTTCAGGCAGAATATGACGGCATCATGAAGGAACTGGAAGGCACAACCGGTGAAAAGAGAAAGAAGCTGATCAAGCGTCTGGATACGGTTGAGGCATTCCTGCACTCTGACAACAAGCCGGAATGGATGGTTATGACGGTTCTTCCGGTTATTCCACCGGATTTAAGACCGATGCTTCAGCTGGACGGCGGACGTTTCGCAACATCCGACCTCAATGACCTGTACCGCAGAGTCATTACCCGTAACAACCGTCTGAAGAAGCTGCTTGAACTCGGTACTCCTGCCATTATCGTTCAGAACGAAAAGAGAATGCTGCAGGAAGCTGTCGATGCTCTGATTGATAACGGACGTCGTTCCAAGCCGATTACAGGTGCGGGCGGACGTGCGCTGAAGTCTCTGTCCCACTCTCTGAAGGGTAAGCAGGGTCGTTTCCGTCAGAACCTGCTTGGTAAGCGTGTCGACTTCTCAGGCCGTTCCGTTATTGCGATCGGTCCATACCTCAAGATGTGGCAGTGTGGTCTTCCAAAGGAAATGGCACTGTCTCTGTATAAGCCGTTTGTCATCAATGAACTGGTCAACCAGCAGATTGCGACAAACCCGAAAACAGCTGAAAGACTGATCAACAGACAGGATCCACGTGTATGGGACTGTGTTGAAAAGGTCATTGAAGGACACCCTGTATTCCTGAACCGTGCACCTACACTGCACAGACTCGGTATTCAGGCATTCTTCCCTCGTCTTGTTGAGGGACGTGCAATCCGTGTTCATCCGCTTGTATGTCCGGCCTTCAACGCCGACTTCGACGGTGACCAGATGGCTGTCCACCTTCCATTAAGTGAAATGGCAAGAGCCGAAACAGAAGTACTGATGCTCGGTGCAAACAACATCCTTGGTCCTAAGGATGGTAAGCCGATCGTTACACCTGGTCAGGACCTTGTCCTTGGTAACTTCTATCTGAACATGGAGGAAAAGGCTGAGGAATTCTACGCGAAAGCAGATCGTCTGGAAGCACTGGGCGAAAAGGTTGAGGCGGAAAGATGGAGAAGATACGGTGACAACGAAGGTCATGTCTTCAAGGATATCGATGAAATCCTGATGGCATACGCAACCGGTGTTGTCCACCTGCACTCCCGTATTGCCGTACCTGCAAACGCTGTCGGTAAGACAGGCTTCACAGAAGAACAGAATGGCAAGTATCTTGTTACAACTGTCGGTAAGATCATCTTCAACCAGGCTCTTCCGGAAGACTTCCCTTATGTCAATGAGGTAAGTCCAAAAGCCCTTGTGGCAACACCGGATTCTGAATTCCTGGATATGGGTTCCGATATCCGTAAGAAGATTGCGGAAAGACCTCTCCATGCGGAATTCAAGAAGAAGGACCTTGGAAACCTGATTGCGGCTGTATTCGACAAGTACAAGAACGGTGACGGTTTCGTTGATTCCAATATCACAAGAACATCCGATGTTCTTGATAACCTCAAGGACATGGGTTACCTGTATTCCACAGTTGCCGGTATGACCGTTGCACTGTCTGATATCAAGGTCGCTCCACACAAGGAGGAAATGGTAGAAGAAGGAAGAAAGCAGGCGGACGTATTGAACAGACTCAGAGACAGAGGTCTTCTCACACCACAGGAATGGGAAGCACAGTTCTCCAGACTGTGGGCTGACGTCAAGGATAAGGTCGGTGATACACTGATGGCATCCCTGCCGAGAATGTCCCCTATCAACATGATGGCTGTCTCCGGTGCCCGTGGTAACAAGAACCACTTCACACAGCTGGCAGGTATGCGTGGTCTGATGGCACGTCCTACACAGTCCAAGTCCAAGGCTTACCAGCCATCCATTATCGAAGTCCCGATTTACTCTTCCTTCCGTGAAGGTATGACCGTGTCTGAATTCTTCAACGCATCTCATGGTGTACGTAAGGGTCTGACCGATACCGCTCTGAAGACAGCTGAATCCGGTTATCTGACAAGAAGACTTGTCGATGTCGCTCAGGAAGTTGTCATTACGGAAGAAGACTGCGGAACAGAACGTGGTTATATGATCGACGGATCTGCGGCTTACACAGACCAGCTCGGCAATATCAAGCAGGATACCTATGGTGCAATCTTCGATAACAAGAACGGTTCCATCATCGAATCCATGTTTGACCGTCTTGCAGGTTACTACACAGCCGCTGATGTCACACATCCTGAAACAGGCGAACTGTTGGTTGAAGCAGACACATATCTGACAGATGATCTGGCAAGAAAGTGTGCGGATGCACATGCCCTTGTCTACATCCGTAATGTCTTCACATGTGAAGCTGAAAAGGGTATCTGCCGTAAGTGCTATGGTCGTAACATGGCAACAGGCAACCTGGTTGAAGAAGGCGAAGCTGTCGGTATCATGGCAGCACAGGCAATCGGTGAACCGGGTACACAGCTGACAATGAGAAGCTTCCATGCTGGTGGTGCGGTAACTGCAGGCGGTGATATCACACAGGGTCTGCCTCGTGTCGAGGAACTGTTTGAAGCACGTACTCCAAAGGGTGTTGCGGTCATCTCCAAGATTGACGGTGAAATCACGGATATCCGTGACAACGACACAAACACAGGTCGTATCGTCACAGTCACAAACGAAACAGAATCTGTTGAACACAAGTGCGATAAGAACCAGAACATCCGTGCATGGATGAAGATCGGTACACAGGTACATGCCGGCGAAAAGCTGACAGAAGGCCAGATCGCACCGAAGGAACTGCTGGAAGTAGCCGGTGTCAGAGCTGTTCAGGAATACATCCTGAAGGAAGTCAAGAAGGTTTACGCAACACAGTCCATCGATATCTCCGATAAACATCTGGAAGTCATGATCAGACAGATGCTGAAGAAGGTCATTGTTGTTGAAAGCGGCGATACAGGACTGACTGCAGGCCAGACACTGTCTCTTGTACGCATGAACCAGATCAACGAGGAAGCACTGGACGAAGGCAAGACTCCTGCAAAGTTCACTCCGATCATGCTTGGTATTTCCAAGTCTGCGGTTGAAACGGATTCCTTCCTGTCTGCAGCATCCTTCCAGGAAACAACAAGAGTCCTGACAGAGGCTGCGATCCATGGCAAGGTTGACCACCTTGAAGGTCTGAAGGAAAACGTCATTATCGGTAAGCTCATTCCTGCAGGTACAGGAAGAGACTTCGATCGTGAATCTTCCAGAATGATCCGTGAAGTGGCAGATGATCTGATTGAACAGCGTCGTGAGGCAAGCCGTGCTCTTGAAGAGGCTAAGGAAGAAGCCACACGTCTTCCGGATGATGTATTGGGTGAGATTGATACACACGATACGGATTCCATGGAATAATCCACAAACAGAACATGAAGGTCTCGAATTTCGGGACCTTTTTGAGTGGGATGATCATCAGTATCTGATTATGTTTCACCGTATGATAGATTCTGAAGAATCTGACTGTGTATGAACATGTACAACTGCTTTTCTGAAAATTAAAGAAATGACATAATAATAGAGAAAATGAAATGGACTGAATTTGAAGCATGTGGAAGAATAGTTGCATCTTACTTTTGAAAAGATCATATCAGAAGTCATGATTCATCGTGATTGTAAATCACATATGACAGGCGGGATATGGATCGAGAAAGGAGAATCGTGTCAATAACCCGCGATGAAAATCGCAGGCTTGAAAAAGCCTTTGTTGACCAGCCTCAGTATCCTTGCATAGCCAAATGCGTTAAGGATACTATGTAATTCATGTCATAACACCTTCCGACGTTACACCAGATCTCTGGCTCTGTGGTGTGTCATTAAACAGTTCAAAGAGGCAGGAACAGTGTGACACACGTCAAAAGCATGGATAACATTGGCGATGGTGTCAGAGTGAATCATGGCAATTCACTCTATTACGGCCTGTCAGAAGCCGAACAGAGTATATGTTCTTTGTTATTGATCTGACACAAAGAAAGGAGGGCATATGCACGCTTACAGTCAGATAAAGAAGAGCAAACGATGTAAATATTGATAATATTCGCGATTGGGACTATAATTTAATCACATCATTTTTTGAATCAGCTATTGTATGGAGAAAGTAATCATGGAGTATTTATCAATCAGACAGGTTTCGGAAAAATGGGGAATTTCAAAACGCAGGATACAGGTATTATGTTCAGAAGGACGTATTCCAGGAGCGATGAGAATTGATTCATCATGGGTGATTCCATCTGATGCAGAAAAACCAAAAGATGCAAGAATCAAAAGCGGTAAGTATATCAAAAGAAACCACTCTGTAGTAAATCAAACAGAGTTAAAATGAGTTTCATTATCTGATTTAGAGCAAAGAGGGAGGAAGAATTATGGACAATAAAACATTGGCTTCCATTTTGAATATCGGCGAAACAATCGCAGTGGAATTCAAACGTTGTGGAAATGGCATTGAGAGTGATGTATACGAAACTGTATGTTCTTTTCTGAATCGTTTTGGTGGCGATCTGTTTCTCGGTGTTCTGGATGATGGTACAGTGTCTGGAGTTCCTGCAAATTCCGCACCGAATCTGATCAGAAACTTTATCAGCTGTATCAGTAATCCGAATCTGTTTTCTCCAACGATCTAACTTTCTCCAGAAATCATTGAATATGAAGGAAAAACAATCATCCATATTCATGTTCCTCCAAGCGCGGAAGTCCACAGCTACAAAAAAATCATTTATGACAGAGTCGATGATGCAGATGTAAAAGTCACAGCGACTGCACAGATTGCACAGATGTACATCCGGAAACAGGGAATCTTTACAGAGAGAAAAACATATCCATATGTCAGAATGGAAGACCTGCGTCTGGATCTGCTTCCAAAGCTGAGAATTATGGCTGCGAATAATAACGGTGGTCAGGAACATCCGTGGATGAGGATGTCTGATGAGGAACTGTTAAAAAGTGCAAGACTCTATGGTGTGGATCGTGCAACAGGAGAACAGGGGTACAATCTGGCAGCGATTATGCTTTTAGGTAATGATGATCTGATCATGGATGTTGTACCGACGTATCTGACAGATGCACTTCTTCGTAAAGTAAATGTGGACCGTTACGATGATAGAGAGATCATACAGACAAATCTGATCGAAAGCTACGAAAGATTAATGGAATTCTGAAGAAAACATCTGCTTGATAAATTTTATCTGGAAGGAGATCAGAGAAAGAGCCTGCGTAACATATTAACGCGTGAGATGATTGCCAACACATTGATTCATCGTGAATACAGTAGTTCATATCAGGCAAAATTTGTTATTGAAAAAGACAGGATGTATGTGGAAAATGCAAATCGTTCTACTCATGATGGGCTGATCACACCTGATAATATGGAGCCTAATCCTAAAAATCCGATCATCGCCTCATTTTTCCGTAATATCGGCTATGCGGATCAACTGGGCTCCGGCGTTAGAAATCTGTTCAAATACAGTGTGCATTATTCAGGCAAGCAGCCGGAATTCATTGAAGGAGATGTTTTCAGAATTGTTGTTCCTCTGGATGATTCTTATCTGGACGAAGGAAGTACTTTGAATAAGTGCCGATGCATTCCCCGTCTATAATCTTCGATTTAGGCGGGGTTAGTCGGCTTTCTTTCCTT
>JBJEFE010000040.1:0-12661 GCA_051873755.1 Bulleidia sp. | reverse complement strand
TCATAGCCTTCCTTCTTTGCCTTGGAAGCGAAGTATGTGTACTTGTTTCTTGCCTGGGATTCACCGGCGAATGCTGTTTCCAGATTCTTTTCTGTCTGTGTACCAGCGTACTTGTTTGTCATATGTCTGTTCTCCTTCTATCGTTTCTGATTATATCATGTTGTTTCTGAGGATGTATAGATAAAGACGACAGAATGGATCAGATGTATCTGATCGGCAAGGCAATCAGGTTTTCCCTCAGATATGTTTTCCGATCAATCAGGCAGAGGATGATTCCGTTTCCGCGTTTCTTATCAGGAATCAGGTCCAGTACCAGATTTGTGGAACCCATGGATGCTTTCGGATTGCCTGTCATTTTGAGCTCAACAGGATAAAGAATACCATCGTCCTCAATGATCAGATCGATTTCGTTATCTGATGCAGCCTTTCTGTCTTTTCCCCGATAATAAAAGATCTGATAACGATAATCTTTCCCTTCGTTGGAACAGGATTTGAACATTTCCGAAACAGCAGATGTCTCAAACATGTTTCCTGCAACAGCTGAATTTTTCAGTGTATCAGCAGTCTGTCATCCTGTCAGAAAACATGCCAGACCTGTGTGTCTGAAACAGATCTTTGGAGCTCTGATGGCTCTCTGTAGAACACTGGCACTGTATGGCTGCAGAAGATAAACAATGCAGGTTTTCTCCAGAATGGAAATCCAAGTTTTCACTGTTGGTTCACTGATACCGATATCGCTGGCAATATTGGCATAATTCAGGATTTCACCGGTTCTTGCGGCAGCGGCTGTCAGGAATTCTGTGAAAGTGATACTGTCTGTGGAAACAGGATCATGGATATCACACTCAATATATGTTGTTACGTAGGAAGCGTAGAAATCCTGCCAGTCACGTTGTATGTCGTACAGTTCCGGATAGGAACCTCTGTGTATGATATCCCAGATATGATCATAGGATATCAGTTACTGTTCTCTGTCGTGAATATATTCATCTGTCGGCATAAAATGTCTGTTGAAAGACACTCCATGAATTTCGCGTAAAGATAAACCACTCAATTCACATACGGATACCCTTTCTGCAAGGGAATCGCTGACTCCTTTCATGATGGAAAGATTCTACGATCCGGACAGGATGAACATACCTCTGTCTTCGCTGTTATCCACGATCTGTTTCACTTCTTCACGTAATAATATCTGAAAATGTCGGAAAAGATAAATGCATCATGTAAAACCAATCATTGGAGGATTATGAGGATATCAGGATAATCATGATGGAAGAATCTGATCTGACAGGTTTCGTTAAGTTGATCAATAAACAAAACTCCCCTGAAAAAGTTGATCGGATCAGATATAAGAGTTAAGAAACAGGAGAAAACTGAAAATGCTGAGAAGAAAAATGGAGCAGATGCTGGTGGACTGGAAAAAACACACCGGACAGAAAACCGTTGATTATCAAAGGCTGCGGTAAATGTGGATCTGCTGGAAGGCAATGGTTTCAACAGGAGCTGATTGTGTGGTAAGATACCACAGAGGAAAGAAGGAAAAAAGATGGATTATATCAATGATTCAAAGGAACTGATTCAGTTTATTGAATCCTCTCCAAGCATGTTTCATTCTGTAAAGACAATCAGGGAAATGCTGGAAGAGGAAGGTTTCACATATCTGCCGGAAAGCAGTGAATGGAAGATTGAAAAGGGTGGAAAATACTATGCAGTACGCAATCATTCCAGTATCATTGCATTCCATGTCGGAAAGAATCTGAACAATTATTCATTCCGTATGAGTGCATCCCACTCTGATTCCCCGACATTCAAAGTCAAGAATGTACCGGAAATCAGCGGACCTGGAGAATACCTGAAACTGGATACGGAAGGCTATGGCGGGATGATTGACAGTACCTGGTTTGATCGACCGTTAACTGTGGCAGGAAGAGTACTTGTGGAGGAAAACGGAAAGGTTGAAACAAGGCTGCTGTATATCGATCAGGATATTCTGATCATTCCAAATGTCGCAATTCACTTTAACCGTGAAATCAATAAGGGCTATAATTACAACCACCAGGTGGATTTACTGCCTCTGTTTTCTGCAGGGGAAATGAAGAAGGGTGCCTTTGATGAAATGATCGCAAAGGAACTTGGCGTGCAGAAAGAGCAGATTCTTGGAAAAGACCTTTTCCTTGTCAACCGTCAGAAAGGTGTGATCTGGGGTTATCAGAATGAATTCGTATCCATTGGTAAACTGGATGATCTGCAGTGTGCATTCACATCACTGAAGGGATTCCTTGCCAGTGACAATCAGGATACAGTCAGTTTATATGCCTGCTTTGATAATGAGGAAGTCGGATCCAATTCCAAACAGGGTGCATTATCCACATTCCTGTATGATGTCACACGTCGTATTCATGCAGGACTTGGAAGAAGTGAGGATGAATATTATCAGGCAGTGGCACGTTCGTTCATGGTCAGCTGTGATAATGCCCATGCTGTACATCCAAACCATGGAGAAAAGACGGATCCTGTCAACTGCACATTCATGAACAAAGGGATTGTCATCAAGGAAAACGCCACACAGAGATATACAACAGATGCGGTAAGCAGAGCGGTCTTTACAAAGATCTGCAAAGATGCTGGTGTCCCTGTACAGAGCTTTGCCAACAGAAGTGATGTCCCGGGTGGTGGTACACTCGGTAATCTTTCCAATACACATGTCAGTGTCCATGCGGTGGATATCGGCCTTCCACAGCTTGCCATGCATTCCGCATATGAAACAGCAGGAATCAGAGACACATCGTATGCCATTGAAGGATTAAAAGCATATTACAACAGTACATTTGTCATTGAAGATGAAATGAATATCAGATTCTGATCAGAATACAGGCTGTCCACAATCACAATATGTGATGCGGGCAGTCTTTTTTATTGAAGAAAATCAGAAAAAATCATTGTTTCTGCTTGCCTTACTATAATAGTGAGGTTCTAAAATGATACTGAAACAAACAATTGATTGTTTGGGAAATTCTTTCTTTCCCGACACTGTATTCTGCTGTAACTGATGATAAAATGTACATATAAAACAGACGTTATCAATTGAAACGTCAAAGGAGACCACATATGAAAAAAACAGAATTCTACGTATTGCAGGATTACTTCTGATCCTGCTGTCACCGTTGTCCATCTGTATATTGCAGTGGTATGATCACACATTTGCATTACCGGATAATATCGGTTATAACTGCATGGTATTCCCATTGGAACTTGCGGGAATCCTTCTGTATGTGGATGGAATTGTACAGAAGGCAAAGGAAAATAACGCTTCGACATTTCGTATTCTGTGATGAAAATGCATGGTTGAAACATCAGGAAACACTTCGTTTCCCGATGATGCATTTTATTGCAGAGATACAATATTCACTGATAAAATATGGTTAACATACAAGTCATATTTACCCTTATTTATTTTAATGGTACAGAAAGGAGAATGTTATGAATCTGGATCAGCTTGTCATCGGAATTGGTGTGGTAGCTGTTGTGGTAACAGGTGTACTGTATATCCGTAACTACAAATACCATCACTACGGTGGAAAATTCAAAGAACATTTCAAAGGGCCTGATGAGTAGTATGCAGGTAGGGCAGTACCGGCAAACGTTCTGGTACTGCTTTGTTTTATCTGAAAAGGAGAAAGAGTCATGAAGAAACAGTTTATTGCGTTGATGTGTGCGACTCTATTGGCAGGGTGTTCCTCTACAGCACCTTCTTCCTCATCAACATCACCATATCATTATGATCAGAGTCTGGCGGATGGAAGAGTCATGATCAGAGATGATCAGAACTGTATTTATACAGTGGAAGTTGGAAATGATGTACCTGTCATGTCGATGGTAATCAATGGTTATCACTCAGATCAGTATGCATGGTTCAATGACAGTTCTGTACAGTTACAGGCAATGATTCCTTTTGTTGGGGATGAGGTAACAGATAACAGCGTATACATTATGACAATTCCTGCAAAGGATACAGGAATTGAAGGGGGTCAGGATATTATGGTGAGCTGGAATTATGCCTCTAAAACAGACACCGTATATCCGGATCAGACAGAATTACCGGAAGGAGTTCATGATGCGATTGTACAGGCTGTATCCGAAGCACAGCTTGGTATACTGTCAAAGGAACTCGTTACAGCAGCACCGGAAATCAGAAAGACTGCGGTGGAAAATCAGAAATAAAGACTGAGAAAATCTGAAATGTGCACTTGCCTTACTATTATGGTGAGGTTCTAAAATAACCATGGAAAGAGATCTCTTCAAGATGAAAGAAAAGGAGAACGATTATGAAAAAACTCTTACTGAAATGCCTTTCCATGGTCTTGTGCGTAACTGCGTTTGCGGTGCCGGTATTTGCGGAAGAACCAGAGGAAACTCCACAGTCAGGTTGTGCTGTTTCCATGAATCCGGTACCGGAAGTTGGTGAAGTGATTCTGCTCGAAGATCTTTCTGATCCGGAAACAATCACACCAAGAGGAGCAGCTCCTGTAACCCGTAACGTCAGTAAAACATACAGTATCCGGATTCAGGACTCCAGTGGAAGCTGTGTCAACAGTGCAACTGTCAGTGTGACAGGAAATTATTCCTACGATGCTTCAACCGGAGAAATCCTGAGTACGAATATTACAGCAGCTGTGACAAATGCTCCGACGTTATGGACGGTTGGTATTTCCTCTCAATGGACGACAATCAGTGGAACTTCCATCTCTCACAGTATCTACTACTATTCCAGAGTCGACGATCCGTATTCCTGCATGGTTGGTGGTGGGAACTGGTATAGTGGTGCAACATTCCAGATCAAATAATCTCAGCAGTATTAACAGCGTTTTATGAAAGGAAAGAGGCTGAAATCAGAGGTTTCAGCCTCTTGTTGTTATTTAAGATGAAGAAAGCAGATTTGAAGAAACTGACGGGTTTGTCAGACAGTTCACTTTATTACTATGAAAACCATGGTTTGATCCAACCTGCAAGAACCTCACTGAATTATCGTGAATATTCAAATAGAGATATTTTCCGCATTCTAAGTGTGCAGAAAACGATGAAACTCGGATTGTCTATTGAACAGTTTACACAAGCGGTGACATGTAATGATTTTGATCTGTATTATAGACTGATGCATCAGGCGATGGTACAGAAAAAAGAGGAAGTCAGGCAATTGAACAGGCAGATCAGATACCTGGAAAGCTATTTTGATTCTGATATTATGGAAGATCCTGTTTTTGATGAATATAGAATAACTGAGCTGAAAAAAGTCAGATATCAGGAGAGTGAGATCAGTGAAAAAAATCATTTTCCCTGTTTTGAACAGATGCAGGTGGATGAATGGAAAAAATTCAGTGATAGTATGAATCTGACATATTTAATCAGAGAAGAAGATATTTCAGATAATGAATTAAAAGGTAAGTGGTATTGTCTGATAGATGATTTTCTTGCAGAATCGTATAAAGACCCTTTCCTTGATTCACTTCCTGTCAGTAAACCATGCAGGGCATTGACCTGTTGGGTCAAGGTGGATAAAAACAGTGAAACAGATATGGTAGAACAGCTGAAGGAATGTGTGAAATATGCCAGAGATTATAAATATGATATCACCGGAAGAATCGGGGCGCAGCTGTTTCTGTTGGCAAGTGATTATGCTTATTTCAGAGTGGGCGTGGAACTGAAGGATGATTGAGTAATAACGGACGGTTGAAGCATTTACTTTTAGCCCGTTTTGATTTAAGATACATACAGGAAAAAAGAGGAGAAAAAGGAGTACTAAAATGAAACTTTCACCACTTCAGGCTGCTAGATACCAGTACAGTCCAAAACTTCCTGGAATGTTAAGAAACGGTATCGCAGAGATTTCTGTAAAGGAAGGCGAAGCAACACAGAGTGTTGCCGATCAGGAAAAGATCCAGGCATTATTCCCGAATACATACGGTAAGAAGGAAATTGTATTTGAAAAGGGTACTAACACATCCGAAGCAAAGAAGCAGGTTGTCGGTGTTATCCTTTCCGGTGGTCAGGCACCTGGCGGACACAATGTCATCTGCGGTCTGTATGATGCATTAAAGGCTACAGATAAGGAAAACGTTCTGTATGGATTCAAGAACGGTCCAAGCGGACTGCTTGATGATGACTATTTGATCTTCGATGATGAATACATCGATGCATACAGAAATACAGGCGGATTCGATATCATCGGTTCCGGCAGAACAAAGCTTGAAAGCGAAGACCAGTTCGCAGTCGCTGCTGAAGTATGCAAGAAGCATGGCATTACAGCAATTGTCATCATCGGTGGTGATGACTCCAATACAAACGCTGCAGTTCTGGCTGAATACTTCGCAGCACACAACACAGGTGTTCAGGTTATCGGCTGCCCTAAGACAATCGATGGTGACCTGAAGAACGAGGATATCGAATGTTCTTTCGGTTTCGACACAGCAACAAAGACATACAGCGAAGTTATCGGAAACATTGAAAGAGACGCAAACTCCGCTAAGAAGTACTGGCACTTTGTCAAGGTCATGGGCCGTTCCGCTTCCCACGTTGCACTGGAATGTGCACTGGAAACACAGCCGAATATCTGCCTGATTTCTGAAGAAGTTGCGGCTAAGAAGATGTCCCTGTCTCAGATCGCTGACTATATCGCTGATTCTGTTGAAAAGCGTGCAGCTAACGGCATGAACTTCGGTGTTGCAATCATTCCGGAAGGTGTTGTTGAATTCGTTCCTGAATTCTCTGCACTGATCAAGGAAATCAACGAACTGCTCGCAGGTTCCAAGACAGAGGAATTCAATGCTCTGCCGACATGGAAGGACAAGTATGCATTCATTGAAAAGGGTCTGACACCTGAATCCATGGCTGTATTCGCAATCCTGCCTGAAACAATTCAGCAGCAGCTGTTCCTGGAAAGAGATCCACACGGAAATGTACAGGTATCTCTGATCGAATCCGAAAAGCTGTTCTCTGCTCTTGTCAAGAACAAGCTGGATGAAAGAAAGGCTGCAGGAACATACAAGGGCAAGTTCAATGCACTGCATCACTTCTTCGGTTATGAAGGAAGATGTGCATTCCCATCCAACTTCGACGCTGACTACTGCTATTCCCTTGGCTACAACGCATTCATGCTGATTCAGTATGGTTACAACGGATACCTGTCCAAGGTTTCCAACCTGTCCAAGCCGGCTGAAGAATGGGTAGCAGGCGGTATGCCGATCACAAAGATGATGAACATGGAAAGAAGAAACGGTGAAGACAAGCCTGTTATCAAGAAGGCTCTTGTAGAGCTGGAAGGCAAGCCATTCAAGTTCTTCGAAGCACACAGAGATGAATGGGCTGTTGAAACAGCTTATACATATCCGGGTGCGATCCAGTACTATGGACCGGCAGAAGTATGTGATCTTACAACAAGAACACTTGCACTGGAAAAGGGCGAATAATCCATCTTAAATCAGAATGAGCTGTCAGTAAAAGCTGATGGCTCTTTTATTATGGGAATATGAAAAACCGGAAGAGAGATTCTTCCGGGTGTGATGAGAACAGAGTATTTGGTAATGATTCATTCTTTGTCTTAATTTGCTGTAGCATGAAAACGATACATTGAATAGGTCAATTATGGATATACTGCTGGAAGGTGATGGCGAATAACAAAATGAATCATTCTCATATGAATTGGCATCTGAGGTCTTCAGGCAGATATTTTGCTAATTCCTCAACCAATTCGTATACTTTTGTTCCTGGGGCAATATCCGCAGGTGTTTTGCCATCTCCGTTTTTTATGATACGTTTTGCATAGCGGATTGCCAGTTTTGGATTTCCATTCTTCAGTAGAACATCAAACAGATCCTTCATATTTTTCCTGTATTTTCCAATATCTAACGATTTGAATTTGTCGTTCAGGAAAGAGATATACTCAGTTCTGTGATTATTTGCAGTATAGTAAGCAAAATGCAGAAGAAACCAGAATTCAATACACTCATTACTCCATGCTGCATGATATTGTAAATCACTGTTGCGTTGATTCAGAATTTCCGTTCTTTGTACAACACTGTTGAAATCGTTTGCTGGAAAACTGTCCTTATCGTATACACACCAGATCTGTCCCTTTTTGATTTTGTTTTTTTTAACATACTTTTCCGCCATTCCTATCACGCGCATAGTCTCCGCCTGGCACGGTTCGATTTGTATCAGAACCATGTCACGATAAATCGGATTTTCTTCAATTCTTCGTTTAAACGCTTCAAAATAGGATGGCTCTGTCTGTTGTTCTTCGCAGAAAATATAATATCTGAATTCTTTCTTTTCCAGATATTCCTGGCGACGTTTTTTTCTCCAGGCATTTGTATCAGCTTTCTCAGGCATTGACATTCTCCCAGTCTATGATTTTTCTAAGATATGGATCAGCACCATATTTTCCTTCAAGATACTGTTTATCAAATCTTGCATCCTTGCGAACAGAATCACCGTTCCTGTTTTTAAACTCCACAAGAGAATACAGCTTTGAATTCTGTTGATTTCCTTTCGCTACAAACCAGATTTCATCTCTTCGAAATACCTCACTGTTCATTGTAGACAGATCATGTGAGGTAAAGATCAGTTGTGCTTTATGTTTATTTATTTCCATGTCATTGAACATCATGATGATATGTTTTAACAGAACCGGATGTATTTTGGCATCCAACTCATCAATGACCAGCGTCGTTCCAGAAACCAGACTGGTTGCGATAAACGGTAACAGCCCAAACAGTTTCTTTGTACCACTTGATTCATCAGATAGATTCAATTCAAATTCATGATGATCAACAACATGCCTGGTATGAACCTCAATCCGATCATTTTCCTTTTCTTCAACCCGGTAATCAACAATATCCAGATCCATTTCCTGAATCATCTCCAGAAATAGTTTCTTCACATCCTCAGATGCCGCAACAGCCATCCTGAGTTCCTGAATCGGATTACCGTAATTCAGAAATTGAATGCCATTTTCAAACCACTCCAGTATTTCATTAACCACTTCATTTTTCCTGTGTGTGATCCCAAGGTATGAAAGCAGTGTTAATGTTTCGGAAATGTCATCACTGATTTTCAATCTTGAAAAAGCACCTTTTAATTCAATTCCTTCAGAAGAACGGATAAAAAGTGCAGACTTTCTTCCGGTTTCAAATTTTACACGATCCAGTCTCTCATATTGGATAATATCTCTTTTCACCTTCAGGATATATCGATATTCAGAATTTTCTGTACGAAAGAAGAGCTCAAATTCCGTAGGAGCTTCTTTGTGTTCTTCACTGAAAGCAAATGGTTCAATCATGATTTTTCTCATCTGGATCAGACGGTTATCGTGATCGTCTGTTGCATATAAAGGAAGAAGTATTTTATCAGCCAGTATATGAAGAGCTTCAAGTACATTTGATTTACCTCCACCATTGGGGCCGTAAACAGCAGATATCGGTAAAAACAATTCATCATCAATATCCTTTATGACTCTGTCTTCGTGTTCTGAGATAGCTGCAGCCTGCATATCGAAAGTCACTTCATCTTTGATGCTTTTATAGTTTTTAACGGAAAACTGACATAACATAATGACTTCACCTCCATATTTCCAGTTTCAGTATATCATATTTATACTTTAAATGATAATATATGAGAATAAATCTCATATTATACGGTGAAAATAGAAATAAGCTACAGTTATTATTTCTTTTGAGAAGATCTGATCATACAATGAAGAACGTGCCAAGGTATCCCACTGATTCATCTGTGGGATACCTTGGCACTATTCTTTTCCGGTATATTGATTGAGTATGTATTGTTTTACTGTTTCTTTGCTCATGTTTCCTACAGTTCCCACATAATAACTGTTTGACCATATCCTGTTTCCCCAGAATTGATTTTTTCTGATTTCCGGATGCTTTGCAAGAAACAGTCTCGCACTGCTTCCTTTCAGATTTTTGACGATATCTGTAATGCTGTACTTTGGCTTGAAGCTGCACAGAATATGAATGTGATCCGGCATGACTTCCATTTCCTGTACATTTACCTCGGACAGTTCTGCGACGTGATTTAGGATTGATTTCATTTCCTCTACCAGTTCAGGTTTTGTAAAGCACTGTCTTCTGTATTTTGTTACCCATATAAGTGTGTTTACTGATGATCCATTGTCTGCAGGAAATCCTGTCTGTCAGTTCCAGCCTTTGATGAGATGAACTACTGTTTTACCTGACAGGCCATCCATCGTCTTTGCTGCAGTCATGGATATCATCCACATAAACAGTATCATCCTGAATCTGGTAAAGGATAAGATTCCAGTTTACAACAAACATCTGTCTTATGGTATTTGTTCGCTTGTAAATACGTTTCTTCAAAGAAAGGAAAGCGTTGAAACGCATGCGCATTGTTTCCGGAAGTTCTTTCTTTTTCGCTTTGGCATCATCTTTGTTGTCCTGTGCCATAAAATCGACATAAACTGATCAATGACTGTTCAGGATGTTTTAATGCCTTGAGTTTGTCTGTTATGCCATCGCTAAACCATCTCTCCTGTCAGGCAGAGCATAGAAAAAGGAGTTGTAACTCCTGTATGAGATCAAACCCTTCATTCGTTACAACCCCTGTAGTGGATATAGTGTTACTTTGTGCTGTTGTAGATTTCCTCGTCAAGCTGGCCTTCGCTTTTGGCAACGATGACGGAACATGCACTGTCTCCGACGACATTCAATGCTGTTACGAGCATCTCAATCGGTCTGTTGATCGCAAGGATCAGTGTGTATGCCATCAGGGCAGGTTCGTTTGCGTAGCCCATACCTGACAGGATGGTGAACAGGACAACGGCACCTGCACCAGGTGCAGCTGGTGTACCGACACTTGCGACAAGGGCAAGGACGGCAATTGTGAGAACAGAGGTGATGGTGATGTCATAACCACCACAGCTTGCGATGAAGATGGCTGCGATCACCTGCATGATGGCTGTGCCATCCATGTTGATGGTCATACCAAGTGGAAGTACGAAGGAAGAGATTTCCTTGTGAACACCAAGTTCATCGGTTGTGACCTGCAGATTGAGTGGAAGTGTTGCAGCGGAACTGGATGTTGAGAAACCGAACATCGCAACCTTGGCAATCTTTTTGACAAACATCTTTGGATTCAGACCTGTTCTTGCCCATACATACAATGCATATCCAAGAATCAGTGTCAGTAATAACAGAATGGTTGTGATGACCATGTAGATGGCAGCCGGAGCCAGAAGGCTGATGCCGTATGCCGCAAATGTTCTTGTGATCAGACAGAAGATTGCGACTGGAGCGAATGTATTGACAACATATGTCAGGAATACCGTAATGATATCATTGACTTCACGACACAGTTTTGGAAGGATTTCAACCTTTTCTCTGTTGGCGTTGATCGCAAGGCCGACACATACGGCAACGAATACGATTGCCAGAACTCCACCGTTATTGGAGAAGGCGGAAGTGATATTGGATGGTACCGCATTGAGAATGATCAGAAGCGGATTGGAACCGGATGTACCGGTACTGGTTGTAATGCCTGCCAGGTCTGTCTGGAACATGCCCAACCTGTAGCATGTCATGCCGGTAACACCGGCAATCAGAAGTGAGATGACAGTCGTTGCCAGGAAGTTGACAAGTGTCTTTCTTGAGATT
This sequence comes from Bulleidia sp., assembly GCA_051873755.1. Taxonomy (GTDB): domain Bacteria; phylum Bacillota_I; class Bacilli_A; order Erysipelotrichales; family Erysipelotrichaceae; genus Bulleidia. The sequence goes on along the minus strand of JBJEFE010000040.1, from coordinate 980 downwards.
CTCCCAAATCTTGCCGCATCAGAGATGGCAATCATTGCCAGAACAATACTTGTGAATACCATTGGAATGATGATCAGCTGCAGTGCTCTGACAAACAGCTGGCCGATCAGATAGAACAGACCAAGTGCACTTTCATTGCCTTCTGCAGTGATATCCGCAAACAGAAGTCTGTTGATGGTGTTCCAAAGTTCAGGATTGGATGTGGTCAGTGATTCACGCAGGACAATGATTCCGATTCCGGCTGCGATACCAAGAACCAGAGCAATCAGAATCCGTTTGGCAAGTGAATTGATTGAGTTTTCTTTCTTTTCCATATTGTCTCCCTATCGTGGCTTTCAGGAGAATCCCAAAAAAAGCCCTTGTATTTGTACCACAAAACAAATCATATGAAAATACATATTGAAAAATTAAAGTAAAATTCAGTCGGAAATCTGAAACAGCACAAGAAACAGGCATGCGGAAAGAATTCCGAAAACAGGTAATATGATCATAAACTGTTCTCCTTTCAGTACTGTTATTACCGGAAAAAAGGAATTTTTCATAAAAAATCATGAATGTGTGCAAAAAGAAAGGGTGTTCAGAAATGAAAGAGTATACTTAATGCATCAATATGAGGATACGAGGATGGTAATTGATGGAATTGAATATAAGATGATGGTGATGATGAGTGAAGAGAACGGTGAACTCTTTCATGAAGTTCTGTTTGATGACTTTGATGGATTTAACCGCTTTGTGAAAGATCCTGGAAAAGGGAAATTTCATACAGGCACTCAGGCATTTTATTCGCTTGTTGAGGTTGGCAGTAATGGTAAAACGGACAGGCCGCTCTGGGAGTTTCCGATTGCACTGCAGGAAATCCGTCCGGATCAGGCGGACAGACTTGTCAGGGAATTCCAGGAATTGAATGAGGATATTCAGAATACGTTTCAGTTGGATGATTCACCTGAATACTGTGATGAAGACAGATTCCTTCAGGAAAA
>JBJEFE010000039.1:0-46246 GCA_051873755.1 Bulleidia sp. | reverse complement strand
AATACCTCAAGAAATTGGAGAGCGGATTTAAACCTCATACAAATTTACATATTCATTCAAATGTACCTTTGACGATGATTTCTCCATTTTCAATCATTGTCTTTCCTTTACAGAATACACTGTGAATGGAAAGTTCCCTGTTAAGGATGACCATGTCAGAATCATTTCCTTCCGTAATACTTCCCTTGCCTTTGAGTTTGAGAAGCTGTGCCGGATTGGATGTGACAGGCATTAATGCCTGGGATAATGGAATGCTGTAATTTCTGACAGATGAGATAAGCTCATAATACAGACTTGTGACTTTACCGACGCCCAGTCCGATAAACTGACCGTTTCTGAATAACGGAAGGGAACCCTGACCGTCACTTGAAAAGGTAATATGATGAATATCAACACCCTGATCCAGCGCATACTTCAGAGCACCGGATGCACTGATGTCCTCACTGTCAGGTACAGTCGGATCCATGCTGGTTGTGAAGTCAATATAACCGTTGTAATCTCTGCTGTATCGGATACCGTCATCCAGTAATGCCTGGTTACGGTTGATATGAGTCGGACACATGTTTTCCGGTCTGATTTCGCTGTTGTCAAGCACATGACGCAACGGATTCAACATGTCTTTCCCACTGCCGGTATGAATATTCACAACCCCGGCCTTACCGGAAAGGATGCCGCCGACTCTTGTGTCGGATACGATGCGCATCAGTTCCACGTCAGTTGGTGAGGATGATCTGTGATCAGAGATGGCAATCTCACCTGTACCGATGACTTCCTGAAGCAGAATGATATCATCCATGATACTGCCTGTCAGAGTACGGACAGGTACCTGATAGGAGCCTGTATAAATGTATGTGGATACACCTTCCTCATTTAAGCCCTTTGCTTTGGCAAGCAGGTTGGTCATGGTACGTGTTGTACCGTCTGTTCCAAGCAGTCCGCACACGGTTGTGACGCCTGCAGTTGTGATATCCGTCAGTCTGATCTCAGGAGTTCTTGTTTTCGGACCACCTTCACCACCGCCGCCAAGAATGTGCACGTGGCTGTCAATCAGTCCCGGTATCAGGATCTTTCCTGTCCCATCAATGATTTTCATATCATAGGCTTCTGTGACTGGAAGATCTGTTCCGATCTTCAGTATACGATCTGAAAACAGGACATCCCTGATACCCCGGTCTTCAGGATCATATACATGTATGTTTCTGATCATTACTAACATGTGATTTCTCCATATCTGAATTTCCTGTTCAGTTCCTCAAATTCCTTCTGTGCCTTCATCAGGCATTCCAGCAGAACCGGGTTGAATACACCGCATTCACCCCTTTGAATCATATGCAGTGCATTTTCGATGGTATATGCTTCTTTGTATACTCTGTGGTGTACAAGGGCATCATATACATCCGCCATACCGACAATCTGGGCATGGAGCGGAATGGCATCACCTTTCAGCCCCAGTGGATATCCGTTGCCGTCATATCGCTCGTGGTGGTACATGCATATCTCGGATGCGATTTTTCTGAAATTCTCATCAAAGGTGTTTCTTGCGCTGTTGATGATTTCCGCACCCAGAATCGTGTGCTGCTGCATTAACATGTATTCCGGTTTTGTCAGTTTTCCCTGCTTGAGAAGAATGGAATCCGGAATGGCAATCTTGCCGATATCGTGTAAAGGACTTGCGGATATTGTCCGTTCCATGTCAGCCCGGCTAAGTTCATACTGCGGGTATTCCTCACGGATCAGCCTGCATAACACACCTGTATAGGCACGTACTCTGAGAATGTGTTCTCCGCTTTCCGCATCTCTGCTTTCGACGACAGTACCAAGCAAAGATACAATGTTTTCTCTTGAATGCTGAAGCACTTCCGCATATTCCAGAAGACGTCGGTTCTGTTCCTTCAGTGCATTTGTCTGTTCTACGATCTGATTTTTAAGATTTCTCTGATATTCAATGAGTCTGTATATGTTGGCAACACGCTTCTGAATGAGGGCGTTGTCATATGGCTTGTGAATAAAGTCGGAAACACCATAGTCAAAGCACTGTTTTTCGCTCTGTCTGCTGTTTTCAACACTCATCACAATCACAGCGGTATTCACGTACCATGGCTGATCGTGAACCATTTTCAGAAAGTACATACCGTCATATTCAGGCATGATCAGATCCAGCAGAACAACATAGATCTCATCATGCTTTTCCTGCAGAATCTCATAGGCCTGTTTTCCGTTTTCAGCCATCAGGATATTGTATTGGTTACCGAGAATCACATTGAGCATTTCTCTGTTCATCTCAATGTCATCCACGATTAAAACAGTGTTTTTCATAACACACATTATAAATCAATCAGTTGAATTCCATCAATGATATTCGCGTACTGCACCGCAATGTCATGCATACATAGCCCGCATGCCTCAGTATTCATTCTGTCTGTTCTCATCAATAACGTAAGGTCTGTCAGACTGTCCGAAAGATGAAGGAAGTTCAGATTCAGGCAGATGCCTTTGAGTGCCAGTGCATACATATAGGCAGTTTCGTAATCCGCATGATTCAGTGCATATACAAGCTGCATATAGCTGTCATCTTTTGCAAACTGCCTGACAAACCTCGTCATGGAGGAAACATCCGGGAGTCTGGAGTGGAAATCGTTGAAATTTTCATCGATCAGATCATAAAATTCCTGTATTGTCATAGGTTTCCTCTTTCAGAAAAAAGAAATAATCCTGGAATACTCACATTATAGCATATAAACATATATGTCTATAACTGTTTTCAGATCTTTATGCAGAAATATTCTTCATGACTGCATATCTTTGAAACAATTTCTGATCAAAAGAGGGTCATCAAATCAGAACAGCATTCTGTCAATCAATACAGAAATTGACAAAACGCTGTATGCTGCAAGATCACTTCCTGCTTTTTCGTGTAAATCATCTGTATACACTGCCAAAATCAATTTTACACTGCCATTTTACCAAAAATTTACACTGCCAAATTGACGCGTCACTGCCAAATCATATATCGGGGAGCTGATGTCCACAACAACATGCCGGATGATATCTGTTGTGAATGGACGGCTTGGTAAGTCACGGATCGATATCAGTTCTTCGGAATAAACAGAATGTAAAAAACGAATCCTGATTCGACTTTGTTTCAATGTGCAGGTCTTGTAAATGAAATTGAGTTAATAAGGATCGTCTGTATTTGGGAGATATATGAATCGGATACCTGGATCAATCTGTTACTTTTTCAATTGATTGTTAACAGTGTGAATCGTGTTCCATAAGGCGTTTTGAGCATTGCATGTTCTGATTCATTCGGATTGTTGTAACAGGAAATAAATGAAAAAGGGCATAAGCCCTTTTGAGTTGCAGATACGGGTTATTTCTTCTCAGCTTTCTTTCTGTCAAGATACATGGCTGCGGAGATTGCCGCAACGTTTCCTTCGCCCGCACTCTTGATGAACTGGTATGGAAGTCCGGTAATGTCACCTGCCGCAAAGACACCAGGAATATTGGTGCACATCTGACGGTCTGTTACGACAACATTGCCTTCCACCTGCAGTCCCGGCACAAGCTGGGAAGGGAATACGGATTCACGGAGGATGAATACACAATCTGTTTTGTATGTGTTTCTGTCCGTCACAAGTGTGTCTGCCTTCATGGCACCTTTGATTTCCAGTGGCTTTTCTCTGATCACTGTGATGTTGTCGGAAGTGAACTGTGGCTCTTCTTTATATAAAGGAATGTATGTGACATGTGCACATACTTCACTGAGGAACTGTGCTTCCGCTTCTTCCCGTGGTGCCCCGCCGATCACAATAACATCCTTTCCTCTGTATAAAGGAGCATCGCATGTTGCACAATACGATACACCTCTGCCAAGATACTGTGTTTCACCAGGATATGGATTTCCGGCTGTGACACCGGTACACAGGATGACAGAAGAGGCTTCCACCATCTGGTTATCAGCTGTCTGTAATGCAAAGTAATCACCCATGGCATAGACAGCCGTGATTCTCTGCTCAATGATTTCAATGCCTGCCTCTTCCATCTGTTTTGTGAAGGCTTCAGCCATCTGTTTTCCTGTGACGTTGGATAGACCAAGATAGTTGGTAATCGGATGATCGATGGAAATCATCTTGGAGGAAAGATCCTTTGTGCCATATACCGCAACTGTTTTGTTTCTGTTTTTTGCGGTTAATGCGGCCTCAAGGGCAGCCGGTCCGCTGCCGATCATTACAATATCAATACGTGTCATACGTGTACCTGCTTTCTATGTATTCATTTTATAAAAGAATCCGGAAAACAGGAAGACAAATGCCTGAGACAATGTATTTGTGCTTTGGTGTGTTTTCCTATATCATTAGAAAAACACGGATTGAGGTTATAGTATGATATTCATTTTCGCAGGTGGCGCAAGAGAAGTCGGAGGAAGCTGTATTTACCTCCGCTGTCATGATAAGGGAATTCTTCTGGATGCCGGTATCCGGCAGTCCGCAAAAGTGGATCCGGTTCCGGATTTCCAATCCATACAGGAAGCGGGAGGTGTGGATGTGATTCTGATTTCACATGCCCATATGGACCATATCGGTACACTGCCTGTGATTTCAAAAGCATATCCGACTGCCAGAATTCATATGACGCCGATGTCCATGGAACTGACAGGAATTCTGTTAAAGGACAGTCTGAAGATCATGGACCGCAGAGAAACGGAAATACCGCACTACAGTGAATCGGATGTATCAGCCATGATGGAACGGATTGTACCGGTACCGTTCATGACACCGTATGAACTGTTTCCTGATTTTTCGTTTACGTTCTATCCGGCAGGGCATATTGCCGGTGCTGCCTGTATCAATCTGCGGACACCGGAAGGGGATGTGTTCTACTCCGGTGACTTCTCCACCTTCCGTCAGAGAACCATTGAAGGTATGAGGATACCGAAGCTGCGTCCGGATATCGGGATCTTTGAAACCACATACGGCAACCGCCTCCATTCCAACCGGGAAACTGAGGAAACAAGGCTGATTGAAACCGTGCGTGAATGTGCGGAAAAGGGCCATAAGGTGCTGATACCCGCATTTGCTTTGGGAAGAGCACAGGAAGTGCTTCTGATCCTGCAGAGTGCGATGAAATCAAAGAAACTGCCTGTCATTCCCGTATATGTGGACGGCATGGTAAGAGATATCAATACAGCATACATGCATCATCCGAATGATCTGAGACTGCCGTTAACCCGCACCATTACAAAAGGAAACAATCCGTTTTACAGTGATACTGTTACGGCGGTATCGATGACAGCCTCACGCAGTGATCTGCTCAAACAGGATGGGTGTGTTGTGTTTGTGTCATCCTCGGGGATGCTGACGGGAGGGCCGTCAGTGGAATACGCAAAGACACTGGTGCAGGATGAGAATGCATGCATTATCATCACCGGTTATCAGGATGAGGAGGCACCGGGAAGACTGCTTCAGAATATGATGATCGCAGCGGATGAAAACAGAACAGTCACACTGGATGGCAGTGTATACCCTGTCAGATGCAGGGTTGTACAGGTGGGGTTATCTGCCCACAGTGATTCCAGTGAAATCATATCGGTTGTGGATCGGTTATCCTGCAGGAGAATTGTGCTTGTGCACGGGGATGAGGATGCGATGTCATCTCTCGGTACGGAACTGTCTGCGGATTACCGCAACCATGTTTATCAGCCTTCATGCGGATCTGTATTGAATATTGACATCCGTGCCAAACGCAGACAGATCACAACAACATTGACGTCCACACTGCATCTGGATGGAATTCAGGATGAAGCGGATCTGAAAATGATCTATTCCTTCTGGAACGAACACTACAGCCTGCGCTCCTTTACCGTACAGGAGGTGTGGCTGCTGGCAACCGGGCAGACCATGCATGCGGAAAGGCTGACCCAACAGGAAAAAGATGCACTGCATCAGCTGGAGGTACTGCTGGAACAGAGTATTTATTTCACCCGTGATCCAAAGCGGATGTTTCTGTTCCGTCTGAACAGCGAAGAGGAAATCAGAGAGGCGGAAAAACCGAAAGAAGCCACCATGCAGGATGTACAGGTGGTGCTTGGAACTGTGCTGAACGGGGTTTTCATTCGAAAAACCGGTTTCCACCAGCAGGAGAAAAAAGTATCTCTGATTGTGGATTATCCGGATGCCTTTGATCAGACGCTTCTGCAGGAAGTACAGAAAGAAGTGGAACAGAAGACAGGATGGACCGTCACATTATCGGATGCCATCAACCATCAGGCAGTCAATCTGCTGTTGATGAAACTGTTTGGAAGAAACCTGGGCAGGGTATCACATTATGACGACAGGCATCTTTACAGTATTACCGTTAACGGAACGGTTTCGAAAGAACAGATTCATGATTTTGAAACCACAACCGGATGGAGGCTTTCCGTCAATGGTGATGAGAAGAAGATGGAGCCTGTTTCCCATCAGGGGAATACCGGTGATGATTTCTATTATCCTTCCGGTGAGGAAAGTCCGATGGAAATCAACAGGGCACTGATGTGCGTGGATGCGGTATTCACGGACAGTAAAATACAGCCGTATAAGAAGAGCAGGATGACCGATGGAACCGGTCCGTATCTCTCCCTTTCCTTCCTTTCTCCATCTCTTGCCTGTCGCTGCAGTGCATTACTGCAGGAATGTGCGGATGAGACGGGATATCGCGTTACGGTACGGAAGGCTGTCAACCAGAATATGATCCAGATCAGCCTGATGACACTGTGTGCACGCTATGGCATTGAACTGGATCGTACCCCTGCCTATATTCCGGCGGACAACTGTTTTGAAATCCGTACAGCCACGGGAAACATTCCGGAATCCTTCTTTACGGAGTTTGAAGAGGAAACCGGGCTTGTTGTGCGTGTACATGTGTAAAAAAGCCTGTTACCGCGCAGATTATGCAGAACGGATGACAGGGAGTAATGATAAAATATTCAGATAAAAGCGAGGATAGAAAATGCATACAGTGATTCCAAAAAACTACGATCCTGTGTTAAGCGTCATGGAAACGCAGCAGGCAATCAAATATATCAGAGATACATTCCAGAAGGAATTCGGAAAGGAGATGGGCTTACTGCGGATTTCCGCTCCGCTGTTTGTTACAAAGTCATCCGGTCTGAACGATAACCTGAACGGAATCGAACGTCCTGTCGGTTTTGATGTACAGGAAATCCCGGATGAGAAGATTGAAGTGGTACAGTCTCTTGCCAAATGGAAGAGATTCGCATTGAAGAAATATGGATTTCAGGTTCATGAAGGTCTGTATACAAACATGAATGCCATCCGCAGGGATGAACAGCTCGATAACCTTCACTCTGTTTATGTGGACCAGTGGGACTGGGAAAAGGTGATCACAAAGGAAGAGCGGACAGAGGAAGTGTTACAGGAAACCGTCCGTACGATCTTCAAGATCATCAAGCATATGGAACATGAGGTCTGGTACAAATATCCGCAGGCTGTCTGCCATCTGGCAGATGATGTGTTCTTCATCACATCACAGGAACTGGAGGATCTGTATCCGGATCTTTCTGTCAAGGACAGGGAAAATGCCATTACAAGAGAGAAGAAGTGTGTCTTCATCAGTAAGATCGGAAAGCCTCTGAAACGCAGCGGCAGACCGCATGACGGACGTGCACCGGACTATGACGACTGGGATCTCAACGGTGATCTTCTGTTCTGGCTTCCGTCATTGAACAGAGCACTGGAAATCTCCTCCATGGGTATCCGTGTTGATGAGAATTCCATTGTTTCCCAATGCAAAGCATCTCATTGTGAAGGCAGACTGACAATGCCGTACCATCAGATGATTCGGAAGTGCGAACTGCCATATACCATCGGTGGTGGTATCGGCCAGTCAAGATTATGCATGTTGTTACTGAATAAGGCGCATGTTGGTGAAGTGCAGGCTTCCATCTGGCCGGATGAAATGGTGGAAGAATGTGAAAAACACAACATTCACCTGCTGTAGGAAATGGCTATGATCTGTCATAACATCACAAACGACAATGGTAATCTGAAATTTGCGGGATATGATGTACAGAAGCTTGCACGTACATACGGAACGCCGCTGTATCTTTTGGATGAGGAAAGAATCCGGGAAAACTGCCGCATATTCACAAATGCATTCAAAACGTATTTCCATACACCTGTAACGGCCCTGTACGCCTCCAAAGCCAACTGCATCAAAGCCATTTACCCGATCATGAAAGAAGAGGGACTTGGTATTGATGTTGTGTCCTGTGGAGAAATGCATATTGCCGGACATGCGGGATTTCCGTTACAGCTTGCCTTCTTCCACTCCAACAACAAAACCGATGCGGATATTTCCTATGCCATGGAACATCACATCGGATACTTTGTGGTGGATAATCAGGAGGAACTGGAGACAATTGAACAGAACGCACAGCAGAGAAATGTCATACAGGATATTCTGATCCGCATCACACCCGGCATTGATCCCCATACATACGAGGAGGTCAACACAGGCAGAGTGGACTCCAAGTTCGGCAATGCGATCCAGACCGGACAGGCTGACAGGATTGTGCAGCAGGCATTATCCATGAAACATGTCAGACTGAAAGGGTTTCATTGTCACGTTGGTTCTCAGGTATTTGAAGAGGATGTCCTGGAACGTGCTGCGGAAGTCATGCTGGAATATGTCAGCCATGTCAGGGAAACTTATGACATGGAGTCTGAAATACTGGATATCGGAGGCGGTTTTGGAGTGCGGTATACACAGGATGATCCAAAAGCGGATACGGCAGATAAGATCAGAAGAATTGCGGAAACATTCTATCGTACCTGCACAGGGCTGAATCTCAATCCACCACACCTGTACATGGAACCGGGGCGCTCCATCGTGGCGGATGCGGGAATGACACTGTATACAGCAGGCTCGATAAAACACATTCCCGATATGAAAACATACGTGTCCGTGGATGGAGGGATGACGGATAATCCAAGGTTTGCACTGTATAAAAGCAGATATACGGTTCTGCCTGCAGGAAGAATGGATGAACCGTTTGATATGAAATGCACGGTTGTTGGCAGATGCTGTGAATCCGGGGATATCATTCAGCCGGATGTGTACCTTCCTTCTACAATCAGGAAAAATGATATTCTTGCGGTATGTACAACCGGTGCCTATAACTTTTCAATGTCATCGAGATATAATATGCTGTTGCGACCGGCGGTGGTCATGCTTGGAAAAGAATCAGAAAGGATTGTTGTACGCCGTGAGACATTCGATGATCTGCTGGCCTGTGAAATCTGAAAAGGTATATGAAAACTGTCATTGCGGTGACAGTTTTTTAAGTGGAATCATCTGTTGTAAACACTGTGGTAGATCATATGGGACAGATTCTCGAGTTCGGTCAGCTGTTTCTGGCGTGTACGTGCGTTGTCCCTTGCCCAGTATTCCATTTCTGACTGGTGCTTTTTCTGTTCCTCCAGCATCTTTGCCTGTGCTGCCTTTTCCTGACTGATTCTGCGCATCTCCGCTTTCACTTTCTGTTTTTCTACAGCCAGCAGCTTCTGATTGGCAATCAGCCTGTCATATTCCTGCAGTGCTTCCTTGATGGAATCGGCACGGTGTGTTTCGATGAAACGGATCAGAATATCCACTTCCTGAAGATTCTTGTCATCATCACCCAGTCCATCCAACGCGTTCAGCTTTGCCATACATGCATTGACATTATCTGTGCATCTGCTGAACTGTTCTGCATTTTCCTTCAGTTCCTTTTCCAGTACAGGCAGGCGTTTTGCGCGCTTTTTCTGCCATTCTGCCTTGGCTTCCGCTTTGATTTCTGCATTGTGTTCCTTTGCCAGTTCATCATTCTTTCGGGCCTGTTCGACCTGCTGTTTCTGTTCTTTTGTCAGTTTTGGACGTACCGCTCTGTTTTCGTTGGAACGGTTGACGACAGCGATGGCAATGAGTGCTCCGACAAAGCAGACGGCTGTCATGATCAGGTACATCCATCCGCCTGTCTGTTTCAGCCCGAAATATTCAATCAAACCGACGGTCAGAATGATATTGAGGGTGATGAGCTTGAGGATGAAACCGAATGTATCGATGAACATTTCAAAGACTTCCTCATAACAGAACGGCAATGCGGCAAGGACGGCTGTTATAATCGCATGCGGAATCAACAGAGTGAGAACATCTTTGGATTCACCTGCTTTGATCAGGATCCCCAGATGTCTGAATCCATCCGCTGCCATGCATACAAGAATGACAGTCAGGATCACAATATTGGCAATCTTTACGTTTCTGATTCCCGGTGCGTTCCACCTGGCATTTTCCGCATTTTTCTGTAAGAACTGTTCCTGCAGTCTGTCAGCGGTGTTGACAGGTTTGACTTTCACTTTCGGCAGTTCCGGTTTCTCCTTCTCCTTTTTCAGTTTCTGAATGTTCTGATGGTAATAACCGGCTTCGTCAAATGCTTCATGCACAGCGAGAATCGCCTGACGGATTTCCTTCAGCTGTCTGAGTTCTGTTTCTCTGCTCATATATTTTCCCCTCCCGGATTCATGAGACTATCTGGATATTGTGTCAATGGAAAGGATCTGATACTCCCCGACAGTCTCTCTTGTGTAAGAGTCAATCACAAGAATCAAAGGAGGCCGGAATTCCACACAGAATCCACAACCTGGTGTACACTCCAGGTATTTACCCAATGCAGTTTCCACCGGTTCTGATTCTGACAACACAACTTCCCGGATTGTGTCGAATCGGTCTTTGAGTATGATGCGTTTCATATCAGTTATCCTTTACCGTAAGTCAACAGAGTGTTGAACTGTTAACTTTATCTTTACAATACTCAGTTTTACATAATTCAGGGAACTTGACAATACGCAATATGATGAACTGAATATGATTGTGTATCTGTTTTGAAAAAGATATATAAAGACATATGGTAAACAGACAGAGAATGTGGTTTTACACAGAAGAATTACAAATATGTCGAAAAAGATAAAATGAAATCGTCGAAAAACAACAAATAAGTAAAAAAGATGATATAAACCCGATAAAGGAAAATAAAGTAAATATGTTAACACCGGCAGGATACAGATTCAGAGTGATCGATAAACAGATTGATCGACTTATGAAAATATATGGTGCAGTATGTGTGGAAGGGCCAAAATGGTGTGGGAAAACATGGAGTTCACGAAATCATGCAGTATCCTCATCATTTATTGGGGATCCTGCAGGAAATTTTATGAATAAGCAGATCGCAGAAATGGATCCTTCTCTGGTATTGGAGGGGGAACTTCCGAGACTGATTGATGAATGGCAGGTAGTACCTGGAATCTGGGATGCGGTGCGCTACAAAGTAGATCAGACACCGGTAAAAGGACAATATATCCTGACAGGTTCTTCCACACCGATTATAAAGGGAAAACTTCATGGCGGAAGCGGGAGAATTGGTAAAATTGCAATGCGGACCATGTTTCTATTGGAAAGTGGAGATTCGACAGGAAGTGATTCACTCATGGATCTGTTTCAGGATACTTTGAAGCCGACGCCGGTCAAAGAAATCAGGCTCGATGATCTGATTGGATTTGTAGTAAGAGGAGGTTGGCCGGGAATTCAGGATATTCTGTTGGAGGATGCCGCAAGAGTACCGGCGGACTATTTGAAAAATATTCCAGACGATATGGAAAGAAGTGATGGGAGAAAGCGCGATTACAGAAAAGTGGAAGCGCTCATAAGAGCTCTTGGACGAGCTGAAAGCAATATGACGTCACGTAAATCACTTCAGAAGGATATCGAAGACGGGAATGAAGAGCCGAATATCAGTCTTCCGACAATCGGGGATTATCTTGATTGTTTTGAACGTCTGTTTTTGACGGAAGATCAGCCATCGTTTGAAAACAGACTCCGTTCTTCGGCGAAAGCACTGAAAAAACCAAAACGGCATTTCACGGATCCGTCTTTGGCAGCTGCTGCGATTGGCGCAACACCCGCAATGTTGAAACAGGATCTGAACACATTTGGATACCTGTTTGAAGGACTGTGTATCAGAGATCTGAGAATTTATAGCGAATTCCATGGAGGAAGGGTCTATCACTACCACGATGAGAAGGATTGTGAAGCAGACGCGATTGTGGAACTGCCGGATGGCAGATGGGGAATGTTTGAAATCAAAGTCGGCTTTCATCAGGTTGAGAATGCCGCGAAAGAACTGCTGAAACTTCAGGGAAAATTTGACAGGGAAACCAGTTCATCTCCGGCTTTTTTGTGTGTGATCTGCGGTATGTCAAATGCTGCATTCAAACGTCCTGACGGCATATTTGTTATCCCGATTACAGCGCTTGGAATATGAAAACAGCACCGGAAACGGTGCTGTTTTCAATATTTGAAGGGGTAAGGATCAGCCAATCTCGATGTAGTGTGTGTCTTTCAGTTCCTTCTTTGTTTTCTTTGGAACTGTGAGAGTCAATGTACCGTCATTGTAGGAAGCGTGGATATCTGAATCCTCCATATCCTTGCCGACATAGAAGGTTCTTGAACATGTACCGTAGTAACGTTCCTGACGCAGAACATTGCCTTTGTCGTCCTTCTTTTCATCAGAATGTTCACGTTTTGCACTGATGGACAGATTTCCGTTCTGCAGAGAGATCTGAATGTCATCTCTATTGAATCCCGGGAGGTCCATCTTCAGTGTGTATGTGTCGTCGGATTCCTGAACGTCCGTACGCATGAGAGTATCATTGGTGAAGGCTGGTTCGCCGAATACATCATCGAATAAGTGAAAGTCGTGTAATACCGGATATCTTAACATATTAAACATCTCCTTTTCTCATCAGTTTTGTATACAGGCATTCTTTTGAATCAGAGAATGTCAATGAACTTCTTTGTTTCTTCTTCCTTCTTCTTTTCTGTTGGTAATTCAATTGTCAGAATACCATCCTTGAAGGAAGCTTTGATATCTGCGTCAGTGATGACATCAGATACATAGAATGTTCTGGAGCAGGAGCCGGAGAATCTTTCCTGACGGAGGATCTTGCCTGCAGCGTTCTTTTCCTCATCTGTAGATGTGTGGTTTGCGGAAACTGTCAGATTGCCGTTGTACAGGGAAATCCTGACATCTTCCTTTTTCACACCAGGGATTTCCATCTCAAGAATGTACTTTCCGTCTTTTTCACGGATGTCTGTCTTCATCAGCTGTCCGCTGCTTGTGATTGGACCTCTGAACATGTCATCGAACATATCGCTGAATAAGTCGTGGTTTCTGTTGTCTAAGTATCTCATATTTGTACCTCTTTTCTAAGGTCTTCGCCTTACACATACTATGATACTCATTGTGTTAGCACTGTCAACACCTAAGTGCTAAAAAATTTTAAAATATTTTTTTGATATCTGATTTTAACTTGATAACAATGTCAAATTTAGCGCATAAATATGCGTAATAACAGCGTTAGCACTTAAAGAGCGAAAATGATAAAAAGAAAAGCCGTTTCCGGCTTTTTTGTGTATTTATTCGCTTTCTGCGAACTGGGAATTATACAGATCCGCATAGAATCCGCCATGATCGAGAAGCTGCAGGTGTGTGCCTGTTTCCACAATGTCGCCATGGTTCATGACGAGAATCAGATCCGCATTGCGGATGGTGGAGAGACGATGGGCAATGACAAAGGATGTTCTTCCCTTCATCAGGTTTTCCATGCCTTTCTGAATCAGAATTTCCGTACGGGTATCGACAGAGGAAGTTGCCTCATCGAGAATCAGGATCTTCGGATCGGAAAGGAATGCACGGGCAATGGTCAGAAGCTGTTTCTGTCCCTGTGAGATATTCGTGGATTCCTCGTTGATTTCCGTGTTGTATCCATGTTCAAGGGTGCGGATGAAGTGATCAACATAGGCGTTGTCTGCAGCTTTGATGACTTCCTCATCCGTGGCATTCGGATTGCCATAGCGGATGTTTTCCATGATTGTTCCGGAATGGAGCCATGCGTCCTGCAGGACCATGCCGAAACAGTCTCTCAGATCATGTCTTGAAATCTGTTTTGTGTTGATGTTGTCGATATAGATATCGCCGCTGTTGAGTTCATAGAAACGCATCAGAAGTTTGACAATCGTTGTTTTACCGGCACCTGTCGGACCGACAATGGCAACCTGGGAACCGGCTTTGATATCGGCGGAGAAATCGTGAATGACAACCTTTTCCGGTGTGTAACCAAAGCATACGTGATCAAAGCGCACATTGCCTTCAATGGCAGGGGCTCCGTTTTCATCACGGATACTGACACAGTCATCACGATCAGGCTGTTCTTCTTTTTCATCCAGGAATTCAAAGACACGCTCTGACGCAGCTGCCGTACTCTGCATGACATTCATGATCTGTGCAGTCTGGGTAATCGGCTGTGAGAAGTTTCTGACATACTGAATGAATGCCTGGATATCACCGATTGCCAGTCCTTTATGGATGGCAAGATATCCGCCAAGCACACAGACACCGACGTAACCGGCATTTGAGATAAACGATGTGATCGGCTGCATCGCACCGGACATGAACTGTGATTTCCATGCGCTTTCATACAGCTGATCATTGTATTGGTTGAAGGTATCAATCGACTTCTGTTCACCATTGAAGGCTTTCATGATTGTGTGGCCGCCGTACATTTCCTCAATATGGCCGTTGACCTGCCCCAGTGTTGTCTGCTGTGCTTTGAAGTAACGCTGTGACTTTTTCACGATGAAGGCCGCGGCCATACCGGAAAGCGGTACGATGACAAGTGCCATCAGTGTCATCTGCCATGAGATGGTAAGCATCATGTACAGAATACCGATGATGGTAACGATGCCGGTAAATACCTGCTGCACAACCTGGTTCAGTGACTGCGATACAGTGTCGACATCGTTTGTGACACGGGACAGCACCTCACCATGTGTTTTTCCGTCAAAGTAGGAGAACGGAAGACGGTTGATCTTCTCTGAGATTTCCTTACGCAGACGGTAGGTGATCTTCTGGGTAATGCCGGACATTGTCCAGCTCTGAATATAACTGCAGAATGCACTGAGCAGATATACAACCAGCAGGGTGATAAGAATCCTGCCGATGGCTGTAAAGTCAATATCCCCGGTATGTGTGTACCTCTGCATGATGCCTTCCGCAAGCTTTGTGGTCGCATTGCCAAGGATCTTCGGTGCCATGATGGAACATACCACAGAAGCCACCGCAAAGATCAGAATCAGAATGATCTGCACGTAATACGGACGCATGTAGCGGAGCAGCTTCTTCATTGTACCTGTGAAGTCAGCTGCCTTTTCCACATTTCCCATGCCTCTTGGGCCATGTCCGCCCATCGGTTTTCTTCCATTCTGACTCATAAGGCAAGTTCCTCCTTTGACAGCTGGGATGAGGCAATTTCCTGATAGACGGAACATGTCTTCATCAGCTGTTCGTGTTTGCCGATGCCCGCAATTCTGCCGCGATCCAGCACAATGATCTGATCCGCATTGCGGATGGTGGAAATACGCTGGGCAACAATGAATACGGTTGCGTGTGTTGTTTCGATCATCTCATTGAGTGCTTTCCTCAAAGAGGCATCCGTCTTGTAGTCAAGTGCGCTGAATGTATCGTCAAAGATATACAGATCCGCTTTTCTTACAAGTGCTCTGGCAATGGAAAGTCTCTGTTTCTGACCGCCCGAGACATTGGTTCCACCCTGGGAAATCGGCTCCTGAACGCCGGATGGCATCCGGTCAACGAATTCCTTTGCCTGGGATACTTCCAGTGCTCTTTCCATTGTGGCAGGATCCGCATTTTCATCGCCATAACGCAGGTTGGATTCCACCGTACCTGAGAAAAGAACGCCTTTCTGCGGGATGTAACCGATATGACTGCGCAGTTCCTTCTGTGTAACATTGCGGATGTCCACATTGCCGAAGCGGATGGAACCGCCGGTGACATCAAAGAATCTTGGGATCAGGTTGATCAGGGTACTCTTGCCTGAACCTGTGGAACCGATAAAGGCAACGGTTTCACCCGGATGGGCTGTGAAACTGATATCCTCCAGCACATCCTGTTCCGCACCCGGATAACGGAAGCAGACATGATCGAATGTGATGGTGGTGTCATCACCGATGTGTTCCGGTTCCTCTGGATCCTGAATTCTGACTTCCGTATTCAGAACCTCAAATACACGGTTTGCGGATACGGATGCCCTTGGCAGCATGATCAGAATTGCGGATACGATCATGAAGGAAATCAGAACGTGGTTTGCGTACTGAATGAATGCCATCATATCTCCTATCTGCATGGTGCCAAGGTCAATGGCGGATGCGCCAAACCAGATGATCGCAATGGTGACACATGACATGACAAGCGTCATGAGCGGTGATACCACAGCCATCAGACGGTTGATGAAGATGTTCAGATTCGTAATATCTCTGTTTGCCTTGTCAAAGCGCTGTTCCTCCATGACTTCGTTGTTGAAGGCACGGATGACAGGCATGCCTTCGAGCTGTTCTCTTGTGACGAGATTCAGATTATCCACAAGTTTCTGTGAAATTCTGAATTTCGGCATGGCAGCCACGAAGACAACAATCATCATCGCAATCATCAGAACAACCGCCCAGCCAAGAATGCCGGCAAGTTCACGGTAACGGATGACTTTGAACAAAGAGGTCAGTCCCATCAGAGGTGCGAACATGACAATCCGCATCATCATGGTCAGGATATTCTGAACCTGCTGGATATCATTGGTTGTACGTGTGATCAGAGATGCTGTGGAGAAGTGGGTGAACTCCTCACTTGAGAAGGATTCGACTTTCTCAAATACATCCTTTCTCATATTCCTTGCGGCACCGGTTGCGGCGCGTGCGGAAAGGTATGCGGAAGCTACGGCTGCCAGAGACCCAAGCAGTGCAATCACAAGCATGATGCCTCCTTCGGAGAAGATATAGTGATTCTGTACCTTTTCAATATCGATGCCCAGATTCCGGTAATCACTGATGCATGCGGTACGGACAGCACCTTCAAGATTTTCCTGGGTAAATGTGGAAATCTGTTCCTGTGCCTTTGCCTGGATCTGCTGTGCCATGGCAGGATCAGCTTCGATCATGTTCCATAACTGATCGGCACTTTCCAGATTCATGCTTTTGAGCATGTCTTCGCCCGTTAACATGGAAGTGATCAGATATGGTCCGGCAACGATCTCTGACAGTGAATCATCATGGGATTCATTGAGAACATAGGCCTGTGTATCGATGCTGTAATGCTGATGTTCGATGGATACCGTATCAGACAGATGATACGAATCCTGTACGATCTGATACTCGGAATCTGACATGAAATATGCCAGGTGGTCAAAGATATCGACAGATATGGCTTCCGGTACGGATGAGGTAACACCGTTGTACTGTATGCCGTATGTGATGATATTTGACATGTAGTCCGGCAGGGCAAGCTCGCATTGAACCTGTGCAAACACAAGCGCAATGACCGCAATGACTGCCAGACGGAAAGGTTTCAGATATCTGAATGCTTTCAACATGGATGATGTCTCCTTTCAGGTTGATGGTTCCATTATGATACGGTCGTGTTTTTTGTCAAAGGTTGTGTAAACAATGTTCGAAAATTGTCGTCTGATATTCCGGAAACGTTCAACACTTCAGAGGGAGAAAAAACAGAGAAAATGATGATTGCCATGCATGAATCAGAGGATTGGACGTATTCTGAAATGTTGTATGGGAAACGATGAAAGAAGTGGCGGAACAGGATAAATGGCAGTTAACGGGGGTTTATGATCAGAAATGCAAACACAACCCCCTTAACTGCTGTTTTCTGTGGCTTCGCTGATCTGAATGGGGAATGTTGAACTGTTCGACAGATGTCATGACAGGGAATGCTGGAAATCGTGATCAACAGGCGGTTTTGTGCAGTTTTCCCTGTTTGTGGAATGTTGTATGGAGGTTGGACATGATTTCAGGTGAAAATGCGGTATGATTATGACATGGATGAAAACAGAAAAGCATATGTACACGTATATGAGACACTGAAAGACAGAATTCTTCACGGTGATTATGCATGGCAGTCAAAACTTCCTTCCAAACGTGAACTGTCCAAACAGTTTGGGGTATCATTGCCAACCATAGAACACGCTTTGACAATGTTGAGTGAAGAAGGGTATATCCGCTGTGTGGAAAGAAGCGGCAGCTTTATCAGCTATCAGAAGGATGAGATGTTTGGAGTTCATGACAGTCTGCCTTCGATTGTGATGGATGGTGTTGTGGATGAACGCGCTTTTCCGTATACCGTATTTGCCAGAACCACAAGAGAGGTGTTGAGCAGATATGGGGAGGCAGTGCTTGGGAGGTCGGAAGGAAGAGGTTCAGCGGTACTTCGCAAAGCCATCGCAGCCTACCTTGGCAGGTATCGCGGCATGCACGTGGATGAAAACAGAATCGTCATCGGTGCGGGAAGTGAGTACCTTTACAGCATTGTCGTATCTCTGCTTGGCAGAGCACGTACATACGGGATTGAGAATCCTTCCTACGATGCCATCTGGAATACCTATCATTATCAGGACGTCGTAATTGAAAAGCTGAAGCTTGGCAGTACGGGAATTCAAAGCAGCGAACTGAAGAAAACCAATGCGTCCATTCTTCATGTGACGCCATATCACAGTTACCCGTCACAATGCAGTACGGATGAGAAAAAACGGAAAGAGTACATTGACTGGGTTAATGTGAAAGACAGGTGGATTGTTGAGGATGACTATGAATCGGAATTCACTCCGTCAATCTTCGGCAGGCAGACACTGTATGACATGGATCCCGAACATGTGATTTACATGAACACATTCTCACGTACGGTATCGCCTTCCATCCGTATGAGTTACATGGTATTGCCGGAAAAACTGAATGTGCGCTATGAATCCACGCAGGCATTCCGTGCATGTACCGTATCGCTGCTGGTGCAGCTGATCATGACGGAACTGTTGAACAACGGTTCGTTTGAAAGACATCTGAACAGGATCCGTCTTCTCAACCGTCAGGAAAACTGAGAAAAAGTTTTCAGAAATGGTATGCCTTTTGTCATAACTGTTTCATTTTCCGGAAATTCAGCGTTGACTTTCTCTGCGCAGGTGCTTAGAATACCTTTAAATTCAGTGAACGGAAGAGTAACTGCAGGAAAGTTGACAGCGAGCCGGAACAGAGTGGAAGTCCGGTGAATGGAACTGTATGTGAAGCGCATCCGGGAGATATTTCTCTGAACACAGTAGGAGAAATCGTATGATCCGCGTTAAGGATAAGAGAGGTCGATGATTTCTTTCATCGGCAATCAGTGTGGTACCGCGATATACAGTCGTCTCTGAACAGGAGACGGCTTTTTTTGTTTATTCAGGAGGTAAAGAATATGAACAGGTTTATGAAAATCACAACAGCAGCACTTGCGTGCACAATGATGTTCGGATGCTCTTCCGGAAACAAGGCTTCCGCCGCATCTGACACAACAGCAGACACAAAAACAATCACAATCGGTATTTCACCGGACTATGCACCGTATGAATCTCTGACAAAGGATGGAGAGATCGTCGGTTTTGACCCTGACATGGTCGCCATGTTTGAGGAATACCTGAATGAGGACGGTCAGTCCTGCAGGCTTGAATTCGTACAGATGGACTTTGACAACATCATTGTACAGATTCAGGGTGATCAGATTGACCTTGGTATCTCAGGCTTCTCCTATGATGAGAAGCGTGAAGTGGAATGGTCCAAGCCGTACCTTGGTTCTTCTCAGGTCGCAATCATGCCTGGTGATACGGATATCGCTTCCGCTGATGACCTTGCCGGTAAGAAGATTGCAGTTCAGACAGGTTCCACAGGTGAGGAAGCGGCCAACCAGATTGAAGGCGCTGAAGTTGTCGGACTCAAGAGCGTACAGGATATCATGAACGCATTATCCGCTCACCAGTATGACGCAGCCATCATCGACGGCGGTGTCGCAAAGAACTACGTCGCAAACGGCGATTACAAGATGATTGATGAACCGATCGTTGATGAAAAGAACTACATCATTGCCAAGAAGGGCAATACGGAAATCATCGATCTCATGAACAAATGCATCGACAGGTTCGTCGCTTCCGACGACTATGCAAAGATGTGTGAAGAATACGGTCTGACACCGGTTGAGGCTGAGTAAACAGGACATGTTTGCGGCTTTTGACAAGGTATTCACACTCGAAAACATACTCTATGTCGGCAAGGGTGCACTTGTCTCTGCCGGTATTGCGGCACTGGCACTTCTGTTTGGGCTGGTGCTTGGCACACTGGGTGCCAGCGGCAGAAACAGCCGTCATGCATTACCGCGGGCAATTGCCAACCTGTATGTAACGGTCATCCGCGGTACACCGCTGTTACTGCAGATCCTGATCATGTTTTCGGTTCTGCCGTCTCTTTACACTGCCCTCAGCGGAAAGATCCTTCGTATGGATCCATTGCTGATCGGTGTCATTGCCATGAGCATCAACTCCGGTGCCTACCAGACGGAGCTCATCCGTTCCGGTATCAACGGTGTTGACAGAGGCCAGTGGGAAGCCTGCCAGACACTTGGACTTTCAACCTGGAAGACCATGAAGCTGGTCATTCTTCCACAGGCGTTCAAGCGTATTATTCCGCCTCTGATCAGTGAGTTCATCACACTGATCAAGGATTCCTCTCTGATCAGCTGTATCGGTGCGGTGGAGCTGCTGAAGAGTGCACAGGTACTTGGCGTGGAGTATTTCGAGGTCACATCCCCGTACATGCTGGCGGCGATCTACTATCTGTGCATGACGGTCATTGTATCCATGATCGGTTCGAAAATAGAAAAGAGGCTGGCAGTCAGTGATTAAGGCAGAACATATTAAAAAGAATTTCGGAAAGACACATGCCGTAAAGGATGTCAGTCTTGAAATCCATAAGGGAGATATCGTCTCTCTGATCGGACCGTCCGGTTCCGGTAAAAGTACCCTGCTGCGGTGCATTCACGGCCTTGAGAAGATTGATTCAGGTGCTGTTTATATGGATGGGGTGAAGATGGATCCATCCAACGCTGTGGAATACAGAAAAATGCGCAGCCGCATGGGATTTGTATTCCAGCACTTCAACCTGTTTCCAAACATGACGGTGCTGCGCAACTGCTCACTGGCACAGGTGGAGGTACTTGGCAGATCCCAGCAGGAAGCGGATCAGATTTCCATGGACTATCTGGAGAAGGTAGGACTTCTTGATAAGAAAGACAGCTATCCGAATAACCTGTCAGGCGGTCAGAAACAGAGAGTTGCGATCGCAAGAGCTCTGTGCATGAACCCGGATGTCATGTTGTTTGATGAACCAACCAGTGCCCTTGATCCTGAAATGATCAAGGAGGTACTGGATGTCATGAAGGATCTTGGCAGACATGGCATGACAATGATTGTGGTAACACATGAAATGGGATTTGCCAGAAAAGTGGGCAACCGTGTTGTCTTCCTGGATCAGGGAGAAATTGTTGAGGAGAGTTCCAGCCAGGAGTTCTTCGAACATCCGAAATCCGAACGTGCCAGGGACTTCCTGTCCAAGGTAATGTACGATTGACCAATACTGTCATACGTAAAGTGTATGGCAGTTTTTTAATGATGCCGCCAATCGAAGGAATGTATACAGCCGGATGGTGTAACTGTGGATGAGAATGGTTATACATCTGATGAATGGAAATATCCAAAAGCACCGATCGGAAAACATGTTGTTGAGGAGGAAGAACAGGCTGAAAAGATCTCTGAGTGAATATTTACCGCCTGGAATCCATTTCAGAAAACGGATTTTCGGATGATGTGAACCCGGAAAAGTGCCGGCTGATCACACTGTCTGAGATATATAGTTCATTTGAACCGTGCGATCGCATCCGTTTCTTTCACTGCAACGATTTTCCCATATGATTCTCTTTACTTTCGACCTGTTTTTTAATAGGATAATAGTCGATGAAATGTTTGGTAACGGAGACCCTGTCGGGTGGGAAGGATGGAGCTGTGGCGGCCTGTGTTATGACTCTCCAGACAACTGAAGAGCTGATGAAGGCAGATACCCTTTTCATGCGCATCGGAGAATGTGGTTTTCGTGTATACGCAGGCAGTCTGTAAACCGTAAGGAACAGACTGCCTTTTTTATGTGTTGGCACAGATCGCGGATGATCTTACCGGACGTGGATTGAAATGAACAAAGGAGAAGGAAAGATGAAAAAAGTTGCGATTGTCATGGGAAGTGACAGCGACCTGCCTGTTATGGCCAAGGGCGTAAAGGTTCTCGAACAGTATGGTATTCCATACGAAGCACATGTATATTCCGCACACCGTACACCGCATGAGGCTGCGAAGTTTGCGGAAGAGGCGGAAGATAACGGATTTGGTGTCATCATCGCAGGTGCAGGAATGGCAGCCGCTCTGGCAGGCGTGCTGGCAGCGCACACAACACTGCCTGTGATCGGTGTTCCGCTGAAGTCTGCCGTACTGGAAGGTACGGACGCATTACTGGCGACAGTCATGATGCCAAGCGGTATTCCGGTTGCGACAGTCGCAATCGACGGCAGTAAAAACGCTGCGTATCTGGCAGCGGAAATCATCGCGTTATCAGACAGTGAACTCTCCGCCAGAATCAGGGCGGACCGTCAGGCACAGAAGGAATCCGTACTGAAAAAGGATGCCGGCCTGATGGAAAGACTGAAGGAATTCTGATTCCTTCGGAGGATAATGAGTATGGAAGAAATGATTCACGAAGAATGCGGTATCTTCGGTATTTACGATAAACAGGGAAAGTGCGATGTGGCAGGCAACACCTACTATGGTCTGTTTGCCCTCCAGCATCGTGGACAGGAATCATGCGGTATTGCGGTAAATGACCGCGGGATCATCACGGTTCACAAGGACGTCGGACTGGTGCGCGATGTCTTTAAAAAAGAGGATCTTGCCCGTCTTGGACAGGGGCAGATGGCCATCGGTCATACCAGGTATTCCACATTCGGTACGGTCAATGCCGCAAATGCACAGCCATTGGTGGTAAGACATATCAAAGGGCAGATGGCGGTTGCACATAACGGCAACCTGACAAATGCGCCGGAACTGCGTCAGAAACTGGAACTCAACGGTGCGATTTTCCATACGACAAATGACTCGGAAATCATTTCCTATGTCATCATTCAGAAACGTCTGGAAAGTGATTCCATTGAAGAGGCTGTAGAAAAGGCAATGGATGTTCTGGAAGGGGCATACTCCCTTGTGATCATGTCTCCAAACAAGATGCTTGCGGTCAGAGACAGGACAGGTTTCAGACCACTTGTCATGGGAAGAATGAGAGACGGACAGATTGTCTTCGCATCCGAAACATGTGCACTGGATGCACTGGGTGCGACGTATATCCGTGATCTGGATGCCGGTGAAATCGTTGTTGTATCGGATGACGGGATCCATTCCATCCGTACCCATTGCGGTGGAAAACCGCATATGTGCGTATTTGAATATGTGTACTTTGCCCGCGGCGACTCGATCATGCAGGGTATGCAGGTACATGAGGCAAGAAAGAATGCCGGCAGATTCCTGGCACAGGAACATCCGGTCGAAGCCGATGTGGTTGTCGGTGTACCGGACTCCGGTCTGGATGCGGCACTTGGATATGCGGAGGAATCCGGAATTCCATACGGCATGGGCTTTGTGAAAAACAGATACATTGCCAGAACCTTTATTCAGCCAACCCAGGACCAGCGTGAAAACAGCGTCCGCATGAAGCTGAATGTTGTACCGTCGGTTGTCAGCGGAAAGCGTGTCATCATGGTCGATGACTCGATTGTCCGCGGCACGACATCCGCGCGGATCGTCAGACTGTTAAGAGATGCAGGGGCTGCGGAAGTACATGTCCGTGTATCCGCACCGCCGTTTATCTCACCATGTTATTACGGTACGGATATTGACTCCAAGGAACATCTGATCGCATGTCAGATGAGCATCGAGGAAATCGGAAAGGCAATCGGTGCCGATTCAATCGGTTATCTTTCCGTTGAAGGTGTCAGAAACATGGCATCCGGTGCGGATTGTGAATTCTGCACAGGCTGCTTTACAGGAAAATATCCTGCACCGACACCGAAGTTTGTCGGAAAATCCAAGTTTGAACAGAAAATTGATCTGAAGGAAAAGAAAAAATACAAAGGAGCGAGAAGAACAGAAGATGGAGAAGAGTTATAGCAATTCCTACAAGGAAGCCGGAGTTGACGTTACTGCCGGTTATGAATCCGTGGAACTCATGAAGGGAGATGTCAAACGTACATTCATCCCTGGTGTACTTGGCGGAATCGGTGGTTTCGGCGGCCTGTTTGCGCCGGATCTTGCCGGATATGAAAAACCGGTGCTGATTTCCGGAACAGACGGTGTCGGCACAAAACTGAAGCTTGCCTTTCTGATGGATCGTCACGATACCATCGGTATCGACTGTGTTGCGATGTGCGTCAACGATGTTGTGTGTGCAGGCGCAAAGCCGCTGTTCTTCCTGGACTATATTGCCTGCGGAAAAAACTATCCGGAAAAGATCGCTGAGATCGTAAAGGGTGTTGCGGATGGATGTGTGGAATCCGGATGCGCTCTGATCGGCGGTGAAACAGCGGAACATCCTGGCATGATGCCTGTGGATGACTATGACCTGGCAGGATTTACGGTTGGTATTGTGGATGAGAAGAACATCCTGGATAAGAAGAATGTTAAGGAAGGCGATGTTGTCATCGGTCTGGCTTCCACAGGTGTTCATTCCAACGGTTTCTCCCTTGTCAGAAAGGTGTTTGATATCGACAACGGGGATGTGCTTGGACAGTATGCGGACAGACTGGATGGAAAGACATTGGGTGAAACACTGCTTACACCGACTCGTCTGTATGTCAGGCCGGTATTATCCCTGTTGGAAAAGGTCAATGTGAAGTCCATTGCCCATATCACAGGCGGCGGTTTCTATGAAAACCTGCCAAGAGCCTATGGTGAGGATCTTAACTGCCATATTCACAAGGGCAGCTGGAATGTGCTTCCGATCTTCACACTCCTGCAGGAAAAGGGAAATATTTCCGAACATGATATGTTCAATACCTACAACATGGGTATCGGTATGGCAGTCATCGTGGATCCGTCTGATGTACAGACAACACTGGATGTCATGAAGGAATGCGGTGTACCGGCATCAGTCATCGGTGAAATGGAAAAGGGCGATCACTCTGTGATCATTGACTGATGAAAAAGATCGCAGTCATGGTATCCGGAGGAGGCACAAACCTGCAGGCACTGATCGATGCGGGAAAAGCGGGAAAGATTCCTCACGGAGTCATCTCCCTTGTCATCGCCTCCAATGATAAGGCATATGCGCTTGAAAGAGCGAAGAAGGAAAACATTCCTGCCGTGGTGATCCGGCATAAGGATTACCCGGAACAGGATGACTTTGATCAGAAAATCGTGGATACGCTTCATGCATATGACATCGACATGGTCGTACTTGCAGGATATCTGAGTATTCTGGGACCTGTGATGATCCGTGCCTATGAGGATCGTATCATTAACATTCATCCGTCATTGATTCCATCTTTCTGCGGAAAGGGCTTCTATGGCCTGAAGGTACATGAGGCAGCCCTGGCAAGAGGGGTGAAGGTGACCGGTGCGACGGTACACCTTGTCAATGAGATTCCGGATGGAGGAAGAATTCTCAAGCAGAAAGCGGTGGAAATCATGGATGGAGATACACCGGAAGTACTGCAGAGAAGAGTCATGGAACAGGCAGAATGGATCTTACTGCCGCAGGCCTGTGAGGAACTGGCTGAAAAACTTGAGAGGGAAGAGAAATGATGAATCTGAATGAATACCTGCAGGGAAATGAATACCCTGGCAGAGGCATTGTGGTCGGCAGAAGCGCATGCGGAAAGAAGATGCGCATTGCATACTGGATCATGGGAAGAAGTGAGAATTCCAGAAACAGAGTGTTTGTGGAAGAGGGGGCGGGTATCCGCACACAGGCATTTGACCCGTCAAAGCTGGAGGATCCAAGCCTGATCATCTACGCACCGGTTAAGGTACTTGGTAAAACAACCATTGTCACAAACGGTGATCAGACTGATACGGTCTATGACTTCATGAAGGAAGGAAAGACACCGGAAGAAGCTCTGCGTACAAGAGAGTATGAACCGGATGGACCAAACTGGACACCGCGTATTTCCGCAGTGATCAAAGGTACTTCCGTACAGATGAGCATTCTCAAAAGTGCGGATATCGAGGGTTCTTCCTGCCTGCGTTACTTCTTTGAATATGAGGATATGAAAGCCGGCACAGGCCGTTTCATCTCCACATATCAGACAAACGGAAACCCGATTCCTTCCTTTCAGGGCGAACCACTCTGCGTTGAAATGGCATGCCAGCCATTTGATGAATGGTCGGAAGGCATCTGGAATTCCCTGAATTGCGACAACAGAGTGTCCCTGTTCACACGTTCCATTGATCTGGAAAGCGGTGAAACGGAAACCCGTATTTATAACAAAAACAGATAAGGAGAAATCATGGCAAAGGAAATCGAATTAAAGTATGGCTGCAACCCGAATCAGAAGCCATCCCGTATCTATATCGAAAACGGTGAACTGCCGGTCAGGGTTCTCAACGGACGTCCTGGTTATATCAACTTCCTGGATGCGCTGAACAGCTGGCAGCTTGTCAAAGAACTGAAAGAAGCGACCGGACTGCCTTCCGCAGCTTCCTTCAAGCATGTATCTCCGGCAGGGGCTGCCGTTGGTACACCGCTGAGTGAAGTGGAAAGAAAGATCTACTTCGTGGATGATGAAAATCTCTCCGATATCGCATGTGCATATGTACGTGCACGTGGTGCGGACCGTATGTCCTCCTATGGAGACTGGGCTGCACTGTCCGATGTGTGTGACGCGGATACGGCAAGAATGATCAAGAAGGAAGTCTCCGACGGTGTCATTGCGCCTGGCTACACACCGGAAGCGTTGGAAATCCTGCGTTCCAAGAAGAACGGCAACTACAATGTCGTGGAAATTGACCCGGACTATGTACCGGAGGAAATCGAAAGAAAGCAGGTATTCGGTATCACATTTGAACAGGGCAGAAACAACATCCGCATCGATGAATCCCTGTTTGAAAACATTGTCACAAAGAATCACAACCTGCCTGAAAATGCAAAGCGTGATCTGATCATTGCCCTGATCACACTGAAGTATACACAGTCCAACTCCGTTGCCTATGCCAAGGACGGTCAGATCATCGGTGTCGGCGCCGGACAGCAGTCCCGTGTCCACTGTGTGCGTCTTGCCGGAAACAAGGCGGACAACTGGTGGCTCAGACAGTGCCCGAAGGTTCTGAACCTGCCGTTCAAACCAGGTATCCGCAGAGCGGATCGTGACAACACCATCGATGTGTACATCTCCGATGAATGTGACGATGTACTCAGAGACGGCACATGGGAAAACTTCTTTACGGAAAAGCCGGAAGTCTTTACAAGAGAGGAAAGACGTGCATGGCTTGATCAGAACACAGGTGTTTCTCTTGGCTCTGATGCGTTCTTCCCATTTGGCGACAACATTGAAAGAGCTCATAAGAGCGGTGTGGAATATATCAGTGAACCTGGCGGATCCATCCGTGATGACAATGTCATTGAAACATGCGACAGATACAACATCACAATGGCTTTCAGCGGTGTCCGTCTGTTCCACCATTAATGGAAAGGGTACAGAATCATGAAGGTACTTGTGATCGGATCCGGCGGCAGAGAACACGCCGTCATCCGTAAACTGAAAGAAAACAGTGAAATCGATACAATCTGGTGCGCACCGGGCAACGGCGGTATTTCCGCAGATGCACAGTGCGTGGATATCAAAGCAATGGACAAAGTAGGCCTTGTGAAGTTCGCACTGGACAACAGTGTGGACTTCTGCGTGGTTACACCGGATGATCCGCTTGCGGCGGGTACGGTCGATGCCATGGAGGAAAAGGGCATTCCATGTTTCGGTCCTGTTGCCAAAGCAGCCATTATTGAGGCTTCCAAGGCATTCTCCAAAGAGCTGATGAAGAAGTATGGTATTCCGACAGCGGACTATGAGATCTTTGATGATCCAAAGAAGGCAAAGGAATACGTGCTGAAAAAGAATACATACCCGGTTGTTGTCAAAGCCGACGGTCTGGCACTTGGTAAAGGCGTATTGATCGCAAAGGATGAAAAGGAAGCCATGGACGCTGTCCATGAGATCATGGAGGCACATGCCTTTGGTGCTTCCGGAAACAAGGTTGTCATTGAGGAATTCATGACCGGACCGGAGGTTTCCGTACTGGCATTTACGGATGGAAAGACGGTCAGGCCGATGATTTCATCCATGGACCACAAGCGCGCAAACGACAACGATGAAGGTCTGAACACAGGCGGTATGGGCACGATCGCACCATCTCCGTACTATACGGCAGACATTGCGGATACATGCATGAAGACGATCTTCCAGCCGACCATTGATGCGCTGAACAGTGAAGGACGCACATTCAGAGGATGCCTGTATTTCGGTCTGATGTTAACACCGAAGGGGCCGCGTGTTGTTGAATACAACTGCCGTTTCGGCGATCCGGAAACACAGGTTGTGCTTCCGCTGCTGGAAAGTGATCTGTTTACGATCATGAAGGCGTGCCATGACGGAACACTGGCGGAAACGGAAGTGAAGTGGTCAACCGATGCATGTGCATGTGTCATTGAGGCATCCGGCGGTTATCCGGAACACTATGAAAAGGGATATGAGATCCACGGTCTGGATGAAAACGGACAGTATGAAGGCGTTACGGTATACCATGCCGGCACAAAGAAGAGTGATGGCAGATATTATACCAACGGCGGCAGAGTACTGGGCATTACGGCAAGGGGAAACAATCTTGCGGAAGCACTGAAGATCTCCTATGATGCGGTAAAACACATCACCTTTGAGAACATGCATTACCGTACGGATATCGGTAGAAAGTGAGAGGAAACAATGACAGTTTATCGCTGCTTTGTAGAAAAGAAGAGACCATATGCGGTTGAAGCTGCAGGTGTCAGAAATGAACTGACAAAGACACTGCTTCTCAGCAATGTTGAGGATGTGCGTGTCATCAACCGTTATGATATTGAAAACATTGAGGAGGAAGACTGGAAGAATGCCATTTCCGGTATTCTTTCCGAACCTCAGGTGGATGACGTGTATGTGGAAACAGCACCGCAGCCATCCGCTGATGAATGGGTACTGGCAGTGGAATACCTGCCTGGTCAGTTTGATCAGCGTGCAGACTCCGCTTCCCAGTGCATCCAGCTGTCCACCATGAAACAAAGACCGGATGTACGTACGGCACGCCTGTACTACATCAGGGGCAGCCTGAGTGAAGAAGACAGGGCGAAGATCAGAAAGACGCTGATCAACCCTGTGGAAGCACGTGAGGCAGCACTTGAAAAGCCGCAGACAATCCGTGAAAACCACGAGAAACCGGAACTTCCGGAAGTACTTGAAGGATTTACGGCACTGGATGAGGAAGGCCTGAAGCAGTTTGTGGCGGACTATGGTCTGGCTATGGACCTTGCGGATATTACCTTCCTGCAGCGTTATTTCAAAGATGAGGAAAAGCGTGATCCGAGAATCACGGAAATCCGTGTAATCGATACATACTGGAGTGATCACTGCCGTCATACGACATTCAACACGATTCTCGAAAACATTGAGATCGAGGATCAGGATGTCAGACAGATGTATGACAACTATCTGGAATACAGAAAGACAATCTATGCCGGACGTAAGGAAAAGCCTGTGACATTGATGGATCTTGGCACCATCGGCGCAAAGATTCTGAAGAAGGCGGGCAAGCTGAATGATCTGGATGAATCCGAGGAAATCAATGCATGTTCGGTACGCATAAAGGTTGATGTGGATGGTGAGGAACAGGACTGGCTGTTGATGTTCAAGAACGAAACACACAACCATCCGACAGAAATTGAACCGTTTGGCGGCGCGGCCACATGTCTTGGCGGTGCGATCCGTGACCCGTTATCCGGTCGTTCCTATGTCTATCAGGCAATGCGTGTTACCGGTGCAGCAAACCCACTGACACCGGTTGAGGAAACAATGGAAGGCAAGCTGCCGCAGTCCAAGATTGTCACAACAGCTGCCCAGGGTTATTCCTCCTATGGCAACCAGATCGGTCTTGCGACAGGACATGTCACAGAAATCTATCATCCTGGCTACGTAGCCAAGAGAATGGAAGTCGGCGGTGTCATCGCAGCAGCTCCAGGTGAAAACGTTGTGCGTGAAGTACCGCAGCCGGGTGATATCGTCATCCTGCTGGGGGGACGTACAGGACGTGATGGATGCGGTGGCGCAACCGGTTCCTCCAAGTCCCATAATGTTGAATCTCTGGCTAAGGATGGCGCAGAAGTACAGAAGGGGAATGCGCCGGAAGAAAGAAAACTGCAGAGACTGTTCCGGAATCCGGCTGCCACAAAGCTGATCAAACGCTGTAATGACTTCGGTGCCGGCGGTGTATCCGTCGCCATCGGTGAACTTGCGGATGGTCTGCATATTGACCTGAATCAGGTACCGAAGAAGTATGAGGGCCTTGACGGTACGGAACTGGCCATTTCCGAATCCCAGGAAAGAATGGCTGTTGTTGTCGCAAAGGAAAACGTGGACACATTCAGAGCACTTGCGGAAAGTGAAAACCTGGAATCCACAGTTGTGGCGGAAGTTACGGAAGATCCGAGAATGGTCATGGTTCTTGACGGTGTTGAAATCGTTAATATCTCCCGTGCATTCCTGAATACAAACGGTGCGAAGCGTTACGCGGATGCGCATATCGGCACATTTGAACCGGTCAGAAAGGAAGCTGATCAGCGTACATTCGGACAGAAAATGAATGCACTTGCGGAAGATCTGAACATCTGTTCACAGAAGGGGCTGGTTGAGCGTTTTGACTCCACCATCGGTGCCGGTACGGTACTGATGCCGTTTGGCGGTAAGAAACAGCTGACACCGGCACAGGCAATGGTTGCCAAGATTCCGATGCTGGAAGGAGAAACCAACACGGCTTCTGTCATGTCATGGGGCTTTGACCCGTATGAAACAGAACGCAATCCGTTCATCGGTGCCCAGGAATCCGTCATTTCCGCTCTTGCAAAAGTTGTTGCGGCAGGAGGAAGCTGGCACAATGCATGGATGTCCTTCCAGGAATACTTCGGACATATGTACACCGATCCAAACAGATGGGGACTGCCTCTTGGTGCACTGCTGGGTGCCCTCAAGGCGCAGGTCGAGCTGGAAACAGCAGCCATCGGCGGTAAGGACTCCATGTCCGGTACATTTGAAAACATCGATGTGCCTCCGACACTGATTGCTTTTGCGGTTTCCACAACAAAGGCGGATCGGGTTGTCAGTCCGGAATGGAAGAAGGCAGGAAACAGAGTGTATGTTGCACGTCCTGTTTACGATGAAAAGGGCAATCCGGATTATGACAGTATCCGCAGGACATTTGATCTTGTCGAAGCACTGATTCGTGAAGGCAAGGCAGCTTCCGTATGGACACTTTCCAACGGAGGTATTGCGGAAGGCATTCTCAAGTGTGCACTTGGAAACAGACTCGGTATTCAGCTTGCGGAAGGCACTGATCTCGACAGCCTGTTTGATAAGTGCTACGGCGGTTTCATGATTGAATCTGCGGAAGAGCTGGATCTGCCGGTACTTGGTACGATTACCGAAAAGTTCAAGATCAGAACATCCGAAGGTTCCGTTTGCCTGCATTGCCTGCAGAAGGGCTATGAGGCAAAGCTGCAGCCGGTATATCCATACACGGATATCAATCCGGAATGTGAGATCGCTCCGATCAGTTATGAGACGGAAAAGACAATGCATGCGTCCTACACAGTTGAAAAGCCGCATGTACTGATTCCTGTATTCCCGGGTACAAACTGTGAATGGGATACGGCACGTGCATTTGAAAGAGCAGGCGGTGAAGCGGAGATCTTCGTTGTACGCAACCTGTCCAGCCGTGACATTGAACAGAGTGCGGAAGCCTTTGCGGAAAAGATCGCGCACAGCCAGATCATTGCCATTCCTGGCGGTTTCTCCGGCGGTGATGAACCGGAAGGTTCTGCCAAGTTCATTACGGCATTCTTCCGCAATCCAAAGGTCAGGGCCGCAGTTACGGAACTGCTGGATGAAAGAGAAGGGCTGATGTGCGGTATCTGTAATGGATTCCAGGCTCTGATCAAACTTGGTCTTGTTCCTTATGGAAAGATCATCGACACCGATGAACACTGTCCGACACTGACGTTCAACACAATCGGCCGTCACCAGTCCATGATCGTGAAGACACGTGTTGCGTCCAACATGTCTCCATGGCTGCGCTATGCAAAGACAGGTGAAATCCATGATGTGGCGATTTCCCATGGCGAAGGCAGATTCGTGTGTGAGGAAGGTCTGCTCAATCAGCTGATTGAAAACGGTCAGGTTGCCACACAGTATGTGGATCTGGAAGGCAATCCGACAAGTGATGTCCGTTTCAACCCGAACAATTCCGTCATGGCAATTGAAGGCATCACATCCAAGGATGGAAGAATCTTCGGTAAGATGGGACACTCCGAAAGAAGCGGAGAAAACATGTATGTCAATATCCCGGATGCCAATCTGCAGGATTGCATCTTCAGGGGTGCTGTTGATTATTTCAGATAATCCGATGAAGCGGTTCATCATTCTGAGCCGCTTTTTTAATGCAGTGAAAAGAAACGTTTCAATTCATGTTTTTCAGACATACCAACAGCATTCCATCAATATTCTGGAAACAGGATATCAGGCATGGGCATTGCAGGATCCATCATTCTCTTCTTCGCAGATCTTTCGAATGGGATTCAGTGCAGGAGCACTTGTCGTCGCAATTGCGGTCATCGGACTTGTCTGGGTCACAAACGGTGTTTTCCGGCATTGAATCTTCTGTTTATCTGAGAGATTTTCACATAAGGAATGATCCGGTTTTCGGGTTTCACGTATGAATTTGCGAAAAACGAAGGATTCATGCACGGTGTTTGTAAAATGTATGTCATAATAGGTGTGACAGGTAAAACATATATGGCTGAGAAAAAAAGATGTGAACTGATGATTCTTGATATTCTTCAGACGGAAACGGATGAGGATCATGTGCTGTCGAGAAAGGAAATTCTCGATATCATGAAAAAAGTGTACGGAATTGAAATGGATCGCCGTACGTTTTATGCGGGACTTGAGGCACTGCGCAATCAGGGCGTCATGATTTCCGAATATGAGGAAAACCACAAAGGGTACTACCTGAAGGAAAGGCAGTTTTCCTATGCGGAGGTACTGCTGTTATGCAATGCCATACACGCTTCCGGTTATATTCCACGCAGAACGTCCTCGAATATCATAAACAAGCTTCTGGCTACGCAAAGCAAATACCAGATTGACAACTACCGGGATGAGATCTATCTTCCAAATCCGAAAAAGACGGAAAACCGGGGACTTCTTTACAACCTGGATGTGATTTCCAGAGCACTGAAGAAAAGCAGAAACATCACATTCCAGTATTATACCTATTCCATAAACAAACATCTGACACTGCGTCATGACGGAAAGGTATATGATGTGAATCCGCAGTTCATCGTATTCCGTGATGGTAAGCCGTATCTGATCGCAAAGCTCCCTGACACAAAGGAAATACGGCATTACCGGCTTGACCGCATGACCAACGCTCTGGTTGGTGAACGTTCCGCAGCACGCCCAAAGCACAGGGAGGACCCGTATTCCTATGCGTCCAACCGGCTGTTCATGTACAGCGGGGAACTCATTTCCTTTACGGCACGCTGTCACAACAGTATTCTGGATTACATGCTGGAGACATTCGGGATGGATATTGAACTGTACGGGGATGATGAGGATCATTTCGTATTCCGCGCAGAATCAACCGAACAGGATATCATATGGATGGCGCAGATGTATCTGGATGTGATGGAAATCATTGAACCGGTATCCCTGCGGGAGCGAATCCGTGAGAATCTTCAGGATTGTCTGAGGAGATATGAATAAAATCGCACACGGTGCGGTTTTTTCGATACAATGGACACATGGAAAGAAATGAGAACCGCGGATTCTTGATCCGTCTGTATATTGTGATTGCATTATGTATCGGTATCTGTGCAGGCATGATTGTGCTTCTGGGGCGGGATACCACTGTCAGAGAAACTGTCAGTGCAGGTATGAGAGGGCCGCTGTATTCCGGTGTGGAGACACTGCCGCAGAAACAACAGGAACCGGAATACGATACCGTTTCGGATGACAGTCTTCTGAAAGTAGCGGATTATGCGCATATGATTGATGAAGGATATGTACCGTCTGATCTTGTGGATGTGAATGTGCCTTCCAATGGAACAATACAGCTGAGAAGGGAATGTGCCGATGCAGTAAAGATGATGTTTGAGGCTGCACAGGCGGATGGAATTGGACTGTATCTGATTTCCGGATACCGCAGTGTGGAGACACAGCAGAAACTGTGGGATACCTATGTGCGGATGTATGGGGAGAGTGAGGCACACCGTATGGATGCCTACCCGTGTGTGTCGGAACATATGCTTGGTTTGTCTGTGGATCTTGGTACAACAGATCGTGTCCATGAGCTGGAAGATCAGTTTGCCTTCACGGACGCCTACGCGTGGCTTGTTGATCATGCCTGTGAGTACGGATTCATTCTCCGTTATCCACAGGGAAAAGAGGATGTGACAGGGATTTCCTTCAGCCCATGGAGTTTCCGTTATGTCGGCGTGGACATGGCTGTGAAAATACAGGCATCCGGATTATGTATGGAAGAATATTTTGAGGTGAACTGATGGAGTATGATACATCCTTATCCATGATGGTTGTCCGTCTTGCACGAAGTCAGAAAGAGTATGTGCAGGCTTCAGGAGACAGTGCACCGTTTCAGCTCCGCCAGGTATGCCTGTATGTGGAGGCACATCCGGGTACATGCCAGGAGGACGCGGCAACGGGACTGTGTCTTGATAAGAGTCTGCTGGCAAGAAATGTGAAAAAAGGTCTGGAGGCCGGACTGATCACAAGGCAGGCCAGCCCGGTGGATACACGGCGTACAGAGTTGTATATCACGGAAAAAGGGAAGTGTTTCAATCATGAAACAGTAGAAAACATGCATGCCTGGGAACAGAGGATCCTGGAGAAAATGACACCTTCGGAACGCAGACAGTTAGAATATCTGCTTGGCAGAATGTGTCTTTGACCATTTGAAAAAACAAGTTTTTCATTTTTCGAAAACGCTATCAAAAGTGATTGAAAAGATGTGATAATTGTTTTAAACTTAAACCATAGAGTTAGGTACTAACTCAGGAAAGAAAGAAGGAAATAATTGTTATGTCAAAGAAAATCACATTATTCTGCGCAGCTGGCATGTCCACCAGCCTTCTTGTTAACAAGATGAAGGCAGAAGCTGAAAAGAAGGGTGCTGACTACGAAATCGCAGCTTACTCTCTGAACGATGCTCCTAAGCACGCTCCATTAGCTGATGTCATTCTGATTGGTCCACAGGTTCGTTTCGCTCTTGAAAAGCTGAAGAAGGAATATCCGGAAAAGCCAATCGAAGCTATCGACATGAGATCTTATGGTCTGATGGATGGCAAGACTGTTCTTGAACTGGCTGAAAGCAAGCTGAAGTAATTGACGGAAATCCGGTTCTGTGCAATATCAGAACCGTTTTCGTACAACAATACCGGACGTAAAGAAGAAAAGGAGAAAACATGGAAGGTACAGAATTAATCGCGTTTAACATTATCGCAGCAGTAGGAACAGCTCGTTCCAATTACATCAATGCTATTGATGAAGCAGCTGAAGGACACTTTGAAGAAGCTGAAAAGCTGATCAAGGAAGGTCAGGATGCTTTCACACAGGGACATGATGCACATGCTCAGCTGCTGGTTAAGACAGCACAGGGCGAAGCAGTCACAATGGACCTGCTTCTGACACACGCTGAAGACCAGCTGATGTCTGCTGAAGCATTCGGTATTCTCGCTGAACGTTTCGTTGCTTTATACAAGAAGCTCGCAAAGTAAGTTGTACAACTTCAGTCTCCTGTAAAAGGGAGACTTTTTTGCAGTCCAGGAGGAGATTTATGGAAAAACTGCCGGAACAGTGGGATACAATGACCCACGTGGAAAAGGAACGTTTCTTTGTACGTTATTATCTGAAATCTGTAAGAGAAGGGGAATACAGCGGAATTCATGAGTGGGCACCGCAGGAAATCAAAGATGCCTATGAGGCTTGGAAGAAAGAGGAATGAAAATGATACGGGCTGTACTGTTTGATTTTGATGATGCGCTTGGCAACCGTGAGGAATATGCATACCGGTTTTTCCGGGATATCATTGAACAGAACACGGATATCAAAGACCCTCTGGAAAAGGAAGCGGTACTGCAGGATCTGATGCTGTGGGATGAACATGGTAATATCCGCAAGACTCATATCACGGATATGCTGAAGGAGAAATACGGTATTACCCTGCCGTATGAAAACTTCAGGGATTACTGGAATGAACATCTCTGGGAATATACCGTACCGTTTGACGGCGCAAAGGAAACGCTGGAAAAACTCAAAGACGGATTTCAACTCGGCATCATTACAAACGGACCTTCAAAGGCACAGAGAAACAAACTGGAGAAAAGCGGACTTGCGGAATTCTTCCATCCTGAACATGTGATTGTATCAGGTGATTACGGGTATCACAAACCGGACAGAAGACTGTTTGAGGAAGCCGCAGCGCGTCTAGGCGTGAATGTGGATGAATGCGTATTTGTCGGTGATATTTTCACAAACGATGTGTATGGTGCTCTGAAAGCAGGCATGAAAGCCGTATGGATCTGGAACGGAAGACGCCGCTGCAGTCTGGATATTCCGGTCATTCATGACATCCGGGAACTGCCGGATATACTGGAATCGATCATTACCGGAAACTGAAAGTGCTTTTAATTGTGAAAAACAGCGGTTTTGGTACAACAAAAAGTGTTGTTATGCTAGAATAATACACGGAAAAAAACGGGGAGGCCTGACATGGATATTGAAGCGCTGAAAAAGCACGCGAAAAACATCCGCATCAACATTATCAAAGAAGTTTCCAATGCCAATTCCGGACATCCGGGTGGATCTCTGGGAGCAGCGGACATATTAACAGTACTGTATTTTGAAGTGATGGACTTCACAAAGGAAAACGCCGGAAGTCTGGATCGTGACCGCTTTGTACTGTCCAAGGGGCATGCATCACCACTGCTGTATGCCGTTCTGGCGGAAAAGGGTGTCATTGAGGAAGAGGAACTTCTGACATTCCGTAAACTGAATACAAGACTGCAGGGACATCCGGATCTGAATGAACTTGACGGTATTGATATGTCTACCGGATCTCTTGGCCAGGGGGTCAGTGCTGCTGTGGGCATGGCTCTTGCCAACAGACTGGATCAGAATGATCACCGTATCTATACACTGGTCGGCGACGGTGAAGCTGAAGAAGGTCAGGTATGGGAAGCAGCGATGGCAGCCGGTCATTACAAGCTGGACAATCTGTGTGCGATCATTGATGAAAACGGACTTCAGATTGACGGTAAGACAGAGGATGTCATCAGTCCTGCACCGTTTGAGGATAAATTCAGGGCATTTGGCTGGCATGTCATTTCCGTTGACGGACATGATTATGAACAGCTGAAGAATGCATTTGATGAAGCAAAGGCATATAAGGGAAAGCCTACCTGCATTGTCGCAAAGACAATCAAGGGCAAGGGTGTATCCTACATGGAAAATGAAGCGGGCTGGCATGGTAAGGCACCGAATGCCGAACTGACAGCGGCTGCGCTGAAGGAATTACAGGAGGGTGAGTAAGATGGCAAAAGCGACACGTGAAGCGTACGGTGAAAAGATCGCCCAGCTGATTCAGGAAAATCCGAAGATCGTCGTACTCGATGCCGATCTTGCCGGATCCACTTACTCTGCGAAGGCACAGGCAGTCTGTCCGGAACGTTTCTTTGATATGGGTATTGCGGAAGCCAACATGATCGGTGTTTCCGCAGGTCTGGCAGCTTCCGGATATATTCCGTTTGCGTCCAGTTTCGCCATGTTCTGCACAGGCCGTGTCTGGGAACAGGTGCGCAACAGCGTTGCCTATCCGCATCTGAATGTCAAGATTGTCGGCTCCCACTCCGGTATTACGGTTGGTGAAGACGGTGTTACACACCAGGCAATTGAGGATATCGCCATCATGCGTGATATCACAGGTCTGGAAGTATACGCACCATGCGACCAGTGGGAAACAAAGGCTGTCATTGACCATGTGTCAAAGACGGATATGCCATGTTATGTCAGACTGGGAAGATCCAAGGTTGAGGATGTCTTTGACGAAAACAAGGTCTTTGATGTCACAAAGATCAATGTGATTCATGAGGGTACTTCAAAGATTGCCGTATTCTGTACGGGGCTGATGGTGCAGTCTTCTCTTGAGGCACTGCCGAAGCTGCAGGAAATCGGATTTGATCCGACGATTGTGGATGTATGTGCCATCAAGCCATGTGATGAAGACGGTATTGCAAAGATTCTTGAGGAAAACGATCAGATCTTCACGGTTGAGGAACACTCCGTTACCGGTGGTCTAGGATCCATGATCTGTGAGGTTGCGGCTGACCGCTGCCCGAGAAGAATTCACAGAATCGGTATGAGAGGTTTCGCACAGAGTGCCGACTGGGCAACGCTGTTAAGAGAATACAAGCTGGACGGCCAGGGCGTGTTCGAACAGATCAGCACGATTCTGAAATAATCGAAAGAAGTGGAAAGAAATCGGAAATGAGATTCGATTTCTTTTTTTGATATGCAAAATGAAAGAATTTACATCAAAAGAATGTAAAAATTACAAAATTGTGATCGTTTCAGTAGACATCTGTTTCAAACGGTACTAAACTACAGGTATCAAAACGGCAGAAAGGAGAAAGGCCATGGAATACACATTCAGAAACTGTACATACTGTTGTTGTTGCTGTAACTGCATGACCGGAACTCTCTGTCGTCCTGCTTTTTGAGCAACGCAGACAGAGCGTGTGTTCCGGTACGTCACGTATCGGTTTTTTTCTGTTTCTGCCGCTTGATCGAAAAGGAGAAAGAATATTATGACAAAGATTTATACATCCGTTGACCAGCTGATCGGTCACACACCATTATTTGAATTCACAGCTTTTGAGAAGAAGGAAGATCTGAAGGCAAAGCTCTTCGCCAAGGTGGAATACTTCAATGCGACAGGTTCTGTCAAGGACAGAATCGCCAGGAAGATGATTCTTGATGCGGAAGATGCCGGAATCCTGAAGGAGGG
Organism: Bulleidia sp.; assembly: GCA_051873755.1. Lineage (GTDB taxonomy): Bacteria > Bacillota_I > Bacilli_A > Erysipelotrichales > Erysipelotrichaceae > Bulleidia. The sequence goes on along the minus strand of JBJEFE010000039.1, from coordinate 6,818 downwards.
CGGCACAATTATCGAACCGACAAGCGGTAATACGGGTATCGGCCTGGCAGCTGTCGGGACAAGCAGAGGATATCATGTTATCATTGTGATGCCTGAAACAATGTCCATTGAAAGAAGAAAGCTGATGAAGGCATATGGTGCACAGCTTGTTCTGTCCGATGGCAAGAAGGGTATGTCCGGTGCCATTGCAAAGGCAAAGGAATTGCAGGCGGAAATTCCTGGTTCCTGGATTGCAGGCCAGTTTGAAAATCCATCCAACTGGAAAGCACATTATGAGACTACAGGCCCTGAAATTGACGAAGATCTTGACGGAAACGTCGATCTGTTCATTGCCGGTGTCGGTACAGGTGGTACAATTACCGGTGTCGGTAAATATCTGAAGGAAAAGCATCCGGATGTAAAAGTGATCGCTGTTGAACCTGATGCTTCAGCGGTTCTGTCCGGTGAAAAGAGCGGACCGCATAAGATCCAGGGCATCGGTGCAGGCTTTGTACCGGCGGTATTGGATACAGGCATCTATGATCAGATTGTCAGAGTCACGGATGCGGATGCGATCGCAACCGGTAAATCCGTTGGCAGAACAGAAGGAATCCTTGTCGGTATTTCTTCCGGTGCTGCTCTGTATGCCGCAATTCAGGAAGCGAAGAAAGAGGAAAATGCGGGTAAGAACATCGTTGTTCTTCTCCCGGATTCCGGTGACAGATACCTGTCAACGGCATTGTTTGAAGAATAGTAAAGGAAAAACGAATGGACAGATCACTGCTCGATAGAATCAACGCAATCACAGACAGGAAACTCATGGAGGAGGTTGGACTTCCCGGCCGCAAGGAAATTGTGTACATGTTGAAAGAGGCACAGGTTGTACTCTTCCCTGAGTTCTACAGTTTCTCTGAACTGAACCAGGAGGAGGCGTTTGTCGAACTGCGGTTTTCACTGGAAAAGGAAATCCGTCTGGTCAAGGAAAGACTGTGTCAGGAATGTGCGTGTCCCGGAAATCTGGCTGCGCAGTTCATGGAACAGCTTCCGGAAGTCAAACGGCTTCTGTTAACGGATATTCAGGCGATCTATGACGGCGATCCTGCCGCAAGATCCAAAGCTGAGATTGTGTTGTGCTATCCGGGATTCTATGCGATCTGTATTCATCGGCTTGCCCATGTTCTGTATGAACTCGGTATTCCGTATATTCCGCGTGTCATGAGCGAATATGCGCATGAAAAGACGGGCATTGATATCAATCCAGGTGCGAAGATCGGTGAAGCCTTCTGCATTGACCACGGTACCGGTATCGTCATCGGTGAAACGGCAGTGATTGGAAACCATGTCAAGCTGTACCAGGGTGTTACCATCGGGGCGAGAAGCTTCCAGCTGGATGAGGACGGCAATCCCGTTAAATCCGGCAAGCGTCATCCGGATATCGGAAACGATGTCATTGTCTATGCCAATGCGACGATTCTGGGCGGTGACACGCATGTCGGTGACCGTTCCGTGATCGGAGGAAGCGTGTGGCTGATCCATTCCGTACCGGAAGACACAAGACTGTACTATAAATCTGAAGGGCTGTGAGGTACAGTCCTTTTTTGTGCAAAGAAAAAGCCTTTCAATTCAAAAGGCTCAGTTCTGTGATCTGTGTTTTCCGATCCACTTCAGTTCGTATTCACCTGTACACTCCAGTGTTCCTCCGTCGGTCAGATCAATGGAATGTTCATTGGCATAGTAATCTTTGACTCTGCCCATGGAATCCTTGATATGCAGGCCGGCATCGTTTAATGGTGTTACCTGGTAAACACCCGGCTTCAGAGATTTTGGGATCTGGTAGACACCCGGGGTGATGCGGTATTCGTTGTCATTGCGGATATAGATCAGCGATTGCTGCTTGTTTCCCTTGGCGGCTTTGACCTTCTGGAAAAAACGTTCTCTCATGAAGAACAGGTCCGCATTTTCAACACTGTACGTATAGGATTTCTTTGGTGTATTTACGATGATGTGGTCATCGTCATCGTTGTTCCGTTCAATATAACCAAGACGGTGACAGTTGATGATGTGATCGGACATGAAGTACAGGGCAGCTTCCGTTTCATACAGTGTACCTGTTACCTTTGTCTTATCATCCGTGACGCCGTCGGAAATATTATGAATGGTCTGACGGCGGATTTCGTTGACGGTTTTTACGGCAGGTTCTTCCGGGATGGAATCCGTGTCGACTTTCAGAACGGCAGGTATGGCATTGATGCAGTGTTCCCCTTCATGCAGGAGAATGGACGGAAGGGGATAAAACCGTGCCAGACAGTCATCCGGTGTATGGCCTTCCAGGTAGGCACCCATGATGGTACCGCGCATATGCGGCTGGGCAGTGACGAGGCACTGAAAAATATCATATTTCACCGGAAGATGATAGGATGTAATGATTTTCCGGCATTTTTTACAGATATAGTGGTTATCGGAAAGACGTTCCATGGAAGAAAACAGTCCTTTCGCTTCACTCAGACAGAAGTCACAGACTTTTTTCGACATTGATTCACCTCCATTACCCTAATATTATACAGAACACTGTCAAGGATATCCAACCAACGGAAGAAAAAACCGGTGGAAATCCATCGGTTTCAGTAAAACATCTTCTTCCTCTTTTCCGCTTCCGCCACAAGGTCCAGATCATAGACAATATTCAGATCCAGTCCCTCCACAACAGACAGTGCACGGTTGATGTATTCATCCGTGAAGAACAGCTTCGGATCATGGATATCCAGTCCCAGTAATGTTCTGCAGTTGTGTTCTGCGGCTTCTTCAAAGAAGATACGGACAGGATATGGATAACGGATACAGTCGTCATACTGTTTTTCACCGGATCTCACACCGCTTCCACAGTTGATTTCCAGCGGAACATCATATTCTGCACTGACTTCCGCAATCCGCCGCGCCGCATAACGGACACCTTCATCCAGTTTCGGATATGCCCACATACAGACATCCGGATGAGCAATATAATCACACAATCCATGTGCGCATGCGTATTCAATCTGATCGACATAGGTACGGAGTTCCTCCGGACGGTACAATCCATAGGAACTGATGCCGTTGAATGTCAGCTGATGCTGGCCCAGAATGCAGTATTCCATTTCCTTTCGATATGAGGCAAGATCCTGCCACTCACTCTGATAACATTCCACTTCCATGCCAAGATGAATATCAATCTGTCCTTTGTATTTCTCCTTTAATGCAAGAACAGAGCTGCAGTATTCTCCAAGCTGTTCAAAATCCATTCTTTCGGATGGATACGGTTCCCGATATGGAGCGTGATCGGAAAACCCGAGTGTACGCAGGCCTGCTTTGATGGCTGCCTGTACGTATTCTTCATCTGTACCGACTGCGTGACCGCAGCGTGATGTATGTGTATGCCAGTTTGTTTTAATCATGATGTGATTATATCACTGACATGATGATTTGAGGGAAAAACAATTGACATGCGGTAAAAGAGGTATATGATCATAGTAGAACATTTGAACAAACGTTCAAATAAGGAGCGGATATGAAAAAACAGAAATTCAGAATTCAGGGAATCGACTGTGAAAACTGCGCAAAGGAACTGGAAGAGGAAATCGGAAAGCTGGAAGGTGTTGAAAACTGTCAGCTGGAATTCGGTATCACATCCCGTCTGCAGTATGATGTCGATGAAACAGAAGAGGAAATGGTCGAGGCAAAAATGAGAAAGATCATCGAGGATGATCAGGACCACCCGATCATTGAAAAGGAAAATACGGATATCATTCACTGCGATTATACAATTGACGGAATCGACTGTGAAAACTGTGCACGAGAACTGGAAGAGGAAATCGGAAAGCTCAAAGGCGTCAGCCACTGCACACTGGTGTTCGGTATTCATTCAAGACTTGGCTATGATGTGGAAAAACCGCTGGATGAGGAAACGGAAGCCAGAATGAGAAAGATCATTGAAGATGATCAGGATCATCCGGTAATCGTCCGCCTCTCCGCTTCAAAAACGAAAACATACGCATACCGTATTCATCTGATCGACTGTGCGGATTGTGCACAGAAACTGTGTGATAAGACAAAGAAGATTGACGGAGTCATTGATGCGGATGTGGATTTCATGACGGAAAAACTGACTTTTACATGTGCCATGAAGGATCGTACACGCATTGAGAAGGAAATGATCGCGATGATTCATGAGGAGGAACCTGAAGTTGAGGTTTCCGAATATGTGTTCGATCAGGAAATCGATGAAGAGGAGGAAGAAAATTCCGGATTCATGTTGAAACGGCTGATTGTCGGTGCAGTCCTGTTTGCGATCGCATTCTTCCCTGACGGCATGGCGGGCAGTGTATGTGCGCTGGCGGCTTACCTGATTCTCGGTTATGATGTGCTGTGGAAGGCAGTGCGCAATATTCTGAAAGGGAACTGGTTTGATGAACACTTCCTGATGGGAATTGCGACTTTGGCAGCGCTGTGGCTGAAGGATTTCAAAGAGGCGGCAGGTGTCATGCTGTTTTATCAGGTCGGTGAATACTTCCAGTCCATGGCAGTTGCCAGATCTCGCAGATCCATTGGGGAACTGATGGATATCCGTGCGGATTATGCGATGGTATATCGTGACGGTGACTATGTGAAGGTGGATCCGCAGGAGGTGGAAACAGGTGAGATTATCCGTGTGATTCCGGGTGAGAGAATCCCGCTGGATGGCGTTGTTGTAAAGGGTTCCACAAGCCTGGATACCTCTTCTTTGACCGGGGAATCAAGACCGGTGGATGTGGATGTCAATGATGAGGTGATTTCCGGTTCCATCAATCAGACAGGTATGATTGAAATCTGTGTGACAAAGGAATATGGAGACTCCACTGTTGCCAGAATTCTGGATCTTGTGGAAAACAGTGATTCCACAAAGGCATCCCAGGAAAAATTCATTACAAAGTTCTCACATTACTATACGCCGATCGTTGTCATCAGTGCGGTTGTGCTGGCAGTAATCGTATCGGTTGTGACAGGAAATATACAGGAGGGAATCTATCGTGCATGTACATTCCTTGTCATCTCCTGTCCGTGTGCGCTTGTTATCTCCATTCCGTTATCCTTCTTCTCCGGTATCGGTGGTTTATCCTCAAAGGGAATTCTTGTCAAGGGCGCCAATGTGATTGATGTATTGGCAAAAACAGAACAGATTGTATTTGATAAAACAGGTACACTGACATCCGGAAGATTTGCGGTGGAACAGACCGCAGGTACGGATAATCCGGAGAAACTGATTGAATATGCCGCAATAGCGGAAACCCATTCCACACATCCGATCGCTTCCGGAATCAAAGAGGCATATGGAAAAGAAGTGGATGAAACCATGATTGAATCCATTACCGATCTTCCGGGAAGAGGTATTCAGGCCAAGACAGCCTGTGGTGTGATTCTTGCCGGAAATACAAGGCTGATGGAAGAACACGGGATTGCATATGCGGATGTGAAAGCGGAAGGAACCTATGTCCATGTGGCACTGGATGGAGTGTATCAGGGATGTATTGTACTGGCAGATCAGCTGAAGGAGGACAGTGCTTCCACAATTGTCACACTGCATCAGGCGGGTATCCGCAGTATGGTCGTATCCGGTGATGCCCAGAGCATTACCGAAACGGTTGGGAAAAAACTCGGTGTGGATGAGGTGTATGGATCATGCATGCCGGAGGACAAGGTCAGCGTAATCAGAAAACTGAAGGAATCAGGCAAGACAACTGCCTTTGTCGGTGACGGTGTCAATGACGCTCCGGTACTTGCCAATGCGGATGTATCGTTTGCGATGGGAGGCGTTGGAAGTGATGCGGCAATTGAGGTTGCGGATGTCGTTCTGATGGATGACCGTCCATCCGCAGTATCCACGGCAATCAACGGCGCAAAGAGAATTCTTGCGGTTGCCAACCAGAATATTGTGTTTGCGATCGGAATCAAGGTACTGACCCTGATCCTTGGCGCATTCGGTATTGCGAACATGTGGATGGCAATCTTTGCGGATACAGGTGTGGCGATGCTGTGTGTACTGAATTCCATGAGACTGCTGAAACTGGCGGAAAGAAAATAAGACGTGCGGATGAGGATTGTTGTTCTCATCCGTTTTTATCATTGCTTTCCTGTATCATGGAAACAGATCTTCGAGGAGTATTATAAGTTATATAAATCATTTTCTGTCCGTGATTCTGTTGTCATGTGTTCTTGTGCTTGCCGGGGGTGGAACAGCTTCTGTAAGCAGTGGACAATCAGCTGGTTCAGAACATGTTGAACAGGAAGTCTTTGTGATGAATATTGAACGGATTCGCTCGAAGAGCGGGTCAGTTCAAGGATTACCTGTCATACAGCCGGCAGTGTGTACACAGACCATTTCATCAAATGGAACATATACGTCAAATGAGGAAACAATTGAGTGGGTATATGAGATTCATGACGGAACAATCCGTCGACGACTTTATAACTATACAACCGTTGAATGGATTGGTACATGGGAAGAAGGCATGAGATCATATACGGAAACTGAACTGCAGATGGCATCTGACTGGGTTGAACGGCGGTATCAGGGATGTGAGGATGATGGATATGTCATACGTGACGGCGGCGGGTTCTCTGTTTGCGACAGTGAGTCTGCAAAAAAGGATATCATTCGACAGATAGAGGAAAAAGGACACCGTGCGGAGGTAATGACTGTTAGTCAAAGGCAATTGATCTTGGAAAATTTCTGAATCTGATCAGTGAACCCGATTATGAGTGAACCGGGTTTTATTGCTGAATTGAAAAAGTAAATTCAACTTCAAAGAGCGATTGAAAACTTGTGG
>JBJEFE010000038.1:0-12811 GCA_051873755.1 Bulleidia sp. | reverse complement strand
ACCATTGTCCCAGACGAGAGGGTTTTAATCTACCACCTTGCAGTTTGACGCTTACATTCCTCCTCACACAGCTGATGCCTTCATACTTACCCGTTGTATGATTTCATCAAAAGATACATATATTTTAAAACACACCCCATTCAGAATGTGGAAAGAAAAAGTTTCACAATCCAAAAAAGATGATATGAATCTGTTCATATCATCCTGCTTCGAATCATATGTCCCTCCTGTACTGCGGCAATAAGTGCCAATACACAGATGAACCCTGCACCTGCTTCCACCGGAATCCACTGTAGTGTCAGTGGAAACACAAACAGTACAAAGCCTGTTGCCTTATTCAACATGGAATGCACGGAAACCATTGTGTGGTATACCAGGAATGAGGAAATCACATTGATCACTTTGATCACAACAATCAAAACGATCAGTACATACACCCATGCCGGAAGTACAATCACAGGCAACAACATGGAAAGACATACTGCCGCAAACACACCGTCACTGATCGTATCCAGCAATGCCCCATGTTCACTTTCACAGTGCAGTTTCCTGGCAATCATACCATCCAGCATATCCGTGATCCCTGTCAGCACATACAAAATCATAAATGAAGTGGATAACGGTTGTGTAAACAGAAGTGCAATACTGCCGATGATCCGCAATACCGTGATCCGATCCGCAGCGGTCATTCCCATACGATCCATGGAATCTGTTTTCATATGTTTCATCGTTACGATTGATCCGATGTCAGCCGATACAGGTACAGTGCATACGCACCTGCCACAACCACAATCAACACCGTCGCTCCATAACTCCAGTATTCCTGCATGTGTGATGGAATGTTCTGATTGGAAAACTTCGATGTCACATCAATGACACAGTGTGTGATGATACACGGTACAAGACTTCCGCTTCTGTAAAACAGCAGTACAAATGCAAACCCGATAGCTGCGGCATAAATCATCTGACGTATGGTTTCCAGACAGCCATGCCCTGTTAACAGGTTGACAATGTGCCCTGCCCCAAATGTCAGTGCAGAGATGATCACTGCCTGTTTTACACTGTCTTTTTCAATTGCCCTGAACAGCAATCCCCGGAATATGACTTCTTCAAGATAACCGACAAGGATCATTGTCATCACTGCAGTACATTGATGTATTGGATCATAATGCATGGATAATCCAAACCAGAGATTGACTGTGCATAACACAACCAGTGGCAGATAATACAGATATCTGCGGCTGTTTGTACAGCGCGTCAGTCCATAGGTCTGACACAACCCGTTTCTGACAATATACACGGTAAATACAACCGTCAATACTGACAGTCCTGCCAGTGTATACACGCCTTCATCCCCGAATGTGTTTCTCAGATTTCCCATCACAACCACATAGATGATGATCCACATCAAAGCAAACCACAGTTCATGTTTTTTCTGAAATTCTCTCATATCATTTTCCCTCTGCCTGTATTGTACAGGAACAGAAGATTTCAGATCGGCGTTGTTTTCTTTACAAATGTGATGAAATTACAGGAAAACAGAAAATCAGTATCACATTGAAAACTGATTCTGTAAGTATCAGAGTATGTCTTCCAGGTAACCTGCCAGGACAAAGCCATTCGGCCCGCCATGGGTTGTAATCACACCGCCTGTTTTGACCCGGTTTACCAGTTTGAATCCGGCAGACTATGCTTTACCGGTCAGCTCTTCCATCAGATCTCTGGAGAATCCAGGAGAGTACGCCATCCGGATCTGCGAGTGATCCAGTTTCTGCTGTTCGACAAAAACAGAGAAAAACTGCATGACAACCCTTTCCATTCTGCCTCTGTATTTCTTTGTGGCTTTCAGATATCCATCCACAAGTTCAGTTTTCGGATGAATGCTTAACAGGTTGCCGCAGATGGCTGTGACGTTGCGGACACTCCGCCGGCACGCAGGTAATCCAGGCTGCCAGGAATAAAGCTCATGGCTACGGAACGACTGATTTCTGTCGCTGCCTGTTCTGCCTGCTGTACAGTCCACTCCGGGTGTTTCTGCAGCTCCTGTGCAAACCGGATCACTGCAGCACACTGTCCGACTGTAACGTGTCTGGTATCGATATAGGAGATATTATTGAAGTTTTCTCCTGCAATCACCGCACTCTGATACGAACATGTCGTAACTGCTGAATAGGCCATGTATATGATATGACAACCCGGATACTCCCGGTTGATTTCCGCAAACATTTTTCAAAATCCTCCGGATTACTGCCGCTGGTTGTCGGCAGCTTACCGCCAGATCTTCCGGGATATCGGCCCCTGTTTCTGAAGTGAGAAATACGAATTGTATTCACATTCTCATACATGTGAATGTAACGTCTGATTATCATCTTCTCCATCATGTTCATGTAAAATCGTTGTCATTTACGTGTTGAAGAAATCAAATATCGATATGGAAATCCATCGTATTTCCATATGGTCTCTTTTCACTGTTTTGTAAATGTGACTCTGATTTCAAGCTGATCACTGTTGTAATCCGCTCCGATTGTTCCACCCAGCCATTCCATCAGAAATCGGGCAATGGATAATCCAAGACCTGTGGACTGCCGGTTGGCTTCCACTGTATAAAAGCGGTCAAACAGTCTTCCCACCTGTACGGCATTCAGGTTTTGTGCGGTATTTCTGAATACAACACATCCATGACGATCCATGATCACGGAAAGATCTCCGTCTGAATACTTTACCGCATTACTGATGATATTGGAAAACACACGGTTGACGGCAGCGGGATCCAGATTCAGGTAAACAGGTTCTTCTGGCAGGCTGATTTGCGGCTGTATGCCTTTTTCCTGCATCAGTGCATAGAAGGAAAGCAGGCTTTCCTGTAATGTACAGACAAGGTCCAGCCGTTGCGGTTTCAGCTCTTGTGATGATGTGACGACACTGTAACGGAACAGTTCCTCCGTCAGTGTTTTCAACGCATCTGTTCTGTTTCGGATCCGGTTCAGATACCGTCGTACCGTTTCACTCTGTTCTTCACGATCCAGGAGATCCAGGTAGCCGCTGATTGCGGTTAACGGTGTTCTCAGATCATGTGAGATATTCGCAACCGCCTCCTTGAGTTCCAGGTCCCCCTGCTGGTAACGATGACGCTGAATGCGCAGAAGCCGCAGCTGTTCATTGATATCCGCAGCCAGTTTTCTCATACAGGCATCACGTGTCGAAACATCAATCAGGTATTGGTGTCCTGTTTTAACCGTTCATGGAATCCTGCTGTGATTTCTTTTGCGGACAGGCGCAGAAAACAGATCTTTACAGCCAGTGTAAAGATGATGACAAGCAGTATGACAATGACAATCCACAGCAGTCTTTCCATCACAATCCTCTTATCTGATATTCTTATGCCGGAACAGTTCCATTCCGATTCCGGTTGTCATCACAGTCAGAACAACGGAATATACCGGAAACCGGTTCATATGTTCCGGTAAGCCGCTGTGCATCACCATCTGGATCATCTGACCGGAAGGCTGAACATCCTGTACCGACTGATAAATCTCACGGGTGAACCCGGTAAGATATTTCGGGTTTAAAACAGGATCATACTGTTCCATTTCACCGGTTTCACTCATCTGAAAACTGTTCGTAATATATTCCGGTTCCTGCAGTCTGCTTTCAACCGTAAACGCACCCATTAACAGTACCAGTGCAGTGATCATGGAAGCTACAGCACAGATGGCCTTGTTGTTTACAAGCATGGCGATCATCACAAATACGGATGACATACTGACAACCGCATATCCCTCTTTCTTCAGCACTTCTTCCAGCATATCTCCAATGTCAATATCATCATCAATCACATCGATTGTTTTCATAAGTTTTCTCCATGGAACCACTGCCTATCATACCCGCACATCCTCACTTTGACAATCATCAGCCAGATAAAATCTTTTTTCTGCCCCGTTCCCGATTTGGACAATGCCAAATTGGAAATACTCACATTATGCTTACATTTGTATTTACATATGGTACAGAAGAGAACAGGAACAGGCTGTGAATCTTTCACATCACAGCTGTTTTGATGTTGATACATGTTTGTACCAGACAAAAAATCAGCACTGCATGTACAGTACTGATCATCTCTGTTTTTTCCGTTTCGGGTTTCGTTCTATTCTGTTCAGTTCCACAACACATTCGGTATGTTTTGTAAAACAGAAATTATCCACCGGCTGGATACGTCCCACTCTGTATTTTCCTTCAATATAACCGATATCACGTACCTGTGTCTGCGGATTGCAGGAAATATAGACAATCTTCTTTGGTCCAAGCTGTGCCAGTGTTTTCATAAAGGATTCGGATAAACCGTTTCTTGGCGGATCCAGGATTACGACATCCGGTGTATCCAGCAGTTCATGTATGAAATCCTCCGCATCCATGGTCATGAATTCCGCATTACTGATTCTGTTTCTTTCCGCATTTTTTCCTGCATCCTGAATGGATTTGGGATTGACTTCAACACCCAGCACATAGCGTGCTTTTTCTGCGGCAAGAAGTGAGATGGTACCGATGCCGCAGCACATATCCAGAACCGTGTCATTACGGTGGATATCCGCAAACTTCAGTGCTGTGGAATACATGACTTCCGTCTGTACGGGGTTGACCTGATAAAAGGTATGGGCACTGATCCGGAATGTGATGTTGTCAATGGTATCCTCAATCCATCCCTTTCCATACAGCACCCTGTCCTTTGGTCCAAGAATCATGGATGTGTTTTCCCTGTTCCAGTTCAGTACGATACTTTCAATTTCAGGATGCCTGTTGACAAGCTGACGTACAAATTCATGGGAACCAGGAAGTTCTCTGGATCCGATCACAATGACCACAAGCACTTTCCCTGTGGCGTGGGATACACGCAGATACACATGACGCAGGACACCTGTTTCACGGTCTTCATCATATGTTTCGATATGCATATCCGTTGCGGTTTTACAGATGCTCTGGAGTATGGCATTGGCTGTGGAATGCTGGATGAGGCACATTCTTGAATCAATCAGGCGATGGGAGTTTTCCTCATACATGCCGCAGATCACACGCCCATCCTTCGTGGTTGAAAAGGATGCGTAGATCTTGTGTCTGTAGTGGTATGGATCATCCATCCCGATGATCGGTTCCAGTTTCCTTTTCCCATACAGTTTCTGTATCCATTCCTGTTTCTGTTTCAGTGTTTCCGCATAGTCGCAGTGAATGGAATCACAGCCGCCGCATTTGGCAGATACCGGACAGTATTTCATAGTATGTACTCCTTCAGACTCTTCAATGTATTTCTGTTTGCCTGCACAAGGCGCTGGTAGGACTGATGACCGGATGAAACAGAATACATCTTTTCCACTCCGATTGCCTGGGCAGTATACAGGTCCGCAAGGGTATCCCCGAAGTACACACAATCCTCAGGTCTGACGCCGCTGCGGATCATCCAGTGTCTGCCGATATCGACTTTGGATCCGCCAAGATAGTTGTCAATGCCCATGATCTCAATAAAATACCCTGAGATGCCAAGCAGATCACACTGTTCATGAAGCAGTCCGTCATGACAGGATGACAGAATCACACACTGATCATGATTGTTCCGAATGGATTCCAGCAGTTCCAATACCCCTTCACATAAACCGCACTGTTCAAACCGTTCCATGTACAGCCTTGTAAACTCATCCGCCACATCCGCAAATGTTTCGTTTTCAAATGTATACCCAAGTCTTCTGTAATACGCAACCATATCATTGTCGTACATACTGCGGTAGTCCTGCAGGGTATAGCCGTACGGCAGTCCCCTTTCCTGTAACATCACATTTTCACAATCCACAGAGATCTGTGCATCATCCAGGATTGTACCGTTATAATCAAAAATATACGTTTTCATCGACAACCATTGTACTACAACAGTACCGTTTTCCCTAACAAAAAGAGTACCGGAGTACCCTTTCAACTGTTCAGTTCTTTCAGCCACATCGCCACAGCCGCATCCGAAGGCATCCGCCAGTCACCACGCGGTGACAGTGTAACGGAACCGACTTTCGGCCCATCCGGCAGACAGGAGCGCTTGAACTGCTGGTGGAAGAAACGGTTGTAGAAGCGGATCATCGCATCACGTACGGTTTTCTCATCCAGCTCATCATAGGCAGCCATTGCCATACCGAGAATCTTCTGCGGTTCCATGCCGTAACGCATGACCCAGTACAGGAAGAAGTCATTCAGATCATATTTTCCGATCTTGTCTTCTGTCTTCTGGGCAATCACACCGTGATCTGACGGTGTCAGTTCCGGTGAGATCGGTGTATCCACAATCGCAAGCAGTGTTTTCTTTAATGCCTCATTTCCGCATGTCAGTGCATATGCCCTGCAGATATACTGCACAAGTGTTTTTGGAACAGAGGCGTTGACGCCGTACATGGACATGTGATCCCCGTTATATGTGCACCAGCCAAGTGCCAGTTCGGAAAGATCACCGGTACCTACCACAAGTCCGTTTTCCATGTTTGCGGTATCCATCAGGATGTAGGTACGCATTCTTGCCTGGGCATTTTCGTAGGCGGTATCACCATCTCCCTGGTATGTCAGAGGATGTCCGATGTCATTCAGATGAGAGTTGACGCCTGCCCCGATTTCCACTTCCCGGATTTCCGTATCCAGCAGTTTCATCAAAGACATTGCATTGTTGTATGTCTGTGATGTTGTATTGCCTTTATTCGGCATGGTGATCGCAATGATATGAATCTCAGGTACGATCTTTCTTGCCTCATTGCATACAAGCAGTGCCAGCGTGGAATCCAGCCCTCCGGAAATCCCGATGACAAGTGTATGAATGCCGGTGGAACGGACTCTTGTCGCAAGACCCTGTGCCTGTATACGCAGAATATTCTGACATCTTTGGGCAAGTTCACGATCATCCTGCGGTACAAACGGCATGCGGGAAGGAACCCGGTTTTCCTGTTTCAGCAGTTCCTTTAACTGTAATGCCGTGATTTCGTTTCCTTTCGCAAATCCCGCCTCAACGTGAATATGACGGTAGTTTTCATCAGACTGCACACATGTATTCTGATGGATTCTGTCATGAATCAGTCTGTCGATATCAATCAGTGCTGTTTCCACATGACTTCTGTGCGGATAGATACATTCGGAAAGAATCTTTCCGCTTTCCGCAATCATGCAGTGACCGCTGAATACAAGATCGGTGGAGGATTCATCATTTCCTGCCGATGCATAGATGTACGCGCAGTAACAGTCACCGCTGTGGGCACTGACAAGATTTCTGCGGTATTCGTATTTCCCGATGACCTCATCAGAAGCAGACAGATTGACAATGACATTGGCACCTGCCATACATGCATGGGTGCTTGGCTTGTCCATGACCCACAGATCCTCGCAGATATCCGTTCCGATCACAACATCACTGCCGTTATCAAACAGCAGATCCGTTCCAAACGGAACCTGTTGTCCGCAGATCTCAATGGTTTTGCCGCTCACACCCCTGCCGGATGTAAACCATCTTCCTTCATAGAATTCCGAATATGTCGGAATGTTGATCTTCGGTACAAGACCCGCAATCCTGCCTTCACTGATATACGCCGCACAGTTGTACAGGCTGTTGCCATACCGCACAGGTACACCCACCACAACCGTCTGATTGAGATTGGATGCCTTTGCGATGATACCAAGAGCATTTTCTGCCTTTTCCAGCAACAGTGACTGGTTGAACAGGTCCGCACATGTATACCCCGTAATGCACAGTTCCGGGAACACAATCAGACCGCAGTCCGTATTTTCCTTCATCACTGCAATGATTTCCTGTGTGTTGTATGATACATCCGCCACCTTGAGCGACGGTACAGCCGCAGCTGTTTTCATCATTCTGTTACGCATTTCTGATTTCCTTTTCCACATATTCATACAGGGATGAAGGAATCAGGTTCCGCACTTCATCCATGTTGTTATCCCGTATCATACGCCGCACATCCGAAGAGGATACACGCTGATACTGTTCCGGTATCTCAACGACCTGAATCCATTCCTTCAGTTTCATAAGAAGCGGATCGTGTTCAATGATGGCCTGTGTATCAAGGGAATTGCGGCTCATGCATACAATACCAAACTGTTCCGCAATCTCTTTGGTATAGCGCCATGCGGTTGAAAACTCCTGCAGTTTATCCGAACCAAACAGCAGTGCACAGTCATATCCCTGCTGTTTCAAGGCACACAGTGTTTCGTAGGTGCGGGGCTGGGATTCACATCTGATCTCGTGATCCGATACCTTCATCCACTCCCTTTCCTTTGCACACAGCCTTAACATATCCAGCCGGACTTCATCCGGATAGACCATATCCTTTTTCTGATCAAACCGGATGTACTGTGATTTGCTTGGGACAAACATGACATAGTCTTTACCGGATTCCATCATTGCCTGATATGCCCCGTCAAGATGGGCGATGGTAGGCGGGTTGAATGCCCCGCCAAACAGAAGTCCCCTGCTCAAAGGGTTCCTCCGTGCAGTCTGTCATACATCATTTCACGCAGCTCATATACCTTTTCACTCAGGTCAACGTAATGTCTGTGCGGTACTTCCGGACGCAGTTCAGACTCCCATACTCTGTTTTCAAGCTGATCCTTGATGTATGCCTTCTTTTCAGAAATGGAAGGCAGTTCCATTGCCAGTTCACCGTTGATGATATGCGGTACAAGAATTTTTTCAACCGATATCGGTACAAGTTTTCTTGACTTGTGAAGGGCATCCGGATCCATGTCATACACAACAATTTCCTTACCTGCCTCAATGACCTCATCATCCAGGGCAATGATATCCGCCTGTCCCTGTCCGAATTCATCATAGACTCTCCAGGCCATCAGTTTACCCGGAATAATTGCCTTGGAGGCGGAGTCGGAACACTTCATACGTGGTGAATATGTGCCGTCTTTTTCCTTAACAGCCACAAGTTTGTATACACCGCCGAATACAGGAGAAGAAGAGGAAGTGATCAGCTTTTCACCGACACCATAGGAATCAAAGTGAGCATCCTCATAGGTTTCCAGAGAATCCATCTTCTTTTCATCCAGGGAGTTGGACGCAACAAGTTTGACATAGGACTTACCTGCCGCATCGAGTCTTTTTCTCAGTTTCTTGTATCCGCGGGCAAGATCACCGGAGTCGATTCTTGCACTCTTGACTCTTCTGTTTGGATTGTCCGGATACTTTTCAATCAGATAGTCGTCAATCTTAATCAGATTCGGAAGTCCGCTTTCCAGAATGTTGTATGTGTCAAGCAGTAAGGACACATTGTCAGGATAGGTATCCGCATAGGCCTTGAATGCCTCAAATTCATTTTCATAGAATTCAATGAAGGAATGGGCAATGGTTCCGACCGCCTTGACTTCCGGTCCGTACTTCATTTCCGCAAGGCAGTTTGCCGTACCGATACAGCCACCAAGGACTGCCGCATAGGCACCGTTGTCTCCGGCACTCTGTCCCTGGGCACGACGGGTACCGAATTCCATGACATTTCTCTTTCTGTGTGTGGAAAGTCCGGAAATCCTGGTTGCCTTGGTTGCGATCAGAGAATGGAAGTTCATTGTCTGAAGCAGATATGTTTCGATCAGAATCGCACCGACCATATCACATTCAATCCGTACCATCGGTACCTGCGGATAACATACCGTACCTTCCTTCAGGGCATACATGTCCCCCTTCCATCTGTAATGGCGCAGGTAATCCAGGAATTCCTCACTCATACCCTTTGTGCGCAGGTACTGCAGATCCACTTCGTTGAAGTGATAGTCCTGCAGGAATCTGACAAGCTGGTGCTGACCGCAGGAGATTGCATAACCCCCGTTATCCGGGCAGCTTCTGAAGAACATGTCAAAGACCATTGTCGTGTCTTTGTATCCATGCAGGAACAGGCAGTTTGCCATTGTGAATTCGTAAAAGTCCGTTACCATTGCCGGATTGTTGTAATCCTCATCCGGGATGTACGGTTCCACTGTAATATTGGACATTGTTTTTCCCCTCTCTTTTTTATCTTACATTGATCTGACATGAGCGCATGACTTCCAGCGCACATGCATGTTTTTCCTTTGTGACGCCTGCACAGGCATCTTCCTTTACGGAAATCTCCGTTTCCGGTAATGCGGCACGCAGCAGCAGTGCATTGGAGATCACACAGATATCGGTACATAATCCGATCAGTACAATCTCATCAGGATTGATTTTCTTCATTTCCTCAGCCAGTGTTTCACTTCCGAATGTCGGCTTTTCAAACACCTTTACGATCTTCTCTCTCTGATCCAGCGCACTCTGAACCTCATCCGCAATCATCCAGCCTGCACTCCCTCTGATGCAGTGTTCCACAGGAAGGTATTTCCCCTCATGTGTATGCAGATAAGATGCCGGATGGGTATCCATTGTCGCAATGATCTGATCATAGGATAGATCAGAAATCTCACGGATCACAGCAGGTACAATGGCCTTTGCCTCATCACTGCCAAGGGAGCCGCTGATAAAGTCATTCTGCATGTCAACCACAACAAGTACTCTTGTCATAAATCCTCCTCAAGATAGGTATACATCGGATTGAAGCGGTACAGTTCCGCCTGTTTACCGGTTGTCTTCTTTTTCTTACCGACCGGCACAAGCATTCTGCGGATATCCCTTCTGAAGTTGGCTGTGTCCACCTTGTGTCCGATCACCGCCTCATACGCATTCTGAATCTCACGCAGGGTACATTCTGCCGGCAGCAGATTAAACAGAATACCCGAGGATGCGACTCTGTGCTGCATCTGATCCATGGCCATGTTCAATGCCTTGATATGGTCGGCAGCCAGTCTGGCATTGGAGCTGTCAAGCCGCTGTGACTTGGTATCGACATAGTTTTTCTGCGCAATGTCATTGACGAAGTATTCCATGTGAATTCCCTTCTCCTCTTCATCCAGAGACAGAATGGATTTCCGGCATTTCTCATCAGAGGATACGATTTTCTTACTGATTGTAAACCATCCGGCTTCCGCCGCATCATCCGCAGCTTCGGTGTTGCGGATGTTGTTTTCCGGTGTCATGGACAGATACACCGTCGTAATGATCCGTGTTCTTGGATCTCTGTCCGCATTGCCGAAGGTATACAGCTGGGTGAAATACGTATCCGCGGAAATGGATGTCTCCTCCGCCAGTTCTCTGACAACAGCTGTTTCCATATCCTCATCAAAGTTGATAAAACCGCCCGGCATCGCCCAGTCATGAATAAACGGATGATCCTTCCGTTTGACAAGAAGCACCTTCAGTTTATTTGCGGATACCGTCATCAGTACAATATCCACCGTGTTGCTTGGTCTTCTGTACAGATTCTCATCATAATTGGCGAGAAACTCTTCCAGTGTTTCCCCTCTTTCATTTCTTTCTTCCATGTCTTTTACCTGTTTTTAAAATGATATAGTCAAAATGACAATATGTCAACAAACATGATAAAAACAGTCCTAGTGACTGTTTCTGTGCACGACGATTTCATTGACATAATTGTGGTTGAACATCTCTTTGATTTCAAGCGGATCATCGGATTGTCCAAGCACCCACATCAGTTTGGTGACACAGGCTTCCGAAGTCATGTCAAATGCCTCAATCACACCGTGTTCCAGCACTTTCTTGCCGACTTCGTAAACGCTGAAATCACTGCGTTCATACAGACACTGACTGCATACGACAACCGAAATACCATGATCCAGAAGGTCCACAATCCGTTCTGAAAAATCACGGCGGATATATGACAGACCCCCGATCCCGAAGGCTTCAATCACAACACCGCGCACATGCATTTTCACAAGCATGTCGAAGATGACAGGATTCATTCCCGGAATCAGTTTCAGAAGAAATACATCCTCACACAAACTGTCTTTGAGTACACAATGTCCCGTACTCATCGGCAGCACATCCTCGTGAATTTCAAGTCCAAGGCTGTTGACGGTTGCGGCATATGGGAAGTTGACACTGTCAAAGGCATGGAAACCCGTTGTCCGAACCTTGACCGCACGGGATCCAAGGATCACCTTACGGTTGAACGCCACATACACACCCGGATGCCCGCTGGCAGCCATGGCCAGTGCCAGTCTCATGTTTTCCTGTCCATCCGACAATGCATGGATCAAAGGCAGCTGTGATCCTGTCAGCACCACCGGAAGACTGATGTTTTCCAACATGAATGACAGAGCCCCGGCAGTATATGCCATCGTATCCGTACCATGGGTAATGACGATCCCGTCGTAATCATTTCTTCTTTCGTATACACAACCGGCGATCTCCTTCCATTCCTCCGGCTGCATATTGCTTGAATCAATTGTGAACAGGTCATGAATCGTAATATCATAGAGACCAGTCATATTACCAAGAAGCTGATATAACACGTCACCCCTGTTCGCAGCCACATATCCTGACTCACTCGGAATGGACGCAATCGTGCCTCCTGTAGTAATCCAGCAGATTTTCTTCATTATCTTTCCCTCGCAATTCCATTGTACATTTTCCAAAACACATCTGTTTATCAGATTCTGGAAATCTGTTTCGATCCGAATAGAAAGCAGTTCATGATTTCAATCAAAAACCGTTTCTATCCTGTATCTTTTCAACGAAATGAATGCAGACAGAAACAATCAGACAATGCTCTTTCACATGGATCGTGCCTCAGTTCCAAACAAACCCTGTTTTCTGCCTGTTCAGCTGTTCCCTTTTCCAGGACTTCCTGTATGTGCGGATATCATAGTCGATAAAACGGAACAGCAGATCCTGTTTCTGCTTTGTCTGCGGTTC
>JBJEFE010000037.1:0-46443 GCA_051873755.1 Bulleidia sp. | reverse complement strand
GAACGATTGTTTCACGTGAAACAAAAAGAAGATATCAGACGATACCTTCTCAATGGTTTTTACTTCTTTGAAGTAATCTTTTCCATGCCGGCCATGTATGGACGGAGTACTTCCGGAATCGTAATGGATCCGTCTTCGTTATAGTTGTTTTCAACTACGGCGATCAGACCTCTTGGAGAAGCAACGACTGTATTGTTCAGTGTATGCAGGAAGTAGTTGCCCTTTTCACCCTTGACACGGATACCAAGTCTTCTTGCCTGTGCATCACCAAGGTTGGAACAGGAACCGACTTCAAAGTATTTCTGCTGTCTTGGAGACCACGCTTCAATATCACAGGACTTGACCTTCAGATCTGCCAGGTCACCTGAGCAGCATTCCAGCTGTCTGACCGGAACATCCATGTTTCTGAATACTTTAACCGTATATCTCCACATGTCCTCATAGTACTTCATGGAATCTTCCGGTTCACAAAGCACGATCATCTCCTGCTTTTCAAACTGATGAACTCTGTACAGACCTCTTTCTTCCAGACCATGGCTTCCACCTTCTTTTCTGAAACATGGAGAGTAGGATGTCATACGGATCGGAAGTTCTTCCTTTTTGATGATCTGTCCCTGGAAACGTCCGATCATGGAATGTTCGGATGTACCGATCAGATACAGATCTTCTCCTTCAATCTTGTACATCATGGCTTCCATTTCAGGGAAGGACATGACACCTGTTACAACATTGGAGTGAATCATGAATGGCGGAATGGCATATGTAAAGCCCTGTGCTACCATGTAGTCTCTTGCATAGGCAAGCATTGCCTCGTGAAGACGTGCAATGTCACCTATCAGATAGTAGAATCCCTCACCGGATGTTCTGCCTGCGGATTCCTTATCCAGTCCGTTGACAGAATGAAGAATATCCGCATGGTATGGAATCTCATAGGATGGTACAACCGGTTCACCGAATCGTTCCACTTCCACATTCTCACTGTCATCCTTACCGATCGGAACAGATGGATCAATGATATTCGGAATGGAGTACATTCTTGTTTTGATTTCCTCATTCAGAACAGCTTCTCTTTCTTCCAGAGCCTTCATCTCATCACCCATTTCCTTAACCTGAGCTTTGATTTTTTCCGCTTCTTCTTTCTGTCCGTTCTTCATCATTCCGCCGATTTCCTTGGACATGCGGTTTCTGTCAGCTCTGAGTTTATCACCCTTCTGCTTGACAGCACGTACTTCCTGGTCAAGTTCAATCACTTCATCAACCATCGGAAGCTTCTCATCCTGGAACTTCTTACGGATGTTCTCCTTTACAAGTTCAGGGTTTTCTCTGATTAATTTAATGTCGATCATTTTCTTATCTCCTTTATCAAAATAAAAACACCGTTCCAACAAAGGGACGATGTGTCGCGGTGCCACCCTTCTTGCATAAATGTTTCACGTGAAACAATTCATACCTCTTCATTACGGATAACGGGCGCTGCCGGAAAGTACTGGTTTCACTCAGGGATGGATTCGTCTGTTCATGCATTGGTTCTCATCAGCCACCAATTTTCTGTCACTGCAATTCCAGAGTACTGGTTCCCGTCTACGTATTGAGTACATTTTACGCATTGTGAAAATGATTTGTCAACAGTTTCGACAGGTGATACGATATTTGAAAAGGAATACAACATGGAAGACAATCAGGACAGACAGAGAAGAAAAATGGATTACAACAACGATTACAACCGAAACAACTACAGATGTTTTTCCATCCGCTTCAATCAGAAATCAGAACGGGAAATCATTCACTGGCTGGAATCCAAAAACAGCATCAAATCCTATCTGACTGAACTGATTCTGAATGACATGCGAAAGAGAAATACCTGATTCAGTCCTTCATGCATGTTTCTTATATTCAATTCATACAGTCTTATCGTAACAAAAAAGATGAATCTTTATTCGGATTCATCTTCTGTTTCTTCAACCTGTGCTTCTTCTGTTTCTCCATCCGGGTCAAGAACAGCGACAGAGGATACAATCTGATCATCAGAAAGATTGATTACCTTGACACCCTGCGCAGCTCTGCTGTAAACAGAAACCTGATTCAGTGAGATACGGATGATGATACCCGCATCGGACATGATCATCAGATCCTCATCTCCGTTCACAGCACGCATCGCCACAAGATTACCTGTCTTTTCGGTAATGTTTATGGCTTTGACACCCTTTGTACCACGGTTTGTCAGTCGGAAATCCTCCAGTACGGACTTCTTGCCATAACCGTTTGCGGAGATGGTCAGAATATATTTTCCTTCTTCATTTGTCGCAAGACCGATGACATGACCTCCGTCGGTATTGAATCCGATGACACCTCTTGCCGTACGGCTCATCGGACGTACACCGTTTTCGTTGAAACGGACTGCCTTGCCGTTGGTACCGGCAATGATGATTTCCGCATTGCCGCTGGTGGCTGTCACAAATGCAAGTGCATCATCGTCATTCAGTTTGATTGCGATCTTACCGTTCTTGTTGATACTCTCAAATTCCGCAATTTCCGTTCTCTTGACAAGTCCTTTGTCTGTCACAAAGAACAGATATTCCGCCTGATCATGGTTGGAATAGGATACAAGTGCTCTGACCTTTTCATCCCGATTCATGGCAATCAGATTGATAATCGGCAGACCCTTGGATGTTCTGGAGAACTGCGGAATATGATATCCCTTAATTCTGAACACACGTCCGGTATCGGTAAAGATCAGAAGGTTGTCATGGGTTGACATGTTGATGAACTGGTCGATCGCATCGTCCTTGTTCAGTTCCATTCCCTTGATGCCCTTGCCGCCGCGGTTTTGAACACGATATGTGTCCGTGGTCATACGCTTGATATAACCGTTGGATGAAAGTGTGATGATGACATTTTCAACCGGAATGAGATCCTCATCCTCCATTTCTGCGGAACCTTCAATGATCTCTGTCTTTCGCGGTGTAGCGTATCTGTTTTTCACTTCTGTCAGTTCATCTTTGATGATCTGTTCCACTCTTTCATGACGGGCAAGGATATCCTGCAGATCCGCAATTTTAATAAGCAGATCCTGGTATTCCGTTTCAATCTTCTCTCTTTCCAGACCCGTCAGTCTTCTGAATTGCATATCCAGAATGGCTTTTGCCTGAATCTCATCCAGATTGAATCCGTTCATCAGTCTTGGCATTGCCTCTGCCGCATCTCTGGAGTTTCGGATTGTATGAATGATCGCATCCAGATTATCAACCGCAATTCTCAAGCCTTCCAGAATATGTGCACGGTCCTGTGCTTTCTTCAGGTCATACTGTGTTCTTCTGACAACGACATCAATCTGATGATCAATGTAACCCTGAATCATTTCCTTCATGGAAGACTGACGCGGTACGTTGTTAAACAGTACAACGTTGTTCACATTGAAATTGGACTGCAGCGGCGTCAGCTTGTAAAGCTGGTTCAACAGAACTTCCGGCTGGATGTCCTTACGCAGTTCCATGACAACTCTGACACCGTCCATATTGGATTCATCACGGAGATCCGTAATACCTTCAATCTGTTTGTCTCTTGCCAGCTGGGCAATACGTTCAACCATGGATGCCTTGTTTACCATGTAAGGAATTTCAGTTACGATAATCCTCGGTTTCCCGTTTGGCAGTGTGTCAATTTCAGTCTTTGCACGCATGACAATCGTGCCTTTCCCTGTTTCAAATGCTTTGCGTATGGCACTTCTGCCGATAATGTATCCTCCGGTCGGAAAGTCAGGTCCCTTGATGAACTGCATCAGTTCACTGCTTTCCATCTCAGGATTGTTCATAACCGCAATGACCGCATCAATGGTTTCACCAAGGTTGTGTGGTGCCACGTTGGTTGCCATACCTACCGCAATACCCATGGAACCGTTAACCAGCAGATTCGGGAATCTTGCCGGAAGAACATTCGGTTCCATATCCTCGTTATCATAATTTGGAGACATATCAACGGTATCCTTCTCCAGATCGCGGATCATTTCAACAGACAGCTTTGCCAGACGTGCTTCGGTATAACGCATCGCTGCTGCACCGTCTCCATCCATGGAACCGAAGTTTCCGTGTCCGTCAATCAGTACCTCTCTCATATTCCATGGCTGCGCCATGTATACAAGAGCACCATAGATGGATGAGTCACCGTGTGGGTGATATTTACCCATCGTCTCACCGACAATTCTCGCACATTTCTTGTACGGCTTGTCCGGTGTGTTGTTCATTTCATTCATCGCATACAGAATTCTTCGCTGTACGGGTTTCAGACCATCCCGTACATCCGGAAGTGCTCTGGCTACGATGACCGACATGGAATAGTCGATGAAGTCATCGTGCATTTCCTTTGTCAGGTTCTGCTCGGTTATACGTCCCGGATCGAATTTGGTTTCATCAAATTCCATGAAATCATCTCTTGCCATTCTTCCCTCCTGTCTCAGATATCCAGTTCTGCGAATTTCGCATGTTCAATAATGTAGTTCTTTCTTGGTTCCACTTCATCACCCATGAAGATGCTGAAGTATTCATC
The DNA here is from genome assembly GCA_051873755.1 of Bulleidia sp. Taxonomy (GTDB): domain Bacteria; phylum Bacillota_I; class Bacilli_A; order Erysipelotrichales; family Erysipelotrichaceae; genus Bulleidia. The sequence goes on along the minus strand of JBJEFE010000037.1, from coordinate 41,901 downwards.
TGCGGTTTCCGCATCATCCAGCGTGACACGGATCAGTGTTCTGTTCTTTGGATCCATGGTTGTTTCCCATAACTGTTCCGGATTCATTTCACCAAGACCCTTGTAACGCTGTACGGCGATACGGTCACCCAGTTCCTCACGGATTCTGTCCATCTGTCCTTCCGTATAGGCATAGCGTACGGTATTGCCCTTCTGTGCCTTGTATAACGGCGGCTGGGCAATATACACATAACCCTGCTCAATGATCGGACGCATGTATCTGTAGAAGAATGTCAGTAACAGAATACGGATATGTGCACCGTCGACGTCCGCATCGGTCATGATGACAATCTTGTTGTAACGGAGTTTGGATGTATCAACCTCATCAAGGATACCGCATCCGAATGCGGTGATCATGGAACGGATTTCATTATTTTCAAAGACACGAGCCTGTCTTGCCTTTTCGACATTCAGAATCTTGCCTCGTAAAGGCAGAATCGCCTGATAGTGGGAATCTCTTCCCTGTTTTGCGGAGCCGCCGGCGGAGTCACCCTCGACGATATAGATTTCGCAGATTCCCGCATCTTTGGAGGAACAGTCCGCAAGTTTACCCGGCAGAGAGGAGATTTCCAGTGCGCTCTTGCGTCTGGTCAGTTCTCTTGCCTTTTTGGCCGCTTTACGGGCCTGTGATGCGATGCTTGCCTTTTCCACGATCAGTTTTGCCTGATCCGGATTTTCAAGCAGGAAACGTTCCAGCTGCGTTCCGAAGATATCTGAAACAATTTTACGTACTTCTGAATTGCCGAGCTTTGTCTTTGTCTGTCCTTCATACTGCGGATCCGGATGCTTGACGGAAATTACAGCCGTAATACCTTCACGACAGTCTTCCGTGGATAGGTTCTCATCCTTTTCCTTGAGAAGCTTTACGTCGCGTGCATACTTGTTTACAACACGGCTCAAAGCCAGATTGAAGCCTTCAAGGTGGGTACCGCCCTCCACTGTGTTGATGTTGTTGCAGAAGGTGTAGATGGATGGATTGTAACCATCATTGTACTGGCATGCGACTTCCACCTGGATGTCACTCTCATATCCTTCCGCATAGACAACTTCCGGATGAATGACACTTCTGTTTTTATTCAGGAAAGACACATATTCCTTCAGACCTCCCTCAAACAGGAAATCATGATGAAGATCCTTCTCTTCTTCCATTCTCTCATCATTCAGGACAAGGTGAATTCCTTTATTCAGGAATGCCAGCTGTCTTAAACGGTCTCTGATTGTGTCATGGTCATATACCGTTGTTTCGGTAAAGATGGTCGGATCTGCCTTGAAACGGACAACAGAACCATGTTTTGCCGGATCGCATGTACCGATGACCTTTAACGGTTCCACCGGATGTCCTCCGTTTTCAAAACGGATAAAATAAATCGAACCGTCATGGTATACGGAAACCTCAAGCCATGATGACAATGCGTTTACGACAGACGCACCGACACCATGCAGACCACCGGAAATCTTATAGGCACCGCCGCCGAACTTTCCTCCGGCATGAAGAACGGTGTAGATGGTTTCAATGGTGGATTTCCCTGTTTTGGCATTGATACCCGTAGGCATGCCTCGACCGTCATCCTCAACCGTAACGACATTGTCCTGATCGATGGTGACTTCAACTGTAGAGGCATAACCGGCCATGGCTTCATCGATACCGTTATCAACGATCTCCCATACAAGATGATGAAGTCCCTTCGAAGAAGTGGATGCGATGTACATACCAGGTCTTTTCCGGACAGCCTCCAGTCCATCCAGAACCTGAATTTCAGAGTCGTCGTATTCCTTGGTCACTCTTGAATCCAGAGTTGCGCCGATAACGGCTTCCGACCCATCTTCATTTCTGATGATTTCCGGCTTTTTCTCTTCTGCCATTTTATGCCTCCTTAATATTCTTCAACATACCGTTTTCGATATGAAATTCTCTGTATTTCAGATTTCTGAGATATGGCGGCAGTTCTGTGGTTGTAATCACACACTGGTATTTATCTCCCACCATGTTCAGAAGTCGGATCTGACGGTCATGATCCAGTTCACTGAGTACATCATCCAGAAGCAGCACAGGTCTTGTGCCGGTTCTGTTTCTGATGTAGATCAGTAATGACAACCGGAATGCCAGGATGACCATTCTCTTCTGTCCCTGACTTGCGGTCTCAATGATGTTATTACCGTTTTTTTCAAAAATGACATCATCTTTATGAATTCCGATCGTCGTAACACGGAATTCAATGTCCTTTTTTCTGAAACCTTTTCTTTTTTCTTCGATCTGATTTTCATCAGATGTATCGTAATGACTGACATATCGGATTGTGACTTCTTCCGCATCATCGGAAAGTCTTGCATAGATCCTTGTCATCCACTGATTCATGAACCGTACAAATTCTTCTCTTTCCTGATGGATCACGGATTCACAATGTGCCATCTGACGATCCATGATATCCAGCAGGGAACCGTCCGGCCTGTCATTTTTCAGAAGAATATTCCTCTGCTTGAGAACAGACTGATATTTTGTCAGCTCATTGAGATATGAACGCGATACACCTGTGATCACCTGATTGATGAGTTTTCTTCTTTCTCTAGGAGAATCATCGAAGATTCTCAGATCATCCGGAGAAAACAGAACGGTGTTCAATGTACCGATGAACTCACTGCTTTTCATGACAGGATATCCATCCTTCATCAGTGTTTTCCCTTTGTTGTGAATAATCCCCTGCAGTGTTCCTGTTCTGCCTTCATTGTCATATTCACATCTGGCAATGGCAAACTCACATCCATTGCGGATCATCTTACGGTCATCATGAATGCGGTGACTTCTTGTGGAAGACAGGAACACAAGGCTTTCAAGAAGATTTGTCTTACCCTGGGCATTATGACCGGTAATGATATTCATTCTGTCTGTCAGCTCAATGGAAAGATCAGAATAGTTTCTGAAGTTGCGCAGTTCGAGTTTACGGACATACATCAGCTGATCCGGTACCTCTTTCCGTTGACGCGTACCTCATCACCCGGATACAGTTTTCTTCCTCTTCTGTCTTCCTCTTCTCCATTGACAAGAATGCTGTTTTCCTTTACGAAGAATTTCGCTTCACCACCTGAAGAGATGATGTCATTCATCTTGAGAAACTGCTGTAAAGTGATAAATTCCGTGGTGATTTTCTCCATAACATTTTCTCCTTTTTGATCTGTACAATGAATCTGATTTATTATACCATAAAAAGTCCAAAAAATCCTTTGTACAAGCGAATTTCGGACAATTTTACATATAAGAAAAAGATCCGGAAATTCAGCTTCCGGATCATGTATTCCGATATCTTCAATCAGTTGTAAGTACGCAGCGGCAGAATCAGCTGGAGCGTTGTTTCATCATCCATATCCTTCAGGATAAACGGCCTCATATCACCTGAGAAATTGATCGTGATATTCTCACCTTTCAGTGCCTTTGCGGCATCGATGGCATAGTTGGCGGAGAAGCTGATATCCAGTGCAGGTCCTTTGAATACGCAGTCAAGGATTTCACGGGATTCACCGATTTCCTGGGATTTACTTGTCAATACAACCTCTTCTTCACTGCACTGCAGACGGTTGATGGACATGTTGTCACTGCGGATAAAGGTTGTACGGTCAATGGCACGGATCAGCTCACTGCGGTTAATGGAAAGCACATAATCGAAATCAGCAGGAATCAGACGGTCTGTTTCAGGGAATGCACCGTCAAGCAGACTGGACTGCAGTACCATGTCTTTTATAATGAACTGTGCTTTCTTGTTGTCCATGGCAATTTCAATATCCCCATCCACGTCAGTGATCATTGTGGAACGGACATCTGCCAGTGTCTTTGCCGGAATCGTGACATTGAAGGAACCTTCCGTATTGAACGGAAGGGTCTTTTTGGCAAGACGATAGGAATCCGTACCTGTACATTTCAATACGTTGTCCTTCAGGTTGAAATTCACACCCGTCAATACAGCACGTGTATCCTTCGTTGCGGTTGCGAAGATGGTCTGATCGATGATCTCTTTCAGAATACCGCATTTCATCGTAATGGAATCCGCAGGTCTGGACATTTCAATGGAAGGATAATCAAAAACATTCATTCCGTTGATCCGGAATACGGCACGATCACCGGAGAAACGTGTGAGTGCACCGTCAATGATTTCTACCGTAATGATTTCAGAATCGAGTTTTCTGACAATATCCATCAGATATCTGGATTCAATCAGAATGGAACCTTCTTCCACGATTGTCAGATTGTTTTCCCCGTCTGCTGTTATGGTCTTTACAATGGAAAGATCCGCATTGGATCCTGTCAGGATCAGTGAGTTCTGTTGTGCCTGGATCTTCATACCGCGAAGAGCCGGCTGTGGACTGGATGTACTGATCGCATGATCCACAATACCGATGGCATATGCGAATGCATTTTTACTGATGGAAAAATTCATGGCTTGGTCTCCTTTTTATTTATTTATTTTTTAGTATAAGCTTTATTGTTATTAAGGCTGTGGAAATTGTGGAAAACTTCTGTAAAGCCTTTGATAAAGCGGTTATTCAGTGTTTTTCAGATGTGGATGAAATGTGGATATCATTGTGGAATTCCAGCATTGAGCTGGGATTCGATATCCTTGACCGCATTGGCGAAGGCAGGTTCCTTCTGAATCTGTTTCTCAACCTTGGTACAGGCGGAGATGATGGTGGAGTGGTCTCTTCCTCCGAATTCCTCTCCGATTTTGATATACGAGATATTCAGCAGCTTCCGACACAGATAGATGGAAATATGCCTTGCATTGGCAATATTCTTTGTACGTGTTTTGGAAGTAACCTGCTGTCTTGTCAGTCCATAGTAATCCGCAACGGTTTTGATGATCTTCTTTGGAGAAAGACCGGTCTTATCTGATACGACAGCCTGGCTTTTCAGGGCATTCATCACCGTTTCAAAGCGGATGGAACCGCCGTCGGGCTGAAACTGGATTGCGTAAAACAATACTCTGTTCCATGCCCCTTCCAGATCTCTGACATTGCCTGAGAAGTTGGACGCAATGTAGGCAAGACCCTCTTCATCACAATCATCAATTCCGTACCCGTTCTGCTTGATTTTCAGCTGCAGAATGGCAAGAGAGGTTTCAAATTCAGGTGAATCGATTCCTACCGATAAACCGCTGGAGAAGCGGGAAATCAGTCTGTCCTCGAGACCCTTGATCTCACGCGGCTGACGGTCTGATGCGATACATACCTGTTTTCTGTTGTTTACCAGTTCATTGTAGATGGAGAAGAATACCTCGTGGGACTTTTCCTTACCGGCAAGGAACTGAATATCATCAACCAGAAACAGATCAATACTGCACATGTACTTCTTGAAGGCATCGATTCTGTTGTCACGGATCGCATTGACAACCGTTTCGACAAACTTCAGAGATTCGGTGTAATACACTTTCTTTGTCGGATCCGTCTTCATCACATAGTTGGCAATGGACATCAGAAGATGTGTTTTGCCAAGGCCTGAATTTCCGTAGATGAACAGCGGATTGAAGAATTTACCCGGATTCAGAGCACATGCCAGTGCGGCTGCCTGTGATTCACGGTTACAGTCACCGACGACAAAGTTGTCGAAGGTACGGTCTTTCTGGATCGGCATGGAATGAAATTCATCCTCACGTACAACGATATCGGCGGTCATGGATCTTGCTTTCAGAGCATTTTCCTGTTCGACCTGAACAATCAGCGGATGGTCTGTATCAAGAACATGCACGAAGGCATCCGCGATCATCTGTGTCTGTTCCTTGAGAACCTGTTTATGTATAATATTCGGAACCGCCACAATTGCCTTGTCTTCCGTAAGCTCATAGATGAAACAAGGCTTATAGAAGTTATCGACAATCTCCGGTTCGATTTTTCTGTTTGTATGCAGATACTGAATGACCTGGTTCCACACCTCATTCAGATACTGGTCTTTTGTAAATGGCATTGTAATACCCCTGTTGTTTCAATTTATCCACAATCATTTTACGTTCAGTTGACAGTAAAATCCACATGAAAATTGTGGATACTTTTTTTCTCCACATAGGTTATCCTGCGTGAAATACAGGTAAAATCAGGGTTATTCATGGTTTTCCACAATTTTCCACAAAATATGAATTGTGGATAAATAGTGGAAAAACTATCAACAATGGGGAAAACTGTGGAAATTGTGGGAAATTCAAAAATGTAAAAATGAAATCACCATTTCACCACAATCAGAAAATGGCTTAAAGACGCTGAAATATGAGTTTTCAACAGTTTTCCACAATTGTGGAAAAACATTTTTTCTGATATGTGGTTTTCATGTGGAAAAGAAAGATTTTTCAATTGCTGGATTGTGGAAAAAGAAACAGGATATCCACAAAAAAAGGAAGAGATTCTCATCTCTTCCGATTTCCCTTTTATTCAGCTTCCGGCTGATCTTCCACGTAGCGGATGCAGACATGTCTGTTGGAACCTTCCCCTTCAGATTCTGTCTTGATGTTGTGCCAGTCATTCAGAGTCTTATGAATGATTTTTCTTTCATCGTTTGGCATCGGATCCAGATCAACCTTGACATGATCTCTCTGAACCTGCTTTGCGATTCTCTTTGCCATACCGCGCAGTTTGTAATAACGGTCGTTCTTGTAGTGATTGACATCGATCAGTACATCGATCTTCTTTTTGAATTTCGCATTGACGGCAGCCCTGATGACTGTGTTGAAGGCAGACAGTGTCTTACCCATCTTACCGATCAGAACAGCGTTGTTGTCAGCGTTGAGATTGACGATGAATGCGTTGTCCTTTTCCTCAATGGCACATTCCAGATCAAGGTCAATGCCTGTGAAGAAATCACCCATATAGTCAAACAGGAATTCCTTGACGTCATCCATTGTGAATACTTCAGCTGTGATGGACTTTCCAAGACCGAGGATACCGTCCTTTTCCTCAATGACGTTGTACATCAGGGAAGAAGTGTCACATCCATAGTCTTCTGCAGCCTGTTCCAGGATTTCCTCCAGTGTTTTGGCCTGATAGTTTTTCATCGTTTTGTACCTTCTTTCTCATCTGCTTTATCGATAATCTTCTGGACAATAATTGATTTTGCAATATTGACCAGAGAATTGATTCCCCAGTAGAGAGACATTGCGGCAGGGAATGTCATACCGAATATGAGAATCATACCAGTCATATAGTACTGCATGATCTTATTCTGTTTGTTATCAGCAATCTGAGGCTTTCTGTGATGCTTGGCAGCTTCCTTTTCCGCTTTTTTCTTCTGAAGAATCTGAGGAATTTTCATGGATAGGAACTGGGAAACACCCATGAATATAAACAGTGCAAGGAATGCCCAGCCAGTGGAAGGAGAGCCCTGCCAGATGCCTTTGATTCCGGTCCAGGATGTCAGCTGAAGATCCATGCCCAGGAATGTACCGTGAGCGACAGCTTCCGCTCTCTGAACAGCCATATACATTGCCATGATGATCGGGAACTGCAGGAATGTGACAAGGATCGTACCGAATGGACTGATGTTGTACTTCTTGTAGAGAGCCTGCATTTCATTTGCCTGTCTCATCCTGGAAGCGTCATCGTCACGTCCTTCATACTTTCTCTGAATGCGTTCCAGTTCCGGCTGGATCATCTGCATTCTCTGTGCTCCGATTGTACTCTTCATTGTTGCGACAGCCAGAATCGTATTGACAACGATTGTGATCACAGCAATCGCAGCACCGACACCGATATAAGGTGTCAGTTTGTTCAGTACCATGGAAAGCGGCCATACGAAGATGGCAGAGAACCATGATTCATCTTTCATAATCTGTGAGAATGTTGTACTCTCATTAATCAGGACAATCGCACCGCTCTCATCGCGGGGTACAGTACATCCTGTCAGTACAACTGCGAGTATCACGACAGATAATACTGTCAGGATACGTTTTATACGTGGATTTAATTTCATGTTATTCTCCTTTAGAATATCTATAATATTGTAGCTTTTATGCATAGTTTTTCCAAGCTATTTTTATTGCGATCGTAGGTTGAATTAACATATCCGAAACGTATGATGATCACAAAATCATAGCTGCATATATCAAACGGAATCAGATCCTGGCACATCATGCGTACCTGACGCTTGATTTTATTGCGTTCCACCGCATTTCCTATTTTTTTTGAAAGGGAAATACCGATTCTCGCTTCCTCTTCCGCTTTCGGCATGACATACATCACATACTGATGACATACGAACTTTTTGCCTTTGTGTATGATTTTCTGAAATTCTTCCGCTTTTCTGATACGGTTTTTCTTTTTCATACATCCTCCGTAGTGATAAAAAAACCACCAATCGGTGGTTTTTAAGCAGATAAGACCTTTCTGCCCTTGGCACGTCTTCTTGCCAGGACCTTACGTCCGCCGACTGTAGCCATACGGGCTCTGAAGCCATGAGTAGCTTTGTTCTTTTTCTTGCTTGGCTGGTATGTTCTCTTCATTTCGTACCACCTCCATATTTTTTCTAATGTTTAGAAAACAAACGCGTAACAATAATATATTCTACAGGCAAATAAGTCAATATGAGCCGATGTGAAAAAATCATGGAAAAATGGTACAAAAACGGGAAATTTAATGTATTTTATATATTCAGATGTTAAAATCTGATACATCGGAGGAATTGTATGGAATTATCTGTTTCTTTCATGAGTAATATTCTGGGGATTTTCGGTATCCTTTTATATATGTCCGCACCGTTTTTCAGCGACACAAAACGTGCTTTTTATGCAAGACTTCTTGGTGAACTGATGTTCGGACTGATGTTTTTCTATATCGGATGTCTGGCAGGTGTTGTCTATTATCTGGTGATGATCGTGTCAGCTGTCTTTGAAAAGCAGATTGAACACAACCGTATCTTTTCATTTGTTTTCGGGCTTGCCGGATGTGCTGCTGTGATACTGTTGAACAATAACGGAACACCGGGCATCATACTCGGTTTATCTCTGATTCTGATCTACCTGCATGTGGATGAGCAGAAGATGCTTACAACAAGTGCATTCATGGATGTGGCAACGGCAGTCATTCTTCTGTATTACAGTATTTCTGTTTCATCCATTGCCGCAATTGTATTTGCAGTCATCATGATCGTGATTGCCATGGCCGGACTGTTTTCGGCAGTACGTCTTGTAAAAGGTGGAGGACTTCAGGCAGCTGCAGCGGAAGAAGAACTGTATCAAAGATCCAGGCAGACGAACAGAAACCGGATCAAAGCGGGAAAGAAAGCAAAAACCATCGCTTCAGAAAAAAAGAAAAAATAGAAAATATCTCATGAATAAGCGTCTGTCACAGTTGAAACAGACGCTGTTTTTTTTGATTTCCAGACCATCAGCAGGTAATACTCATTGTGATTCGGACTTTGTCATGTCCATTGTTGTCGGCTTCCTGCTAAAAGGCAGATCAGACAGAAAGAAAAAGCACGCTGCGTGATATATCAGCGTACTTCTGTTATCAGTGGGTTGCGCCGCCTGTAACCTTGATATCCTCGTCTGTTGTGACGATGGCTTCAATGGCAGCTGTCAGTCCTTTTACAATTTCATCCAAAGACATGCATGGCATGTTTCGCTTGTCAACACACTGGGATGTCATGAACGGAATATGAATGAATCCGCTCTTTTTTACAGGATATTTGTGTTCACACAGATATCTGACACCGTACAGCACATGATTACAGATGAATGTGCCGGCAGTGTTGGAAATGGAAGCAGGAATACCGGCTTTGTGAATGTTTTCAACCATTGCCTTGATCGGCAGTGTGGAGAAGTAAGCAGCCGGACCGTCCGCAAAGACAGGTTCATCAACAGGCTGATTGCCTTCATTGTCAGGAATTCTGCAGTCATCACAGTTGATTCCGATTCTTTCAACCGTGATATCCGGTCTTCCTCCGGCCTGACCGATGGAAAGAATGACATCCGGATCACATTCCGCAATCTTTGCGTCAATCTTTTCAAGTGATTTGTGAACGACAGTCGGAATTTCAAGCTTGATAATTTCCGCGCCTGCAATTGTATCAGGCAGTAATTTTACGGATTCAATCGCCGGATTGACCGGTTCTCCTCCAAATGGATCAAATCCTGTCACAAGAATTTTCATATATATTTTCTCCTTTATTCGTACTCTTATCATAAATCAGAAATTCCATGAATGACAGGGTTTCATTGTTTCATAAACAAAAACGGCATATCAGATGCCGTCTTGCTGTCATCAGCAGTTTTCGTAGTCTGCAGGGTTGAGAAGTGAAGCAGCGTCCTCATCCGCAATGATTGTGAAATTCGGATGAAGCTTGAGAACGGTGGAAGGAAGTTCATTGGAAACAGGGGAATCCAGTACCTTTTTCAGGATTTCAGCCTTTTCCCTGCCGTTAACGATCATGACAAGTCTCTTCACTCTCATCAGGGACTTCGGACCCATTGTATAGACAAGCGGGATACCCGGTCTGTCTTTATATGCAGGGTTCTTTTCAATGATCTTCTTTCTTTCCATGACATAGGAATAGCTGTCAAGCGGTGTTGTCCATGGACTGTTGGAACAGAAGTGTCCGTCCCATCCAAGACCAATGACCATCAGATCCAGTCCTCCTGCATTGCGGATCTGCTCATCATAGGTATTCCAGTTTTCTCTGTTGATGCAGTGAATTCTTTCATCCGGAATATTTGCAGGTGTGTAGAACAGCTCATGCATTTCATCCCAGATCGGACCGTATGTTTCACCTTCTCTTGGTCCTTCGTCAAAGATGTAGTATTCGATCTTATCAAATTTCTTCTGATCCTTTACATAAGGAATCATCATCTGGTACATCGTTCTTGGGGATCTGCCGGATGTCAGAGAGATGTTGACTCTCTTATCCTGCATCATTTCACCAAGTACAATCTGCATGCAGCTTTCACTCATTGCACGTTCGTCTTTTTCAATGATCAGCTTCATTTTATTATCCTCCTGTTTGAAATTGTCAGCTAAATCATAAAAAATAAAAAAAGAATAAGCAATTGGATTTTCATCCATTGGAAAACGTTTTCAAATGATGATTTATTGAAAATTCAGGATTTTTTTACATTACAGCATAATAATAATGAAAAAATATACATAAAAGTCAGTATTTCTTTCTCATTCAGGCAGAATTTTGGTATGATGAAATCTGTATTTCACATATTATGTGACAGAAAGGGGGATACCATGGAACTTTTAAAGTTAATTGGTGTCGTAATTGTTGTCATTGGATTCGCATTAAGATGGGATACAATCGCAACAGTCGTCGCAGCCGGTATCGCAACAGGTCTTGTTGCGGTCATGGAAGGTTCGATGACATTTATGGGAATTTTCGAAACATTCGGAACTTCCTTCATTTCCAACCGTACAGCCACACTGTTTGCTCTGACAGTCGGTGTTATCGGTATCTGTGAACGTTATGGTCTTCGTGATAAGGCAAAAGACTTCATTCAGAAGCTCAAGGGCATGACAGTCGGCAGACTGCTGGGCGTATGGACAATCATCCGTGTATTGTCCGCAGCTTTCTCCTTAAGACTTGGCGGTCACGTTCAGTTTATCCGTCCGATTATTCTTCCTATGTCTGAAGGTGCAATTGCCAACAGATATGGAGATGCGGTCATCGAAGATGATAAGGAAGAGGATTTCCTCAAAGGTATTTGTGCAGGTACTGAAAACTTCGGTAACTTCTTCGGTCAGAACTGCTTCATGGGTGCTTCCGGTACTCTTCTGATCGCTTCCACACTGGCAGATCAGGGATTCAATGTCGATGCATTATCCATCGCCGCTAATTCCTGGCCGATTGCGATCATCACAATGGTTGTATGTTTTATCTACTACATCTGGTATGATATGACACTCGAAAAGAAATACGGAAAGGGAGGTAAGGCATAATGTTCGCAAATGCTATCACACTCGTTCCTGCTGAAGTCAGTGCTGTTTACAATCCGATCCTGCAGGAAATCTTCTACTGCATTATCGGTCTTGTATTCATCGCCAACGGCGTCAAGGCATTCAAGGATACAGAAACAAAGAAACACGTCACAACAGGTATCTTCTGGTGCATCATGGGATTCAGCTTCATTGCCGGACCATATGTACCACCTGCACTGATCGGTATTCTGCTTGTTGTTACTGCAGTTCTCACAGCCATCGGCGGTGTAGTTGAAACAAAGAATTCCGCTCCGACACGTGAAGAGACAAGAGCCAACGCAGATAAGATCGGATATAAGGTATTCATTCCTGCTCTGATTCTTGCACTGGTATCCGTATTATTCGCTACACTGGGTATCGTTTCCGGTAATAACGCCATCGGTGTTTCCGCAATCTTCGGCGTCATCGCCGTTCTTGCGATCACAAAGGCTCCGGCAAAGTCCGTCATCACTGAAGGAAACAGACTCCTTGACAATATGGGTGCTGTCGCATTCCTTCCGCAGCTGTTATCCGCACTGGGTGCTCTGTTTACAGCCGCAGGTGTCGGTACAGTCATCTCCGGTTTCGTAGCAGGTATGGTACCGGAAGGTTCACACTTCATCGCATGTGTTGTCTACTGTATCGGTATGGCACTGTTCACAATGATCATGGGTAATGGTTTCGCAGCCTTCTCCGTTATTACAGTCGGCGTCGGTATTCCATTCCTCATCAATCAGGGTGCTAACCCGGCAGTTGTCGGTGCTCTTGGTCTGACAGCAGGTTACTGCGGTACACTGCTTACACCAATGGCGGCGAACTTCAACATCATGCCGGCTGCTCTGCTTGAAACAAAGGGTAAATATTCTATCATCAAGGCACAGGCTCCTATCGCTGTAGTCATGATGATTGTACATATTCTGCTCATGTACTTCTGGGCATTCTAAACAGCAGACCTGCGGGAAAATCTCCTGCAGGTTTTTATAATGGATCTGACTGCTGTCTGAAAACCGCATTCATATGCGGAATAATCACATCATAATAAAAACACCTCTGAGAGGTGTCTGAATATGTGTCAGGATTATTCCACATTGGAAATATGCGGTTTGACATCATCCGGAATGAGGCATCTGTATGTATGTCCCTGCAGTCTTGTATGCAGTTCCTGCTTTGCCTGTTCAATCAGATCCGGGTTATTGTACAGTGTCTTTGCGGCATCACACAGAATATCTCCCGCAAGCATTGTCGCATTGTATGCGTTGTCGCTCTTTCCCTGGGCAACCCACTGCCAGCTGTGTGCACCCGCACCATAGCTGTAACATGCTGTGTTGATCTGTGCTGTCGGTACAACCCATGAAACATCCCCGACATCCGTGGAACCCATCTCACAGATATCACTGTGCTGTGTTTCCACAAAGTAGTCATTGATCGGACTGTTTTTCACATTTTCAATTAATCTGTTTTTATCCTTTGCCATGGCAGGGATGTCACTCAATGCATCTTCAACACTGAACGTATCCTTGAATGCCTGTGCATAGTCAAGCTGCTGTTGTGTGTATGTGTTCTGATACAGTTTCCGGAAAGAATCCGCCAGTACATCTTCGAGTACGAAGTTAGGAACGGTGTTGCTTAACCCCTCATCAAAGATGACATCGACAGTTGTGCCTGTCATCAGCGCGGCACCTTTTGCACAGTTGATCACACGCTGGTACAGTTCCTCGCATTTCGGGTTGGTTGCACTTCTGACAAAGTATTTCAGAACTGCCTCACTCTGTACGACATTCGGTGCCTTTCCGCCGGCATTGGTATAGGCATAGTGCACTCTGTCTGTCGGCTCCATATGTTCTCTCAGATAATTGACACCGACATTCATCAGTTCACATGCGTCCAGTGCACTTCTGCCAAGGTGCGGCGAACCTGCCGCATGTGCGGATACACCGTGGAAGCGGAAAAAACAGGAAATACAGCTTTGGGATGAACCGGTAACGACCTGGTTGTAGTTGGATGGATGCCATGTCAAAGCGATATCACAATCATCAAAATAACCGTCACGTGCCAGATAGGCCTTGCCGGATCCGGATTCCTCTGCCGGACATCCTACCATCTTGACTGTTCCATCCAGGTTGTTGTCACGCAGCCAGTTGCGGAACTCAACAGCAGCGCGGATCGAACCTGTACCAAGCAGGTGGTGGCCGCATCCATGACCTGTATCGGATGCGCAGGTTATCGGTTCATAATGTGTAACATCCGCTTTCTGATTCATGCCGAACAGGGCATCATATTCCGCCAGGAAACAGAAAACAGGTTTTCCGTGACCATATACGGCCTCAAAGGCTGTTTCCATGCCGGCAATATTTTTTGTGACGGTAAAACCTTCACTCTCAAGGAATGCACACATGGTTTCAGAAGAATGATATTCTTCAAAACCTGTTTCCGCATATCCCCATAAATCTGATATCAGTGTTCTGTAATCACTCATGTTCTTTTCCTCTCAATTATTCAGATATCTCTTCAGAAATTCTCTTGTACGCTGGTTCTTTGGACTGTTGAAGATCTCATCCGGTGTACCTTCTTCCAGGATGATTCCCTTATCCATGAATACGACCCTGTCTGATACTTCTTTTGCGAATACCATTTCATGGGTTACAACAACCATGGTCATCCCCTCTTCTGCCAGGTCCTTCATGACATCCAGTACTTCCGCTACGATTTCAGGATCCAGTGCACTTGTCGGCTCATCAAACAGCATGATCTTCGGATTCATGCATAATGCCCTTGCGATGGCAACTCTCTGTTTCTGACCGCCGGAGAGAACTCTGGAATCCGCATGAATGAAATCCTTTAATCCGACCTGTGTCAGTCTTCGGATTGCGATTTCCTCCGCTTCCTTTTTATTCATCTTTCTGACAGTTGTGAGTGCAAGTGTGCAGTTATCCAGCACATTCATGTTGTTAAAGAGATTGAATGACTGGAACACCATTCCGATATCCTCTCTTAAATGATTGATATCGGTGGATAAATCCGTCAGATCGGAATTTTCAAACCAGATATGTCCGGCATCCGGTTCTTCCAGCAGATTGATGCATCTGAGCATCGTACTCTTACCGGAACCTGAGGCTCCGATGACCGTCACAACCTCACCCTGGTGTATGGTCAGATTGATGTCTGTCAGTACCCGAAGGGAACCGAATGATTTTTCAAGATTTTCAATACGAAGTATTTCTTCCATAAAAACGACTCCTTTCAGTTACTGCTTGGAACACCGTGTGAAACAGGCATATCCATTCTTCTGGCAAAGAAATTCATCACTGCCTGTAATGCGATTGTCAGGATCAGATAGATCACGGCTGTGATCATGTATGTTTCAAGATATACGTAGTATGTACCGGCAACAGTGGTTGTCATGAACATCAGTTCTGTCATACCGACCGCATTGAGTACGGAGGTATCCTTGATGTTGATGATGAATTCGTTGCAGATGGCGGGAATACTGTTGCGGATCGCCTGTGGAAAGATGACCTTCATCATTGTCTGCCATGGCGTCAGACCAAGAGATCTTGCAGCTTCAGTCTGCCCTTTTTCAATGGCTTCCACAGATCCTCTGAGGATTTCGGTAATATAAGCTGCCGTATTTAAGGAAACGGTAACAGCGGATGCCAGGAATACGGAATAGATCTGGTTGAGCTGGGATACGCTCATACCCGGAAACAAAGAGCGGACAAGACGGAAACCGGCATAGTAGACAATCAGACCCTGTACCATCATCGGTGTGCCGCGGATAATCGTAACGTAGAGCGATCCGAATGTGTTGCCGATCAGTTTCAGTGCCTGTACAGCTTCACTGTCTCTTTGATCCGGCTTCTGAATCCGGCAGAACACGAGCAGGATTGCCAGAATAAAACCGACAATCGTACCAACAAAGGCAAGTTCCAGTGTATGCAGAATACCGACATAGAAGGTTTTCCAGTTGACTCTGATGATATAGAACATCGTGGAAAGGAAGTTCAGCCCTTTCTGACTGGAAGCGCCGGAAGCACTGATGAAATCAGAAGCGACTGACAGTGCAATCCGGTCAACGCATGCAAGTGCAAAGATAACAGATACACATGCATAACAGATTTTCTGACAGATGTCATTCTGTCTCTGTTTCAGAATGACATGTCTGACAAGGATCAACACGGCACATATCGCACTGATCACTGCCAGTCCGGTTTTCGCCGGAGTCGGAATGAAAAACAGAATACTGAGAAGATTCGGTGTGGAGGACATTTCCGATGCGATCATGAATGAAGAAGCGATTCCCGCAAGAATCGCTGTCATCCATATGTGATTCCTCCAGGTAATTGTATGATTTCCCTGCATGAATCAGCTCCTGTGTTACTGCGGCATTTCAGCCTGTGCTTCCTGCATCAGGGCAGCACGTGTATCCGTATCAATGTGTGATAATGCTTTATTGACTTCATCCACAAGTTCGGTGTCTTCCAGTCTCATACCGACACAGGCACCTGTCATTTCAATCACAAATCCACTGTCGCCTTCAAAGTTGAGAATTGTATAGTCAGGATCATTTCCGTACATGGATTCTGCTGTTTCATCATCCAGTACAATCGCATCCACAAGTCCTTCCTGAAGCTGTGATTTCATATTCGGAACATCGACTGCCGCAGGTGCGTGATTGACGCCTTCAATCTGATCGATGGCAGAGTCATAATATGTGTTGATCTGTCCGACTACCGTCGCACCGGAGAATTCCTGGATGGAAACCGCATCTGCGTATTCACTGTCTGCCTTTACAACCAGTACATACACTGTCTTGTGCACACTGTATGTATTGGAGAAGGCAATGGATTCCTTTCTTTCCGGTGTATCGCCCATACCGGCAATGATCATGTCAATCTGTCCTTCCTTCAATGCCTGGATCAGACCGGTCCATGCCAGCTTGACAATTTCCACGTCCGCATTGAGTTCCTCACCGATCAGTTTTGCCATCTGAATATCATATCCTTCCGCATAGAAACCATTCAGATTGGAAATCGGCAGATTTGTGTCAGAAGCCGTATCCTCCTGCCAGTTGTTTGGCGCGTAATCACATTCCATGCCGATACGGAATGTTCTTCTCTCCGTATTGTCGGCTGTTGTTGATGACTGCGTGGAGGCAGTTGATGTGCCTGTTCCGGCAGCGCCGGTTGTACATCCCGCAAGGGTGAGTGCAAGTGTGCATGCGCACAGTGTGTTCAGTAATCTTTTCATGTTTTCTTTCTCCCACTTTCTGTTAAAAATAAAAACGTCCTGTGAGAGACGTTCATTTGATCATTCAAAAATAAACAAACAAAGCGCCTCTTCAATTGAAGGAGTGTTATAGATCTTCTCATATAACCCCACGTATATGACATGCCGGTCATGTACGTTCGGCGATGATTGCCTTTCCGCTGTTTCCCTGTCTGCCGACTCCACAGCGTACTCTTCCGCACCGCTACCTCTTGTTTTGATTTTTACGAACAATAGTTTTACATAATATCCATTCTTTTGCAAGAAAAACATGTTTCATTTTCTGAAACATGTTACATCTGTTACTGATTTGAACGTGATCCTGTGGATTTCAGGGAGGCATTAAGAAAACAGCGGTTGAAACCGCTGTTGACTTACATGGAAATGATGAATGCACTTCCTGCAGGAAGAATGTTTGGATCAAATGGAATGTGGTCTTTGGAATAGATGACTTCTCCTGCCGGCAGTGAGAAGGAACATGGCTGATCGGAAGGGTTGATCGCAATGATCAGACTTTCCTGTTCTGTGAATCTGCGGTAAATCAGTGGATATCCCTTACAGTAAAGAAGTTCAAACTCGGCTGTATTGGATAATGCAGGATGTTCCTTACGGATGGTAATCAGACGTTTGACCTCAAACAGAACACTGAATGGGTCTTCCGCTTCATGTGCGGCGTTGATGACATTTCCCTTTTCCTCATCAACCGGAAGGTACAGAAGATCCTTTTCCGCAGATGAGAAACCGAAGTTGGCACTGTTGTCCCACTGCATTGGCGTACGTGAACCGGTTCTGTGATAGCCGCCTTCCTTACTTGGCAGGTCATGAATCTTGCGCATACCCAGTTCGTCGCCATAGTAAATAAACGGTGCACCCGGCATTGTCAGGAGGAATGCAAAAGCAAGCTTGATCTGTTCCGGATTCAGTGTTTCAGCCATGCGGTCCATATCATGGTTTCCGCTTGGAATACATATCAGACCCTTACCCTCAGTCTTCTTTCTGTTCTGCATGTATACACGGAAGAATTCCTGGATATCACCCTTACCCGCAAAGTACGGTGTTTCCGTACGGAACAGGTCCGGATAATGGCTTGGTCCAAAGTGAAGCAGGAAGTCCATATCATATCCGGCAATAATGGATTTGTCAGGTTCACCCCATTCGGAGACAAACGCTGCCTGTGGATAATCCTTTTTGACAACGTCAAAGATTTCCTGCCATAAGGCAATGGTACCTTTGGATTCCGGATCATTTTTAACAAGGGATCCCGCCATGTCAACACGGAAACCGTCACATCCAAGAGAAAGCCAGAATTCGATGATGCGGATGATTTCCTTTCTTGTGGAAACCGGACCTTCATCATTGACATCCTGCTGCCAGGACTGTCCCTCATCCTTCTGATAGAAACCATAGTTCAAAGCAGGCTGACCGGTAAAGAAATTGACTGCCGCGGAACCGTTTCTGCTGTAACCGCCGCGGATCCAGCCGGCAATATTGCCGACATTGTTCGGTGCGTTCCAGATGGAATCCGTCCAGATATAACGGTCAGTGTATGCGTTCTTTTCCGCCTTACAGGAATCACGGAACCATGTGCATTCATTGGATGTATGTCCCGGCACAAGGTCAAGAATGACATGCATATCCCGTTTATGTGCTTCTTCAAACAGGTGTTTGAGATCCTCGTTTGTACCGTAGCGCGGTGCGACCTTATAATAGTTGCGGACATCATATCCCGCATCGATAAACGGGGAATCAAAACACGGATTGATCCAGATCGCATTACACCCAAGGTCCTGAATATAATCCAGTTTTTCGATAATGCCGTTGATATCACCGATACCATCGGCGTTGCTGTCGCGGAAACTCTGTGGATAGATTTCGTAGAACAGCGCATTTTCAAGCCATTTGATCATGTTGATTTCCTCTTTCATTATGCATCTGATATTTTAGCACGATCACAGAGTATTACAAATGTCATATCATTGAACTATAAAGTGAAATAATAACCGGATATTGCAAATCACAATTTGATTTTGTTGTAGAATATTCATAAAATCGAAGACATGAAAAGGAAGGCACTTATGAGAAGAGTTACGATGATGAACATGATGGATATGTGTATGATGCGTATGAAACAGTTCAGGCGTAATTTTTCGGCATGAGGAAAACTGTATGTCAAAGGCGTCTGGGCTTAACCGGACGCCTTTTCATTTTTCAGGGGAGGATAACAGAAATGACAGAATGGAAAGACAGGATCGGATCATTTATCGATGAACATGCAAAAACATATCAGGATATCTCATTATCCATTCACGCCAATCCGGAGGTATCGGATTTTGAGTTTCACGCCAGTAAAGTACTGTCGGAACAGCTGAAGGCGGAAGGATTTGAGATAGAACTGCCGGCAGCCGGACACAGAACTGGATTCAGTGCGGTGTATAAAAGCGGAAAACCGGGGCCGACGGCTGTATTTCTGGCAGAATATGATGCACTGGAAGGACTGGGACATGGGTGTGGACATAATGTGTTCGGTGCTACTTCTTCTCTTGCCGGTGCAGCACTGAAATCCGTGATTGATGAAACGGGCGGTGAAGTACGCGTGTATGGAACACCGGGAGAAGAAGGCGGACAGAACGGCAGTGCAAAGGGATCGTTTGTGAAGAAGGGGTATCTCAATGACGTTGACTTTGCATTATGTGTACATCCAGGGTCGAAACCGGTGGATGGTCTGAGCACAAGAAACTATGCATGTGCACCGGTCGCAATTGAGTTTTTCGGTAAACCGGCTCATGCGGCAGGATGCCCGTATGACGGCATCAATGCCCTGGATGCACAGATTCTGACCTATCAGGCAATCGGAGTTCTGCGCCAGCAGTTATCCGACAGAATCAGAATACACGGCATTATTACCGACGGCGGTACAGCACCGAATGTCATACCGGAATATACAAAGTCAAGGTATTACCTGCGTGCCGCTGACAGGGAAACACTGGATGAGCTGTATGGCAAGGTGGAAAACATTGTGAAGGGTTCCGCTTTACAGACCGGATGTACATCAAAAATGGAAATGTATCAGAATCTGGTGGAAAACATGGTTCTGACTCCGTCTTTGGATGCCATCTATGAAAAATACATCACAGAGCTTGGCAATACGGTGGAACATGTGCCTGATAAAGTCATGCCGGGAAGCAGTGATGTCGGAAATATCTCTCAGGTTGTACCGACAATCCAGCCGCACATCAGTATTACCGATGTTCCGATTACCGGACACTCCCAGGATATGGTACAGGCAGCGTGCAGTGAGAAGGCAATGAATGCGATTGTCAAGGGAGCCAAGGCACTGGCATGGACAGCCGTAGAGCTGATCGAGAATCCGGATGAACTGAAAAAGGTCAAGGAAGACCATGCATGGCATGTTGCACATCAGAAGGAACAGCCGCTATGACATTACAGCAGATATTGTATGCACTGACTGTTTCGGATGAAGGATCCATGAATAAGGCAGCTGAAAAACTCTACATTTCTCAGCCGACTCTGACCGCATCCATCCGGACACTGGAGGAGGAACTCGGGGTCAGGATCTTTACAAGAACATCCCATGGGGCCACGGTGACGGATGAAGGCAGAGAGTTCATGGGATATGCAAGGCAGATTTACCTGCAGTATGAACTGTTGAAAAGCAGATATGAGGGAGAGAGGAAAAACAAGTTCCGTGTTTCCACCCAGCATTACTCCTTCGCCACCAAGGCATTTGTCAATACGGTATTGAAATTCGGTACAACAAAGTATGACCTCGCCATTTCCGAGACAAAGACAATGCATGTCATTGAGGATGTCGGAAATGCCATCAGTGAAATCGGAATTCTGTATCTTTCCGCAAACAACAGAAGATTCATGAAAAAGAAATTCGATGAATGGAATCTGGAATTCCATAAACTGGGAGACTGCGATGCCTATGTCTACCTCTACCGTGAACATCTGTTGGCACAACAGAAATCGATCACATATGAGGAACTGCTGAATTACCCGAACATGACATTTGACCAGGGAGTTGAGGCATCACAGTATACAGCGGAGGAAATCCTGACGGAGAACGAATTCCCGCAGAAGATCAAGGTCAATGACCGTGCAACGATGCTGAATCTGATGAGAGGACTGAATGGATACACACTGTGTTCCGGAATCATCTCGGAAGATCTCAACGGTGATGACTATGTGGTAGTCCCATATGAAGCGGATCAGAACAATCCGAATTCAGTGATGGAAATCGGTTGGATCAGCCGCAGACATACGATTCTCAGTGAAATCGGACAGACATATATCAAAGAGCTGGAAAATGCATTCCGCTCAAACAGGAGGGTTGAATGATTCAGATCAGAAATCTTTCAAAGACATATCACCTGAACCGGAAAAACATTCATGCGGTGCATGATGTTTCCCTGGATATTCAGGATGGTGAAATATACGGCATCATCGGTTACTCCGGTGCCGGTAAATCCACACTTATACGATGTCTGAATTATCTTGAAATTCCGGATTCCGGAAGTATCACAATGAATGACTTCGGTACGATTACAGGCAGAGACGGTCAGCTGACACTGACAAAAAACGGTACGACTTCGAAACTCAGCTCAAAACAGCTGAGAACGCTGCGAAGGTCCACAGGCATGATATTCCAGCATTTCAACCTTCTGGATCGCTCCACGGTATATGACAATATTGCTTACCCTCTGAAATATACCGGAATGAAACAGGAGGATATCACATCCAGAGTGGATGAACTGCTGGAACTTGTGGATCTCAAAGAAAAGAAATATGCCTATCCATCCCAGCTGTCGGGCGGTCAGAAACAGAGAGTGGCGATTGCCCGTGCCCTCAGCAACAACCCCGAGGTACTGCTGTCGGATGAGGCAACTTCAGCCCTCGACCCGGATGCGACGGCTTCGATTCTGAAACTGCTGAAGGATCTGAACAGAAGACTCGGTATCACGATTGTACTGATTACTCATGAAATGTCAGTGATCCGTTCCATCGCGGACAGAGTGGCAGTCATGGAAAACGGTAAGGTTGTGGAGGAAGGGGATGTGTATGACATCTTCGCTTCACCAAAACAGCCGATCACAAGAAAATTCACGGAAAGTGCCTCCGGGTTATCCAATATCGGAAAACTGATTGAAAACAACACGGTGGATCTGAACAACACACCGGAAAAGACACTGTACCGTCTGACCTTCACAAAGAACAGCGTCGGACATGCCCTGATATCAAAGATATCCAGAGACTACAATGTCGATGTGAATATCATGCTTGCCAATGTGGATGTTGTAAACCACGATGCCCTTGGAGGGATTATCGCATCCATTGAGGGAAAGGCGGAGGATACTGCAGCCGCCGTCTCCTTCCTGCATGACTGCGGTGTGAGAACGGAGGTGATTGATCATGCCTGAACCATTCGCAACATGGTTTCCAAACGTCGCAAACTACTGGGATATCTTCCTGCAGGCACTAAGTGCGACATTTCAGATGTTTCTGATCGCAGGGATTCTGACTCTGTTGATTGGAGGGGTGGCCGGCATTGCCCTGACGGTAACGGGAAAAGACGGTATTTCACCAAACAGAGTGATTCACTTCCTGCTGGAGGCTGTCACAAACATCTTCCGTGCAGTACCGTTTATTATCCTGCTGATCTTTCTGATTCCCTTTACAAGGGCAATCGCCGGAACATCCATCGGTGTCAAAGGTGCGATTGTACCGCTAGTCTTTGGTGCCGTACCGTTTTATACAAGACAGGTTGAAACAGCACTGGCGGAGGTGGATACGGGCAAGATTGAAGCTGCCCGGGCAATGGGAAGCGGAAATATCGGAATCATCTTCCGTGTTTACCTGCATGAGGCTGTTCCGGATCTGTTCCGCGTGACAACCATCACAGCGATATCCATGATCGGACTGACGACTTCCGCAGGTGCTGTCGGGGCAGGTGGAATCGGAAGCTTTGCGATCAACTACGGCCAGAATCTCCACTATCAGGATGTGGTGAATCTGTGCGTCATATTATTACTGGTAATCGTCTCATGTCTGCAGCTGATCGGAAACACGCTCTCACATGCGACGAAAAACAGAAAACTGATACATAAATAAAAACAGGAGATAGAATCACATGAAAAACTACAGAAAAACATTTACAGCATTCCTTGCGCTGTCATTGCTTGCCGGATGCGGTACAGCATCCACATCTTCCACAACATCGGATTCAGCCGAACCGGTGAAAATCGGTATTCCGTCCGACGCCACAAACGGTGCGCGCGGTCTGCTTGTACTGGAAAGTGCAGGACTGATTGAAGTTGATGATGCGGCGGGTTTCACACCGGAACTCAAGGATGTCTCAAAGTATATTTACAACATTGAGATTGTACCGACGCAGGCAAATACACTTGTATCCACACTGGATGACTTCGGTGCTTCAACAATCAACGGTACATATGCTGTACCGGCAGGCCTGAACCCAAAGACAGACGGTCTGATTACGGAAGTACAGGATCCGGGTTCCGATAATCCGTTTATCAATGTGATTGTCGCAAGAACATCCGAAAAGGACAATTCGGACTACCAGACAATCGTCAAGGCATATCAGACCCAGACTGTTGCCCAGTATATTATCGAAAAGAACAAGGGTGCTTCCATTCCGGCATTCGATTATGACCCGGATTACACGGTGGATGAAAACTATGTGTCCGACCTGGAGGGATACCAGTCCAGCCCGGATGGAAAGAAGGTCATCAGGCTTGGTGTGTGCGGATCCGGTGATGTATGGAGAGCCGTACAGAAGGTACTGGATGAGGAAAACTCCGGACTGTATATTGATGTTATCGTCTTCGATGCCTACAATCTTCCGAATGAGGCTTTAAACAGTGGAGAAATTGATCTGAATGCTTTCCAGCATGTCGCATATCTGAATGATGAGATCGCTTCGCAGGGTTATGACATTACGCCGATCGGAAATACATCGTCAGCCCCATTGACACTGTATTCCAAAAAATATGCATCTCTGGATGAACTGAAAACTGCCGCAGGACTGAAGCAGTAATCAGAAGAACCGTGGAAACACGGTTTTTTTCATGTATTGAATTTGTCAGGAAATCAATAACAATATTATAAAAATAGATGATAACCGTTATTGATAATCACAATTTGATTTTGTTATCAATGGTCAATTACAATCTGAATTATGAAGGAAAAGGCACTTTCAAGAAAAGTCATGATCAGTATGATGAATCCATACACAGTACGTATGAATCTTTTCTGGCGTCTCTGATGACATAAGGATCTTTAGGTTAAAGACGTCTGAAATAAACAGATGTCTTTTGTTTTATCTGCGGAATTGAATCCGCACAGTTTCAGAATCAGAAACATATAAGGTATACAGCGATAAGATGAATACAGAGTATCCACATACCGCATATCAGAAGGGCATGATATTATGACATTACAACAGATATTATATACGTTGACTATTTCGGATGAAGGATCCATGAATAAGGCAGCCGAAAAACTCTACATTTCTCAACCGACTCTGACCGCATCCATCCGGACACTGGAGGAGGAACTGCATGTCAGAATCTTCAACCGGTCATCCCATGGTGTCACACTGACAGATGACGGAAGAGAATTCCTGAGCTATGCAAGACAGATCTACATGCAGTATGAAACACTGAAAAGCAGATACGAGGGAGAGAGGAAAAACAAGTTCCGTGTTTCCACCCAGCATTACTCCTTCGCCACCAAGGCATTTGTCAATACGGTATTGAAATTCGGTACAACAAAGTATGACCTCGCCATTTCCGAGACAAAGACAATGCATGTCATTGAGGATGTCGGAAATGCCATCAGTGAAATCGGAATTCTGTATCTTTCCGCAAACAACAGAAGATTCATGAAAAAGAAATTCGATGAATGGAATCTGGAATTCCATAAACTGGGAGACTGCGATGCCTATGTCTACCTCTACCGTGAACATCTGTTGGCACAACAGAAATCGATCACATATGAGGAACTGCTGAATTACCCGAACATGACATTTGACCAGGGAGTTGAGGCATCACAGTATACAGCGGAGGAAATCCTGACGGAGAACGAATTCCCGCAGAAGATCAAGGTCAATGACCGTGCAACGATGCTGAATCTGATGAGAGGACTGAATGGATACACACTGTGTTCCGGAATCATCTCGGAAGATCTCAACGGTGATGACTATGTGGTAGTCCCATATGAAGCGGATCAGAACAATCCGAATTCAGTGATGGAAATCGGTTGGATCAGCCGCAGACATACGATTCTCAGTGAAATCGGACAGACATATATCAAAGAGCTGGAAAAGGTATTTCATACAGACAGAATGGAATAAAGTCGTGGAAACACGGCTTTTTGCATGAAAAAAAGCAATGTGGTGTATGCATTGCCTTATAAGCAGCTGTGATCCTCAGGCATGACAAAGCTGCCGTCTTTCATGATCAGAGTATCATCGAATGTGATGGTCGGATGCCATGTGACAAGGTCGAAGTGTCCGCTTGCCTCATGTTTACCGCCAAGACCGATATTTCTTCCCACACCGATGTGGAATGTGCCGTAGGTGCTTTCATCCTCGATATAGCACTCTCCGACACACCGGCTCATTTCATTGAGTCCGATGCCCAGTTCTCCGGCTACGTACATTCCATCGTCATGGTAGCTTTCAAAGTATTCGCGTAATCTGTTTCCTTCCTCATTATCTTCGATGGAAACGATTCTTCCGTTTTTCCATTCAATGGTGACAGGTTCCTGTACCTTTCCGATATAACCGAATGAACCATCACATACCAGTGTTCCCTCTGTACTGTCTTCAATGATCGGACAGTAGATTTCAAAGGAGGCACTGGAGAACGGATGCCTTGGCCAGAAGTTGCCGTTGAAATAAGAAATCGGTCTGTCCTTGACACGGATATGAAGATCCGTACCGGAACGGGTGGTGATATGCACTGTTTCCGCTTTTCCGATCATTCCGATTGCGGTTTCCGCCATGATTCTGGCTTCCGTGGGATCCATGAATATGAAGTCCAGAGACAACATACTTCGTTTTGTATTGGTGGAAAGAGGCAGGGACAGTACCTTTTTCCCATGTTCCAGTGCGACATCCGCCGCTTTGGTGGTAATGATGGAATAGTCTGCGGCACCAATGATAATATCATACGGAAGGAAGATATCCGGATTGGCATCAAAGTAATCACCGACATGAAGTCCTTCCTGTTCCACTTTCAGGATACATGCCTGTGCACCTTTCTTTTCCGCTTCTTTTTGCAGATATTCACATTCCTCCATATGCATGGCGGATGTGACAATACATAAGGACTGATCTTTCTGGATGCGAAGCCAGTTACTGATCACCGCCTGTGCACCTTGTTCGATCCGATTACTGACTGTCATCTGCACTGATACCGAAATATTCTTCAAATGTCGTATCCGGTCCCTTTTCATAGATGGCATTGGCTGTGTCAACACCGACATAGCGGTAGTGCCATGGTTCAAATGTATAACCGGTAATGTTTTCCTTTCCTTCCGGATAACGGAGGATGAAACCATATTCATGAGCATGTTCTGCAAGCCATTTGCCGGCATCCGTCTTTGCAAAATCAACGGTTGGCTGGGCATTGGCCGCATCATCCGTGAAATCAAGCGCAAGGCCTGTCTGGTGTTCAGATGCACCTGCAGGCTGAATCTGTTTCTTTGCCTCTTCGGAATTGCCAAGCAGTTCCATACGGGAGGTATAGTATTTCTGCTGGTCCTCATAGGAACGGTATGCGGTGACGACAAAGATATCAATTCCTGCCTCGGATGCCGCATTTAACATTTCCTTGGCTTTATTTCCCGTTTCCTCATCAACCATGACAACATCGGAGGTACTGCGCAGATAGATTTCCGTCAGTGTTGAAGGTACATAATCCACCGGAAGGGTATGTACGGAATCCACCAGTACGGTCCGGGAGGAAGGAGTGACCAGTTCCTCCGGCAATGTGTTTTCCGTTGTGACGGTTTCCCTGAAGGAAGTCGGTGTTGTCTGCTGGTCACGCATGGTTTTGAGAATCTGTCCACGGTTGACAAAAGCGTATACGGACAGGCCAAGCAGTGCAATCGCACATACAAGCAGGCAGGAAATCAGCACATTGATGGAAAGCGGCTTATGCTTTTTAACCGGTTTTGTCTCCGGTTCCTTCTGTTCCTCTTCCTTTTTTTCCGGCTCTGTTTCAGGAACGACAGTACCTGTCATTTCCTGGATATCGGTTGTGTGTTCAGAATGATCACCGACAAAATCACTGTTTCTGTTTTCTTCGTTCATTGATCAGTTTCAGGCATGGATCCCCGCCGTTTTCTGCGGGATACACTGCCCATCTCCTTTCTGTCAGCACTCCTGTGTGTGCCTGTCTTTCGGATTTTCAGAATTGATCCTGTTCTGTTTACCAGATATTTCTCAGATTGAGAAACGCCACCTCTCCTGTTGGTGTGTTCTTTCTTCCACATCGGATGTGTTCTTTTGGCTCTGTTGAAAGTCAACTGATCCGATCTGTATTAAAAGTATTATAACAGATACGTCAAATTAATTCGAATTCCTGTATAATTGCTCATATCGGAGGTTGAACGTATGGATTTTCTGATAAATATTATATTATTTGCGGTTGCGCTTGTCATGATGTTAAAAGTCATAACGCTGAATAAGAGGAATAAAAAAGCAAAGGCAGTCATTGATATTGTCAACAGTGTGGACGATGAGGAACTGTTCAGGGAAAAGGCGGATGCCATGATTCATGGGGATGATCCGGAATTTGCCCAGAAGGCAAAGGTGCTGAAACTGTGGGGTATGGCATATCACCAGGCGTTCAGGGGATTTGAGACACTGTTAAATGAGATTGATGTGGATGCTCTGATCAGAAACAGAAACGGAAGAGCGGACATTGAACCGGATGAGGATTCCTTCTTCTATCTGTATCTTGCCATTCCGAATCTTCTTGAAGGCGCAAAGAGAAAGGATCTGCGCATGATGGTGGATGAAAAAATGAAGGCGTATGATCAACAGCTTTCCTCCCATTTCTGCAACAGACTTCATGAGGCGGTTACGAAGTTCTATGATCATCAGGATGACCGCGGACTGTCATTTTTTGAACAGGTACTGGCAGGGGATTACGGTGATTACATCTATGCAAAATCGATGATCGGTCTGTACAAATCCATTGCGACAACCCATGCCGGTGTATTGTATAAAGAAGCCGGAAATACGGAAAAGTATGAGGAATGTCTGCCGTATATTGAAAACTTCTGTGAATACGGTGTCGGTAAGAGATGGCTGAAGGTACTGAAGATCACACTTCCGAAGAAAAATGTGGAGGATGAGGATACGGAAACGTTCCGGATCACACAGGAAAGTGCGAAACAGGCACAATCTGAAGATAACGGCTGATGCCGTTTTTTCAGTCTGTGTTATACTACATGGGATATTGAGGTAGAAAACATGAAACTGATTGTTGGACTGGGAAATCCCGGTAAGGAATATGAAAAAACAAGACATAACAGCGGATTTATGGCAATGGACATTCTTTCTGATAAACTGAATGTATCCATTACAACGAAAAAGTGGAATGCGCTGATCGGAAAAACAAATGTCAACGGAAATCAGGTACTGTTGATGAAGCCGCTGACGTACATGAATGAAAGCGGAAATGCGGTGATTCAGGCCGTGAATTTCCATAAGATTGACCCTGAGGATATCCTTGTGATACACGATGACATGGATCTTCCTGTAGGGGCATTACGCATCCGTAAGAAAGGCAGTGCAGGAGGACAGAAGGGTATGAAGTCCATCATTGCCCATCTTGGCACTAGTGATTTTGCCAGAATCAGAGTCGGCGTGGGACACAGTGACAAAGGCAATCATGATCTGGTACCGGACTGGGTGCTTTCACCTGTCAGTAAGGCGGATCAGCCGGAATTTGAAAAGGCACTGCTGGGTGCGGCGGATGCGGCATATGCATGGATCAGTGAACCGATGGATCTGGTTATGACCCGATACAATATCAAAAAGTGAGGGGTGAATGAACGAAAACACAGGCATGCCTGTCTGGCTGGAACGTGTTCTGAAGGACAATCCGGCAGTACAGGCACTCAATCAGGGAAAGGGAGACCTTCCGCTTTCATCCATGATGGAAGAGGCTCTTGTCATAGCACAGAGCTATCAGAGTAAAAAAAGGGGAATCCTTGTTGTAAAACAGAGTCTGTATCAGGCACAGCTTCTTTATGAAAGGCTGACAGCTTTTCTGGGTGAAGAGGATTGTGCCCTTTTCGGCGCAGATGAATCCCTGAGAGTGGAGATGATTGCGTCTTCTCCGGAAATGACAGCCATGAGGGTGGATACGATGTCATCCCTTCTGGAACATCCGGAGCAGGTGGTCGTCACATGCCCGGGGGCGCTGATGCGTTTTCTGCCGGAACCTGAAGATTTCAGAAACAGCTGCATTCATGTGAAAACAGGCATGGAACTGGACATGAATACACTGAAGAGGAAACTGATATCCGGGGGATACAGGCAGACATCCCATATTGATCAGCCGCTGACATTCGCAAGTCGAGGCGGTATCGTGGATGTGTATTCCATCAATTGTGAGAATCCGATCCGTATTGAATTCTTTGATACGGAAGTGGACTCCATCCGTTTCTTCGATCCATCCACTCAGAAGACGGTTCAGACAATTGAATCCGTGCAGATCGTACCGGCATCCGATATTCTGTTTACACAGGACCAGGTGCAGGAAGTGATTGAAAAAACACGGAAACTGTATGAAAAGGCCGGAAAGGAAATACCCGGAAGCATTGAAACGGATCTTGCGGATCTGTCTGCGGGAGTCTTTGAAAACAGGCTGTACCCGTATCTTTCCATGCTGGAAAAGAGCGCCGGTATCTGGGATTACATAGAAAAACCGCTTGTTGTGTGGTCCGACCGTTCTGTTGTGATGGAAAACATGAAATCCATCATGCAGGATACGATATCCTATATTCAGGAAATGGTTTCGGAAGGAAAGATGCCGGAAAGATATTCCGTCTATCATGAGATCTCCTCCATCGCTTCTTCATGCCGAAGCGTGAATGAGGATCCGTTTATGGACAACATCGCACAGATTCAGGAGGTGCATCTGCCGAATGAACCGATGGATATCCGCCTGAAACTGATCAACGGAGCAGGGAAAAACATCCTGGCTCTGGATGAAAGAGAATATGAACGTGTGATATCGATGTGTGTGGAACTGCAGATTCCATATCATCTGCTGGATGATGATGGAGAACCTGTAGAAGGAATAAACCTGTATCTGAGGGATCTGGGACAGGGATTCCGGATCAACACACATGATATCAGTGTATATACGGCATCCGAGCTGTTTGAGATCCGAAGGCACAGAGGAAGATATGAGAATAAATTCCGGAATGCGGAAGTCATTCATGATTTTGATGAACTGCAGCCGGGGGACTATATTGTGCATGCCGGCTATGGTGTGGGACAGTATATCGGTATCGAGACAAGAGAAATTCAGGGAATCAGAAGAGACTTCCTGAAGGTTGTATACAAGGGGAATGCAGAGCTGCTTGTACCGCTGGAACAGTTCCGTCTTGTCCGTAAATTCGTATCCCGTGAAGGTGTTGTGCCAAAACTGAACAGACTTGGCACAAATGAATGGCAGAAGACAAAACAGAAAATACAGGAGAATGTTGAGGATATCGCAGAACGGCTTCTTTCCCTGTATTCCACACGTCAGACCCATATCGGTTATGCCTTTCCGCCGGACAATGAGGAGACACGCAGGTTTGAAAGGGAATTCCCGTATGAACTGACACCGGACCAGAAAAAGGCGGTAGAGGATATCAAATCGGATATGGAATCCAACAGACCGATGGACAGACTGGTATGCGGAGATGTCGGTTTTGGAAAGACTGAAGTGGCGATCATTTCATCCTTCAAGGCAGTCAGTGCCGGTAAGCAGGTTGCGGTATTATGTCCGACAACCATTCTTGCGGAACAGCACTATAAGACATTCTGTCAGAGATATCAGAATTATCCTGTCACAATCCGTGTGCTTGATCGATTTGTGCCTGCCGCAAAGGTAAAGGAAACACTGAAAGACACAAGGGATGGAAAGGTGGATATTCTGATCGGTACCCACCGGATTCTGTCAAAGGATGTAAAGTTCAAAGATCTTGGGCTGCTTGTGGTGGATGAGGAACAGAGATTCGGTGTCGAACACAAGGAACGGATCAAGGAGATGAAAACCGGTGTGGATGTACTGACACTCAGTGCCACGCCGATTCCAAGAACCCTGCAGATGAGCCTTGTGGGAATCCGTCAGCTTTCACAGCTGGAAACACCGCCGCTCAACCGGTATTCCGTACAGACTTATGTTGTGGAAAAAAGTGAGAATCTTGTCCGCAGTGCCATTGAAAAGGAACTGGCAAGAAACGGACAGGTGTTCTATCTGTACAACAATGTCGAACAGATCTATAACGTCGCAAGAAAGATTCAGGACATGATTCCAAAAGCCGCAGTCGGGGTTGTGCATGGCAAAATGAACCGGGATGATATTGAAGAGACGATGATGCGGTTCAATGAACATGAGATTGATGTCCTTGTATGTACAACCATTGTGGAAAACGGCATTGATGTGCCGAATGCCAATACGATTCTGATTGAAAATGCACAGGACTTCGGTCTTGCGCAGATCTATCAGATCAAGGGCAGAGTCGGAAGAAGCGATCGGATTGCCTATGCATATCTGTTGATACCGCCGCGTCGTCAGCTTTCGGAAATTGCGTCCAAACGGTTACAGGCAATCAAGGAGTTTGCACAGCTTGGTTCAGGTTATAAGATCGCAATGCGTGATCTGACTATCCGTGGTGCAGGAGATCTTCTTGGATCATCGCAGTCCGGCTTTATCGATACTGTCGGTATTGACATGTATATTGAAATGCTGGAAGAGGCAATTGAGGCAAAGAAAACAGGCAGACCGGTTGTGCACAATGAGCCTTCCGCAAATGCAAATATTCAGAAAAGCGGATATATTCCGGATTCCTTTACAACCGATGACTTTGATAAACTGGATCTGTATCAGAAGGTTGACAGAATTACCGACAGCGGGGAGCTGGAACTGTACCGCCAGGAGATTATTGACCAGTACGGAAGACTTCCAAAAGAGGTCAATGCCATCTTTGAAAAGAAGGAGTTTGATCTGTTGCTGGATGACCCGATTGTGCAGAATTACAGGGAAAACGCAAAGACCATTGAGATTACATTCTCTTCTCTGTATTCACAGAAGATGAATGGTGTATTCCTGTTTGAGGAATATACAAAGATTTCCAGAAACATTACCATCCGTTATACGGGAGGCAGTATTCATGTCATGATCCCAAAGGGAAGGAATGATCTGAAAACAGCTGCCAGATGTATTGAAAAGGCAAGGGAGGCGATTGTTCAGGATGAGAATTGATAAATTTCTGAAAGCATCGAGAATTCTGAAAAGAAGAACGGTTTCCAAGGAACTGGCGGAAAACCAGAGAGTGGAGATCAACGGCAGAGTCGTAAAACCGGGACATGATGTCAATCCGGGTGATATCGTCGCAATCACATTCGGAAACAGGCGTCTGGAAATCCGTGTGCTGTCCACTGTCGAGGCAAAAAAGAAAGCAGATGCGGCACTGATGTATGAAGTTGTGTCAGAAACACGTACAGACAGCGATATAACGTGCTAGAATACAGGTATGGCAAAGAAAACGGTAAAGAAAAAAAGAAGGCTGACCCCGCTGACAAAGGTAATCTGTGTCGTCATGCTGGGAGCCAGTGTATTCATGTTATATATGGTATTCCAGGAAGGCATGACAACATTGCGCCTTCAGCAGGAGCTGTCAGAGGTACAGGCAAAACTGCAGGAAGTACAGGATGAAAACAGATATCTGACAACCGAAAAGGAAAAACTGCAGGATCCGGATTACGTTGAAACATACGCAAGAGGAAAATACCAGCTTTCCAAGGATGGAGAACAGATATTCTATCTGCCGGAGAATTCCGATAAATGATTGATGACCGCAGTATGACAACTGCGGTTTTTTATACCCGATCGGGTATAAAAAATGAATGATAAATTGAAATTATACCTGATCGGGTATAATATATGAAATGAATAGGAGAATTATACCCGAAAGGGTATAATAGTGAAACAAAATGACGGAACTGGCAGAATTTGTACGGGAAAACAGAAAAAAAGCGGGGTTGACACAGGAACAGTTCGCAATGAGATCAGGGCTTGGTATTCGTTTTATTCGTGATCTGGAACAGGGGAAAACAACATTGAGGATGGATAAAGTTAATGAAGCTCTGGCAATGTTTGATATGAAACTTGTACCGGGAAGGAGAAAACATGATTGAGCAGGAAGAGGCATATGTATACGTAAAAAACGAATATGCAGGAATACTGTCAAAAACAGATCGTGGGTATCGTTTTATCTACGATGAAGCATATCTGAAAAAAGAAAACCCATATGCGGTATCTCTGACGCTGCCATGTCGAAAAGAACCGTATGATTCACGATTTCTTTTTCCGTTTTTTGATGGATTGATTCCTGAGGGATGGATGCTTGAAATCATTGTCAGAAACTGGAAAATCAATCCGAAAGACAGATTCGCCATTCTGCTGTGTGCCTGTCGGGACTGTGTTGGGGACGTTTCAGTCAGGAGGGAAAAAATATAATGCGGTGTATGTGCTGTGGAAAAACACTTCCGGAAGGAAATCAGAATGGATGGCATACAAAATGTATCAGAAGTTTCTTTCATACGGATGTTCTGCCGGAAGTGGAGATGAATAATGAACTGTTACAGGAACTGGTGGCTGCGACAGTGAATCAGGGAACAGTCGTTACAGGAGTACAGAAGAAACTGTCAATGCATTTACATTCAGAAACTGAACATACACGTTTAACACTTTCGGAAGTGCCTGCCGGTTATATTCTCAAACCCCATACAGAACAGTATCCATACATCTGCGAGGCAGAACACCTTGTGATGAGTATGGCGGAAAAAGCAGGGATATCCACTGTTCCGCACGCATTGATGAAACTGGATGACGGAATGGCATATATCACAAAAAGAATTGATCGATCCGGCACAGAAAAAACTGCAATGGAGGATTTCTGTCAATTGGATCAGAGACTGACCGAAGATAAATACAACAGCTCGTATGAGAGATGTTCGAAAGTCATATCCAGATATTCATCATCAGAGAAAATGGATCAGAGTGAACTGTTCATGCGTCTGGTGTTCTGTTTTATCACCGGAAATTCGGATATGCATCTCAAAAATTTCTCATTGATTGAAACAGAATGTGGAAGCAGGGAATACCGGCTTTCTCCGGCGTATGATCTTGTGCCGGTCAATCTGATTCTGCCTGAAGACAGTGAACAGACAGCTTTGACTCTGAATGGTAAGAAAAGAAATCTGAGAAAAAAGGATTTTATGGTCTTTGCGGATCATTGCGGAATATCGAAGAAAGCAGCGGAAAAGATGATTGCAGGTGTTGTAAAATGCCTGCCATCATTCAGGACACTATGTGAGGAGTCGTTCCTTCCGGATGAAATGAAAAAGAGAATGAATGCCATGATGGAAGAAAGATGCTCGATACTGCTGAATCAGTCAGAGCGTTTTGAAGATCCGGTCATTTGAAAGACAACAGGAAAAGAGTCTGCAACGCATGAGGTCAATCATCTGTTACAGGCTTTTTATTTTTCTTTCAGGTTGATATTGACTACCGAACGATAGGAAGTATATGATGATGTTGTAATCATGAAGGACTTTTCAGAGGTATTTTCTGGAACAGACTTTCCACATACATCACAGAACAATGGCAGGTATATCTGATTGTGACGGTTCTGTTTGGACTGTGGCATATTGGTTATGCGGTCGGGCTGTATCTTTGGACAGACTGAAAACAGGTAACTGTTATGCCGGGATGGTGATCCATGGAATCCTGAATGTGTTTGGATGAGGATTGAAATCAGAAGGAGAAATATTATGAACTATCAGAATATTACATATATTATAGACAGAATCACATTTTGTCTGATCGTATTTTTTACCGGGATCGTTGTTCTTCCGGCAACCGGTGCGGTGGGAGCGGCACTCATGGTGGGAGGAATCATATGTCCGATCGGGGCTTTGATCAAACTGATCGCAGCATTGCCTGGATATGATATCCCGATCAGCCTGTTTGAAATCGGAAGTTACCACATCCCGGTGGCAGCGGCATTCATACCGGCAGTTGTTTGCGGTATGGTGCTGATTGCAATTGGAAGATTTTTTCTGGAGCTGACAGGGAGATATATCAGGTGGATTGTCAGTGTCAGAAAAAGAATGCTGGAAGCACAGGATATGTAAAGACAATAATCAAAAAAATAACCGGTTCGTCCGGTTATCTGTGTATTACATATGTTCAGCAACCCACTGTGCATGGGAACAGAGTCTTGTGACGGACTGTGTTCTTTCCTCACCCGGAAAACAGAACAGACCGCCTTTTCCCTGTGCCATGTTCAGAATATCCGCACAATCCTGAACAAAGTCGGAAGCTTTCGGCTTCATCATGACTTTGAACGGGATGATATACAGTGGAATATCATACTGTTTCTTATCTTCTTTTACCTTCCATTCGATATGGGGAAGAATCATGGCCATTTCAAAATGGTGCTGATTGGCATACAGATCCGCATACGGAACTCTGACAAACAGAACCTTGTCGGAAATACCTTCCTGGGCCGCGAAAATATTCAGATGCGAAGCAAGGAATCCTGAAGCGAATCCCTCTCCGCAGCATACTGCAATACGATGCTGGTTCATACGTGCACCTCCTGTAATGCAATGTTATATATAACGGTTTTAGGAGGTTGTCAATGCATGTATGTCACATCAAACGCTTACACACTCTTTTTTCTGAAAAGATTGATGCCTGAAAGCAGTACAGGGATACACATGATCAGACATCCAAGCAGTGCAACATAATGTGCACCGAAGGCATCCATGATAAAACCGGAGTAACTCAGAGCAATGATACCGGACAGTCCGCTGTACATCGTATCAGATAAACTGTGGGCTGTATTTTTAAGATGATCCGGAACATGTGTCTCAACAATCTCTCTTTGTGTCGGCAGCATGATACCATAGCTGATATTGGAGAATACCGTACCAAGGATGATCATCCATGGATTGGAAGCCGTATAGACAAGAAACATTGTGCAGGCAACACAGACCGACATCATGAATAGACGGACATTTGTTCGAATCCGCTTGAGATTACCGGAAATGAAAATCAGAAGTGCCTGCAGAATGACACCGAGGAAGGAGTCGATACCAAGAATACTGACATCACCGCCGACACTCTGAATGAATACGGTTTTGAGGTTGTTAATCGGATTGATGGAAAGGCCTGTGAAGAATACGACAAT
Organism: Bulleidia sp.; assembly: GCA_051873755.1. Classification (GTDB taxonomy): domain Bacteria; phylum Bacillota_I; class Bacilli_A; order Erysipelotrichales; family Erysipelotrichaceae; genus Bulleidia. The sequence goes on along the minus strand of JBJEFE010000037.1, from coordinate 5,139 downwards.
GACCATGAACAGAAACGGCGTCACTTTCAACAGATCAGAAATACCACCGGACTGTTTCTGTGTTCTGACAACAACACTTTCAAACGGTTCCTCGTGAAGCGAAAAGGCAATCAGTAATACCGGTACCGCAATTCCAACCGACATGACCGGAATCATGATATAGCCGAATGTGCGGATCAGCACACCCATGCCAAGAGCCATAAAGGCATAACCCAGGGAACCAATGGAGCGTGCTCTGCCGTATGTGCCGGCATCCTTATTGAATGATCTCAGCATCCAGGAGTCCAGGTTGGATCCAAGCGGAATGCACAGAAAGCCGAATACCGGATACAGAAATGCGGAGATCCAATAGTTCTTATCAGCCATGAACCAGATCGCAACTGAAACAATCACCGATGCCAGGAATACGGGAAGAAAGATCTTTCTGTTTGTTTTCTTCTTATCGCACATCGGTCCCCAGAAAAAGGCACCGAAAAATGAAGCTCCCATATATCCTGCCAACATGATGGACATGATGGATCCTGACATGCCGCAGGCAAGAAGATAGGTTGTCGTAAAACCGACGGCTGCCGCAAAGTAAGCCCAGAAAAGACCATCAAGAATACTGAATGTCAGAAACGTTTTTGTATTTACGTAGTTCATAACCCCTCCAAATGTGTGAATATTCTATCACTTATTTTTCTGATCATCGTTTCGTTTCAAAAAAGGAAAACAGATCCATTTCAGAATGTGCAGGAACGAAAAAAAGCCGCAGTTTTCTGCAGCTTTTGATTTGGAATCAGTCGAGATCCTCGCCGTCGGATGCGATGCACTTCTTGTACCAGAAGAAGGAATCCTTTCTGGAACGGGAGTAGTCACCTGTACCGTCATCATGTCTGTTGACATAGATGAAGCCGTATCTCTTGTACATTTCACCTGTACCACAGGATACAAGGTCAATCGGACCCCATGTTGTGTAACCGATTAACGGAACACCGTCGATTTCAACAGCGTCCTTCATTGCCTTGATGTGATCTCTGAGGTAATCAATACGGTAGGAGTCATGGATGGAACCGTCTTCCTCAACCTTGTCAATCATACCCAGACCGTTTTCAACAACCATCAGTGGTGTATGCGGATAACGTGCAGCCAGCAGATTCAGAGTGTAACGGAGTCCCAGAGGGTCAATCTGCCATCCCCATGGAGAAGCTTCGAGATATGGATTCTTGACGCCCATGAAGACATTGCCTGCACCAAGTTCTGCTTCGTGTGTTGTTGTGCAGTTTGTCATGTAATAGGAGAATGTGTACATGTCAACCTTGCCTTCTTTGATGATGGCAAGATCTTCCTCATTTTCAAGGAAGGAGAAGTCAGTCACACCGTTTTCTGTGAGCAGTTTCTTTGTATAGTGTGGGTATTCACCTCTGACATGAACGTCACCGCAGAAGTTGTTCATGAAGTTCATTGAGTTCAATGACTGCATGACATCCTTTGGATCCGGTGTCAGCGGGTAATTTGTCATATGAGCGATCATACAGCCGATCATGAAGTCAGGGTTGATCTTGTGACCTTCGATGACTGCCTTTGCGGAAGCGACGAATTCGTTATGCAGTGCAGCGTATCTGACATTCGGTTCAACCTTCAGCTGGTCAACCGGACGCTGGGACTTGTCTGCGTATTCCTCATCTGTGACAACACCGATGCCGTTATAACCGGAACCGACAAGAGCACAGTTGATTTCATTGAATGTCAGCCAGTACTTGACCTTGTCCTTGTATCTTCTGAAACATGTTGTTGCGTACTTGACGAACATATCAATGACACGTCTGTCAGAGAATCCGTGATACTTGACGGAGATGTTCCATGGAATCTCATAGTGGCAAAGTGTTACCAGAGGTTCGATGCCGTATTTCTTACATTCATCAAACACATTGTCATAGAACTGCAGACCTGCTTCATTTGGTTCAGCGTCATCTCCGTTTGGATAGATTCTTGCCCAGTTGATGGAAAGACGGAAGCACCTGAATCCCATTTCCGCAAATAATGCGATGTCTTCCTTGTAACGATGATAGAAGTCGATTGCTTCGTGGGAAGGATAATACACGCCCTGTTCAATTTCAGGAGAGAACTTTCTCGGTGTGGAAACGTTTCCTCCTTTTAACATGTCGGCGTCGTTGAGGCCCTTACCATCTTCCAGATAAGCACCTTCACACTGGTTGGCAGCGACAGCACCGCCCCATAAAAAGTCTTTTGGGAATGCCATAGTTTTATTTTTGTCTCCTTTATCTGACAACATTGTAAGCGGTTTTCATAACCAAGTCAGTTCCCAATTATGGAAAATATGATACAGGGATCAGAAAGTGTCAGATAACGGGTGTACAATACGACATGTTGCGAAGATGAGTATGCGCTGAGTGAATGGTGGTGTTTCAAAACTGTTATTGTACAAATATATGATGCATCAATAAAATGGCATTGTAAGGAAAAGAGGAAAATAACATGGCAAAGAAAACACTGTATATCATGCGTCACGGACAGACGCTGTTCAATCTCCAGCATAAGATTCAGGGATGGTGTGACGCACCGTTGACACCGCTTGGAATACGCCAGGCAGAAGGAGCGAGGGACTATATTGCGTCAGGGAATATCGTCTTTGATCACGCATATTCCTCTACAAGTGAAAGAGCGTGCGATACACTGGAAATCGTTCTTGGAAGTGAATTTCCATACCGCAGAGTCAAAGGTCTGAAAGAATGGAATTTCGGTGCATATGAGGGCAAGGATGAATGTCTGAATCCAAAGCTTCCATATGGTGATTTCTTCAGCCAGTTCGGCGGGGAAAAAGAATCTGAAGTAAAGGAAAGAGTGGTCCGTACAATCACGGAAATCATGGACAGACAGGATCACAACACCGTGTTCATGGTATCCCACGGCGCTGCCATTGCCCAGTTCTACAGAGCGTTCGAACAGTATGCAAAGGTCATCAAAAAGGAACGTTTTTACAACTGCTGTGTACTGAAATACACATATGAAGACGGCATCTTCACACTGGAGGAACTGTACAACCGCAATATCACGGAATAAACGAAGGAGTAACATTCATGGAAAAAAAGAAATCACTGTTTGGGAGTGTGGATCTGCTTCACGGGCCGATATTACCGGCTCTTGTGGCATTCATGATTCCGGTTTTCATATCCTATCTGTTTCAGCAGCTGTACAATGCGGTCGATACCGCACTGGTCGGTAATCTGCTTGGAACATCATCACTGGCGGCAGTCGGTGCCTGTGCATCGGTGTTTGAATTCATGGTCGGATTCATGATGAGTCTTGGCAATGGATTCTCCATTGTTATTGCCAGAGCGTTTGGATCCGGAGATCATGACAGAATGCGGAAGTCCATTTCGGTTTCCATCGTGATCGGTCTGCTTACCACTGCAGTATTTACACTTTTTTCCATGGTTGGCATGGAATGGCTGTTGAAACTGATTGATACACCGGCTGAAATTCTTGGTGAAGCCATGTCCTATATACAGGTGATCGGTGCCGGCGTCATTGTCATGTTTCTGTACAACTACGCTTCCGGTATTCTGCGGGCAATCGGAAACTCGGTCATGCCGCTGGTGTTCCTTGTGTTCTCATCCCTGTTGAATATCATTCTTGACTATGCGTTCATGAAATGGTTTGGAATGGGTGTTGCCGGTGCAGCACTTGCGACAGTCGTATCACAGGGGGTATCCGCTGTTGGCTGTATCGGTTATATTCTGACAAAGGAAAAGGAACTTGTACCATCCCGTAAAGACTTTGTCTTTGACGGGGAACTGGTGAAGGATCTGGCAGGTCAGGGTTATTCCATGGCATTCATGGGTTCCATCGTATCCATCGGCAGTATCATCCTGCAGTCCGGTATCAACGGTCTTGGAACAGAGATCATTGCCGGTCATGTTGCGGCGCGTAAAGTCTATGCAATCATGAATCTTCCGTTTATGGCAATGTCCATGGCAATCTCCACATTCGTATCACAGAACAAGGGCAGCAACCAGGGTAAGAGAATTCTGTCCGCAATGAAGACAGCCTATATCTTCGATGTGATTGCGGCAGTTGTCATTTCCGCAATCATGTGGGTAACGGCTCCTGCCATGATTCATCTGATTTCAGGATCTGACAGTCCGGTGATTCTGGCAAACGGTTCCCGTTTCCTGTATGTGGTTGCACCGTTCTATGCGGTACTGGGTGTGCTGATACAGACACGATTTGCCCTGCAGGGAATCGGTTCCAAGTTTCTGCCTCTGATCTCATCGGTGATTGAATGTGTCGGAAAGATCATCTTCACATTCTTCCTGATTCCGGTATTCCACTATGAGGCGGTAATCTGGTGTGAACCTGTGATCTGGTGTGTCATGACAGTGGAACTGCTGATCAGTTTCTTTACTAATCCGTACATTAAAGAAGTCAGAAAACATGCTTAAACAGACAGTAGAGACTCCGATATGGAATCTCTACTGTTTTTAAAAGCTGGAAAAGTGCAGGAAACGTATGAATAAATGGTTGGAAAAATGCAAAATGCATGATAATCAGTACGGGTGGAAAATGTATGATCAGGATGAGAAAAACTTCTGATTCAGGATATCTATGAATTGATCCCGGGCGAACTGAACAGTCAGAACAAACGTTTCATTCTTAAAATCTGAACGAAATAGCGCGCTTCTATCAGTATGAGAGTTCTCTGGCATGGTTGAAACACAGCGGTGTCGGTCTGTTTGTACACAATGTGGACAATTCTGTATATCCCTTAAATGCAAGTAAGGAAAGAACGTTGTTTAAACTGTTCCTTTCGGGTTTTGTCAATAAGGAACAGGAAAAAAAGTATCTTGCTTTTAAGCGGTTTTATCGCCGCTGTCGTTCTGGATCAGGCGCACAACCTTGTCCGTAAAGGTTTCCCGGCTGGTTTCGCTGAAATGGATATGAATGTCAAAGGTTGTACCGCCGATGTTCTTCACAAGGTCGGGTTTGGCGGTCATATCGGGTAAGAGTGCAAGGATGCAACAATGCAAAGGTATCTACAGATTGCATTCTTACTTTGCACTCCTGGCTTCGTTCCTGCGGTAGTACCATTTGTTTCCCCGGACGGTCAAGCTGTCGTGCCGTTTCCAGCGGTATTCA
>JBJEFE010000036.1:0-13118 GCA_051873755.1 Bulleidia sp. | reverse complement strand
TATATCAGACAATTGTCAAATATATGCGTAGTCTTAGAAGCCCCACCTATAGCCGCAGGTTCAGGTGGGGTAATTCACTGTGCTCAGATCCGGCAGATCAGATTGATGTTGTCTTGGATGAAAGCAAACAGTTCCTTTTTGTATGTTTCGGCAGCTTCTGATCTGTATTTGTTTTTCTTTTCGACAAGATAGAAATGGCTTGTCGGTGTTTCAAAACCGGTACTGAAGATGGAACAGTCAAAGGTCTTCATGAAAAAGATTGCCGTGGAGGCGGATACGAATGCCCACCTGCCAGGATCTGTCATGAAGGAAGGCAGGTCATAGGCATCGGAAAGACGCATGTAGTACTGCCTGTTTGGCCAGAACTGTTCATGCCAGGCTGTGTATTCACGGTTGTAAGCCAGGAATATTTCCTGATTTCCGGGAAGTTCATGCGGCATGATTCCGTTATAATAGGGCGAATCCCGCCTTGCGGCAATAAACAGCGGTTCCTCATAGATCAGCTTTGTACTGATTTCAGGCACCTGTTTTGGATTGGATACAATGCCGAGTTCAAACCTTCCGGCCATGACATAGTTGTAGATATCACTGGAGTGATATGTATGCAGTCCAAGACAGATATCCGGATGTCTTTTCATGAAATCCTGATAAAACGCCTTCAGCGTGAACTGATGGGTACCGGTGTTGGCACCGATGGACAGAAAGGATCTGTCCGGTTCCTTTGACAGGTTTTCAATGTCATTCATCGCATTTTCAATCTGTCTGGCATACTGCAGAAACAGTTCACCTTTCGGTGTCAGCTCAACATTGTGTTTTCCTCTTTGCCGGATGAACAGCCGGAAACCAAGATCCTGTTCCAGACGTGCAATCCGTGCGGAGAGATTGCTTTGGGAGATATACAGTGAAGCGGCAGCTTTGGAGATGTTGTGATACGTGCATACGGCAATAAATGCTTTCAAAGCGTTGTTGTCCATGTGAATACTCCTCTAATATATGAATAATATAATATTTATTATCAAAATATTAAAGTTTTAATTGCCAAAGAAGTTATTGTAAACTTTTGATTATCAAAGGAGAAAAGAATTATGAACGAGAAATTCATGGATGTGATGTTAACCGTCGCTTCCAAGGTCAGCAACAACCGTCTGCTGTCCTGTATCCGTGATGCGTTCACGGACCTCATGCCGATAATCATTATCGGTTCATTCTGCACACTGTTTTCCAATGTAGTATGCAACACTACACCTGGATACATGTCTCTGGCAAATGTTCCTGGTCTTTCCTGGCTGGGTATGTTCAAGCCGTTATTCACTGCAGCTAACTACGGTACAATGAACATGATGGCTGTCTGCATTGTCATCCTGTTATCCGCAAAGGTAGCTGAAAGCTATGGAAACAAGGACAAGGTCGTTTCCGTTCTTGGTCTTGGATGCTTCATTTCCCTGTGCGCAACTTCCGCTACGGCAGTCGCTGCTGAATCCGGAGAAGCTGTCACAATTTCCAACGTACTGGCTGCCAACTACACAAATGCTCAGGGTCTGTTCGTTGCCATGCTGGTGGCTGTCATCTCCGCTACACTGTATGTCAAGATCGTTGACTCCGGCAAGCTGAAGATTTCCATGCCGGATTCCGTTCCACCGAACATCGCAAGATCCTTCGAAATCCTGTTCCCATGCGCAATCGTACTTCTGATCGTTGCAGGTATCGGATTCATCTTCGAACAGTTCCTTGGTCTGACACTGTTCCAGGCAATCACAACATTCATTCAGGCTCCTCTGAAGAATGTCATGACAGGTCTGCCGGGATTCCTGCTCATCATCCTGCTGTCCGTTATTCTGTGGTTCTTCGGTATCCACGGTACACAGACACTGAAGGGTATCTATGAACCTGTTCTGTTAACAGCTTTCGCAGAAAACGAAGCTGCTTACGCTGCAGGTGAGGCAATTCCAAACATCATTTCCACACCATTCATGTCCAACTTCTCTACTGTAACAGGTGCTGGTATCACAGGTGGTTTGATCATTGCGGTTCTGCTGTTCTCCAAGCGTGATGACTACCGTTCCATTGCCAAGCTGGCAATCCCATGCGGAATCTTCAACATCAACGAGCCGATCACATTCGGTATGCCGATTGTCATGAACCCGATCCTCGGTATTCCGTTCATGCTGACACCACTGGTAACTTCCGCATTCGGTTACTTCATGACATCCATCGGCTTCTGCGGCAGAATGGTTGTCAATGCGCCTTGGACAACTCCTCCGGGACTCATGGCATTCATGGCTTCCGGCGGCAGCGTCGGTGCAGTCGTTACACAGCTGCTCTGTATCGTGATCTCATTCCTGATCTACACACCATTCGTACTGCTGGCAAACAAGCAGGCTGAAACACAGGCTTGAGGCCGTAAACATGACAGGGTATTATGGTGAATGATACCCTGTTATTTTTTACACAAAAAAGGAGAAACACACATGTCTGAAACAAAGAGATTCCCTGAGGGATTCCTGTGGGGCGGTGCTACTGCCGCAAACCAGTTTGAAGGCGGTTGGAACGAAGGCGGTAAAGGCTGGTCCGTATCCGACTGTGCAAGAAGTCATCTTGATGTGGATGTCACAAACTATGAAAAGCAGAACGAGGTTCTGTCCAGGGATATCGAAGAAGCTCTGGCTCATCCGGAGGATCTGAAGCACTATCCAAAACGTCACGGTTCCGACTTCTATCATCACTATAAGGAAGATATCGCCCTGATGGCGGAAATGGGATTCAAGGTATTCCGTATGTCCATCGCATGGTCCAGAATCTATCCGAAGGGTGATGAAACAACACCGAATGAGGAAGGCCTGAAGTTCTATGACAACGTCTTTGATGAACTGAAGAAGTACAACATTGAACCACTGGTAACCATTTCCCATTATGAACCACCGCTGCACCTGTGTCTGGAATATGACTGCTGGTACAACAGAAAGACAATCGACTTCTTCATGAACTTTGTTCATACCATTGTCGACCGTTACGGTGACAGAGTCAGATACTGGCTGACATTCAACGAGGTTGACTCCATGATCCGCCATCCATACACAACCGGCGGTCTGATCAAAGACAGATTTGATGATAAGAACTGGGAAGAGGTCATCTTCCAGTCCATGCATCATCAGTTCGTGGCTTCCGCACTGGCAACACAGTACATCCACGAAACATTCCCTGAATCCAAAGTCGGCTGTATGCTGACAAAGCTGACATACTACCCATACACATGCAAGCCGGAAGACCAGCTTGAGGCACAGCAGAGAATGCGTTCCACATACTGCTATTCCGATACACAGGTCTTCGGTGAATACCCGGCATATCTGCTGGCAAGATTCAGAAATCATGGTCTGAACATTGTCATGACAGAAGAGGATCTGAGAGTCATGAAGGCATATCCGGTTGACTTCATCTCCTTCTCCTACTATTCCTCTTCCTGTGTCGCAAAGGATACGGATGGACTTGAAACAACAGCCGGCAACACGGTTACAGCGATCAGGAATCCATATCTGAAGGCATCCGAGTGGGGATGGCAGTCTGATCCGATCGGTCTGCGTATTTCCCTTGTTGACCTGTATGACAGATACAGAAAGCCGTTATTCATTGTTGAAAACGGCCTTGGTGAAAAGGAAGAACTCGTACCGGACGGAAACGGCTCCTTCACAGTAGAGGATGACGCACATATTGCCTACTACAGAGATCATATGAAGGCAATGTATGATGCAATTGTCGAAGACGGCGTTGAACTGCTTGGCTATACAAGCTGGGCATGCATTGACCTTGTCTCCGAGAGTACAAAGCAGATGTCCAAGCGTTACGGTTTCATCTACGTTGACTGTGACGATGAAGGCAACGGTACATTCAACCGTTACCGCAAGAAGTCATTCTGGTGGTACAAGAAGGTCATCGAATCCAACGGTGCCTACCTGTACGAAGAATAACTGAACACGTAAAAAAGAAAGAAAAAACATCATTCCAATTCTATTCATTTCTGTCTTCATGGATGTTCCCCCTAAGCATACTTCAGACAGAAAAAAGAAGATCCCGGATCAGAAAATGACCCGGGATTTATTTTTCCTGTATACTGCTGTTGAGGATTGCACGGATGGCATTGAACAGATACGGACGGAATGTATTCATGTCAGCCGGTCTTCCGTTTACGATCGCATCATAACACGTACTGCCTGCCAGTTCCACAATTAAATACAGAATCACTTCCGGTCTGTCATAGTGATACCCTGCTTTTTCAGCCCGTTCCGTAAAGCTTTCCAGCAGATTCATGGAATCTTTTGAAATGGCATTCTCAAGCCTGTTATGAAACAGTCCGACGGACAGATTCCGCTCCATGAATCCCATGACCTCCGGCCTGCTTTCCATTTCCAGAAGTACCTGATTGATCACAAAGATCACGGAATCCTCAAAACTGCGGATGTCGTTCATCTGCAGCTTTTCCTGTGCGCTCTGAAACATCCGGAGGGATTCCCTGTGGATCAGTACGTCACGGATTTCATATTTGTCTTTGAAATACAGATAGAATGTACCCTTGGCAAGGCCTGCCTTTTCGACGATATCACTGACGGAAATACTGTGGATATCCTGTTCGACAAGCAGGTCAAAAACTGCCTGAAGCAGGGCGTTTTCCTTCTGTTTCTTATTCTCAAGAACCTTCTTCTTCATGTCTTCATTATAATTTTAACCAACCTTAAATTCAACCGATTGACCGGGTGTACGGTTTTCGTGGATAATGGTCCCATGAAAGAAGGCAAACTGACATTCATCATACTGCAGCTGCTGAACAGACGGAAAGTCAGTGCCCGGTATCTTGCGGAAAAGCTTGAGGTATCCGTGCGTTCGGTATACCGGTACATTGATGAACTGTATGCACTTGGAATTCCCGTGATCGCGGAAAAGGGCAGAAACGGCGGGATCAGAATCGACGATTCGTATGTACTGCGTGCGGCTTTGTTTACACCGCAGGAAAAGCAGCAGCTGTTGACCGCACTGCAGGCTGGAAAGGACATCACAGACAGGATCCCGCAGACACTGATTGATAAGGTAACGGCGCTGTTTCAGGGAAACAGGGAATCCGTCATTGAAGTCAATCTGAAACGATGGGGAAAAACAGAACATGAAAATGATCGATTCCACCTCCTGCATGATGCCTGTCTTACCAACCATGCGGTTGCGATCACATATGCCTCATCTCAAGGGACAGTATCAGAGAGAACCGTTTATCCGCTCTCTCTTCTTTACCATACTTCCGCATGGTATCTCAGGGCATACTGCACACTGCGCAATGATTTCCGCATGTTCCGTCTGACCCGGATTCTTTCCATGGAAGTACTTCCGGAAACCTTTTCACCGATGACCTGTCCAAAGACAGAAGAATACAGCCCTGTGGAAACAGAAGTCAGCCTGTTGTTTGATCAGAGTGTTTCGTACCGTGTGTATGATGACTTTGATCTGTCCATGATCAGGAAACAGTCTGACGGCAGTCTTCTTGTGATGGCATCCATGCCGTATGATCCATGGCTGATCAGCTATGTGCTTTCCTTTGGCGCAAAGGTACAGGTGCTTTCTCCGATCGGTCTGAAAGAGGATGTGCGGAAGGAAATTCAGAAAATGATCCATATATGACACATATTGTCATGTATTGTCTGATAGGATTGCTGTACAGGAGAAAATGATATGGAAAACACATATATCAGAGTGGATGAACATAATATGGATACTGAACATCTGTGCTGCGCATTGTCCAACACAAAACACGCAGACGGCGTCAAAGCCAAGAAGGCATGGCTGAAGGATCGGTTTGCGGAAGGATACACCTTTTACAAACTCGATGTGCGGGGAAAGGTATTCATCGAATACGGATTGAGTGAGTATACATGGCAGTCCATAGAGGCGGACAATGACATTGTCATATCCTGCCTTTGGACAGCAGGGAAATACGCAGGGCAGGGACATGGTTCAAACCTGCTTGATCTGTGTATTCAGGATGCGAAACAGCAGGGCAGAAACGGCATCTGCCTGATCAGCTCCAGAAAGAAAAAACCGTTTCTTTCCGATCCCGGATTCTTTCTGCACAAAGGCTTTACATGTGTGGATGAAATCGGAGACTACTGTCTGCTTGCACTTCAGTGGAAAGGGGAAAACCCGCACTTTACGGATCGTGCACGATCCATGAAAACAGACATGAACGGCCTTGTGATCTATGTGACGGACCAGTGTCCGTTTCATACCGACAGTATCAGACAGGCACAGGACTACTGTCAGGAGAAGAAGATCGAATGTCATGTGATCCATGTGACGGATCAGAAACAGGCACGGAATGTTCCGTGTGTCTTTAGTGGGCATGCGGTGTTTTACAACGGCCGGTTTGTGACGGAACACCGTCTTAACCGCACCATCTTAAACAGACTGGGGATATGAAAAATGCACTATGTACAGGAGCCATGCGTGATCCGTACATGCTGCTGGAAGGAACACTGCAGTATACACGAAGGGCAATGGAAACGGCGCTGAAGCATCAGTGCGGATTTTCGTTTATCACAATTCTACCGCCAGGAAGCCCCTGACTTCGGTCATGGGGAGTGTCAGAAAGTCTGATCTTTGCCTCAGGGATCTGGATCTGATGAAACAGCTGAATGAATGCTCATGTGTGGTAAAGAAACACAGGAAACGTACAGGCAGCTGCCTGCTGTTCCTTAAAACTTATAGACTCTTTGGAATCCAAGTCATAAAATGAAATGATCAGATTCCCGATTTTCCAAGATATATGAGAGGAAGACAAAAATGATACTTGTATCTTTAGCCAGAACAGGAACGCAAAAAAATCTATTAAACTACTTTTTTGGCAAATGCACACATTTTGAAGTAATGTACCCTGATGACGATGCAGATGATCATTTTGATAATCCGTTGATGGAGGGAAAAAATGAGTTTTTAAAACTGAAAAACATAACTGTTGCCGCATGGAGTGGGATGAAAAATTCCATAAGAATATCCGGCGTTTTAGATAACGATGTCAAGGAAATCTTTTATCGTTCTTTAAACAGAAAAGGTATATGGAAATACTCCCTTTTTGACAATGAAAGCGAAGTTTTTTCTGTCAGCGATTTTGATGTGGGAGTATTGCGGATTTCACAAGCAGAATACAAACATTTCATTCACTCAAATATCATCTGTTCTGATGATTTACTCGAATGAAAATGATGGGTATTGCTTAATGTAATATGCACCATCCAAAACTCCGCTATGCTGCTGAGAGCAAAATAATTACATTATCTTCTTTAGAGCCTTCATCAGGATCAAGACTGAATGGAATAATCGGAACAGGATTCATTGGAATCATCACATCGGCTGCAACCACAATTACAACTGCCCATACAGCAAGTGCAGCGAGCCAATCTGCCTCAGATAATACTGCCTGAACTGCGGATTTAACCGCTTCAACAACGGCAGTGGCATCCGTCCAATTTCCAAAGCACTGATTTATGATAACTTTTTTTGAAACGCTGTCATAAACATACAGACAATTGCTGTTTTCACTTGTATATTACACTATAAGTATGGAATGATGTATTCCCTCAATTCTCCGTCTCATGCAAAACGAATGCGGGTATCTGAAGATTTCTGCAGTGACCATCATATTCTGCATGAATCTGATGCGGTATTCCGCTGGATTGAATACTATGAAAAACCTGCTGCCTGTGAACAGATCGCCTGTTTTGAAATATGGAATTTTCGGTTTTGAAAAGACTCTTTTCTGAAAATGGTTTATCATAGAATACGTCGAGAACGGGAGAGATAACATGAAGAAGATGAGAATTGTAGCGAGTGATATTGATGGTACACTGGCGATGAAGGGCGGAAATCTGATGCCTTTGACAAAACAGGGGCTGGAACGTCTTCATGAAGAGGGAGTCTTATTCGGACTGGCATCCGGAAGACCAATTGATCATGTCGTTCTGGATTCCCCGAAACAGTGGGGACTGAACTTTGAACTGGATTTTGCGATCGGAATGAACGGCGGGGAACTGTATGACGCAAAGACAGGGAAACTGGAGAAGTACTGCCTTCTTCCGGCTGAGGAAGTCAGAAAGATTCTGACATTCCTGAAACCGTTTGATATCAATGCGATCATCTATGTCAATGCATATGAGGAAATCCGCTGCCTGCGTATTGATGACTTCATGCGTGATTCCATGAAACGGAACCATTCCCATGTTACAACGGGTGATGTTGACTACCTGGCGGAATTCCCGACAGGAAAGATCGAGGTTCAGTTCAAATCACATGAACTGGAAGGTATTCTGAAAGCCATTGAGGACAACAGAAGTGATGCCTGGTCTTATGTGCAGACATTCCACATGGGTGAACAGTACACATTTGAATTCCAGGATCCGCGTGTAAACAAGGGTCTTGCCCTGAAGGCCTATGCGCAGAAATACGGTATTGACCTTTCGGATGTGATGGCATTTGGAGATCAGAAAAATGATATCGGGCTGCTGGATACGGCAGGATATGGGGTCTGCCTGCTCAATGGTGCGGATGAATCCAAGGCGGTATCACAGGCTGTGACGGAATATGATGTAAACAATGACGGTGTCGGACACTGGCTGTATGACCACTACTTTACGACAGATACGCCGGAAATTCCCTGACTTCAGTCATGGGGAGTACGTTAAGGAGGACTGATGGAAAAAACACTGCTGTATCATAATGAGGATGTCGTGGCTTCCTTTCCATATGAATTTGACCTGTATCAGGAAGAGGACGGGTACCTTGGAGCTGTGAAAGCACACCTGTATTCAGATATGAAGGTGGAAGAAAGTGACAGGGAAAAGGTGAATGCGGAGCTGATGGCAATCCCGTGTATTGAAAATTCACACTTCATGCTGGAAGGAAATGAGATTGTGTACGTAACCACAAGAAAGATCACGGACAGCATTTCACAAAGATCCATGGAAATCACAACCCGCAGATCATTTATCGAAGACTATATTGAAGGTGCAGAGGATCTTTCCATCATTGCGGAAATATATCACGCATCGTTTCTGAAGACAGAGTTTGTGTATTAGTTTACAATGGTATCAGGAGAAAAGATATGAAACGTTTATCAACTGATACAGAATACTGGCAGCTGAAAGATGAGTATGAGGCACTCAAGGCTGAACTGGCACAGAATCCGGATGAAAGCAGGGAAATCCGGAAACAGAAAGAGGAAATCCGCAAGGTTCTGAAGGTGTATGAAAACAGAAAACTGCAGGATGTCAAGGCACTGTCCAAAAAAGAGGAAATGCTGAAAAAACTGCGTTCCCGGACAAAGGCTGACCGCAAGGTGTTCTTCAACATCTCTGCGGCGGAATCCTTCTTCATTGATTTTTCCTCACTGTCCGAAAAGGAACGGAACAGACTTGCGGTACGAAAGGAATCTCTGATCGAGATGATGAAGAAGGGAATGTATATACGCCTGTGTAATGATCCTTCTATCTATCAGATCCGCAGGGATCCGGAATACCTTGACGGCATGCCGTATATTTCCTCGGTTGTATTCGGGGATATTCCGGTGCAGGATATCGCACTTCTGATTGAAAAATACTACTATGAATCAGAGCTGTCCAGAACCGGACACAAGGTCTGAAACAAAGGTGCTGCGGCACCTTTTTCCATGCCAAAAAAACAGACAGGGCTACTGTCTGTAGGGGTTTGGGATCGACTTTTCCGTGTCGGCATAATATTCTTCCATCTCATGCTTTTTTCCCTGGATGACAATTCCCGGGAAACACTTGATGTGTACCGCATGCAGGGCATTGAAGATGTTGTGTTCAATCTCCGGATTGGTCTTCTTCAGCTGTGCAATCAGTGCCTTTGTTTCGGCACGTTTGGAAGACATCGTCTCATGTGAGACACCTTCTGTAAATGCGCAGGCACACTGAATGAAAGAGAAACCGTTATAGTTGGACCAGCTGATGATATCCTCTTCCCTGATTCTGTACAACGGGCGGATCAGCTCCATGCCCTCAAAGTTTTCACTTCTTGCCTTTGGTACAATGGTTTCCAGTTTGCTGGAATAGAACATCGACATGATGGTTGTTTCAATCACATCATTGAGGTGATGTCCCAGTGCAATCTTATTGCATGAAAGCTCTTTGGCTTTGTTGTACAGATGACCTCTGCGCATGCGTGCACACAGGTAACACGGTTTTTCACATACGTGTTCCGATACGGCAAAGATATTGGATTCATACATCACATACGGTAATCCAAGCCGTCTGGCATTCTCCTCGATCTTCTGTCTGTTTTCCGCGTTATAACCCGGATCCATGATGAGATAGGTGAGTTCAAAGGGAATCTCACTGTGTTTCTGCAGTAACTGAAACAGGGCTGCCATGCACATGGAATCCTTACCGCCGGATATACATACGGCAATGTGATCACCCGGATCAATCAGATGATACTGATTGATGGCGGTCAGAAACGGAGCCCACAGTGTTTTCCTGTATTTGCGCACCAGCGAACGTTCAATGTTCTGCAGGTCGGTTAATTCTCTTGCCATGATTATTTCACATGGAACGGTGTCTTCTGATATCCGGAGAGTCTTGTGACGAGTTCACCGTCACTCAGCTTATCCATCGGACCGATGAGTCTGTCCATTTCCTTCAGTACTTCACCGACAGTTGCGTTCGGGAATACCTCTTCATGTATTTCTTCCAGTAATAAATAGATGTTGTTGCGATCTGCCATGATTTCATCCTTTCCAAGCGCAATGATTATACCATGATTCCGTATGTTTTGATACGATACCGAAAACTGAGTAAAAGTCATTTATTTGTACAAAGAGATAAAATGTATGAGCATTTACACATATATTTCGTCGTATTTCTGTAAGCCATTTCATTTTTTGTTGTATAATACATGTAACAGTAATCGATTTACAAAAGGAGCTAATTATGCCAGTGAAAAAGAAAACACCTGAAAAGGCTGTCGAACCAAAGGCGGTTCAGGATCCTGTATTTTTAACAGAATATGACCGCTACCTTTTCGGAGAAGGCAGAAACTACAAGATCTACAATAAGATGGGTGCACATAAGGCTGTCGTGGATGGTAAGGAAGGCATGCATTTTGCTGTATGGGCACCACATGCCGCAAAGGTAACAGTCGCATGTGAATCCAATAACTGGGCTGCGGACATGTATGAACTCAAGCCGCAGGGCACTTCCGGAATCTTTGAGGGATTCGTTGAAGGCATGGGTTATGGTGAACTGTACAAGTATGTTGTGCATACACCGGATGGAAGACAGCTGTTCAAGGCGGACCCGTATGCATTCTCAAGTGAACTGCGTCCAGGCAATGCGTCCAGAACCGCAACAATTGCAAACCACACCTGGAAGGATTCCAAATGGATGAGTGCCCGTGCAAAGCAGAATACATTTGAAAGTCCGATGGCCATTTATGAAGTACATCTGGGTTCCTGGAGAAAAGCGGATGACGGCACAAAGGACGGATTCAAGAACTACCGTGAATATGCGGATGAACTCGTGGAATACTGCACAGACATGGGTTATACGCATGTGGAACTGATGGGTATCGCCGAACATCCGTTTGACGGTTCCTGGGGTTATCAGGTAACCGGTTATTTCGCACCTACAAGCCGTTACGGATTACCGGAGGATTTCCAGTACTTTGTCGAAAAGATGCATGACAACAATATCGGTGTCATCCTCGACTGGGTACCTGCACACTTCCCGCGTGATGGACATGGACTGGCACTGTTTGATGGCACACCGACATATGAATACGCGGATCCAAGACTAGGTGAACATCCGGACTGGGGTACAAAGATCTTTGACTATTCCAAGAATGAGGTTCAGAACTTCCTGATTTCCAACGCTCTGTACTGGTTCGATGAATTCCACATCGACGGTCTGAGAGTGGATGCGGTTGCGTCCATGCTGTATCTGGACTACGGCCGTAAGGACGGTCAGTGGGTTGCCAACAAGTATGGCGGAAACGGCAATCTGGATGCCATGGAATTCTTCAAGCATCTGAATTCCATCATCAGAGGCAGAAAAGACGGTACATTCATCGTTGCGGAGGAATCCACCGCATGGCCGAAGATTACGGAAGCACCGGAAAATGACGGTCTTGGTTTCACATACAAGTGGAACATGGGCTGGATGCACGACTTCCTGGATTATATGAAACTGGATCCGTATTTCCGTAAATACAACCACAACAAGATGACATTCGGCATGTCATATGCATATAGTGAAAAATTCATCCTCGTATTATCCCATGATGAGGTTGTTCATCTGAAGTGCTCCATGATCAACAAGATGCCGGGTCTGGGAGATGACAAGTTTGCCAACCTCAAGGCAGGTTACGCATTCATGATGGGCCATGCCGGTAAGAAGCTGCTGTTCATGGGGCAGGACTTCGGTCAGGAACATGAGTGGAGTGAGGCAACAGAGCTGAGCTGGAATGAACTGGAACAGCCTGCACATAAGGATCTGCAGAACTATGTCAGAGACCTGCTTCACATGTATAAGGAATATCCTGCATTGTATGCACTGGATGATACATGGGAAGGATTTGAATGGGTACTGGTTGATGATGCGGACCGCTCCATCTTCTCCTTTGTCAGAAAGGATACAACAGGTAAGAATTCTCTGTTGTTTGTCATGAATTTCACACCTGTTGAAAGAGCAGACTTCAGAATGGGTGTTCCATGCAAGACAAACTACACACTTGTACTGGATGAACACGGAAAGGTTCCGACAGATAAGGACAACAAGAAGGTCTTCACCGCAAAGAAGGGCGAATGTGACGGACGTGAACAGTACATCTCCTATCCGCTGCCTGCGTACGGTGTCGCTGTCTTCCGCTTTAACTATTCAAAACCAAAGCCAAAGGCTGAAAAGAAAGTAACTGCCGCAAAGAAAACGACAGCGAAAAAGACTGCTTCAAAGACAAAGAAGACAGACGAATAACACAGCAACATAAGGTGTTCCGGAAAACCGGAACATCTTTTTTAAGTTTTTTTCTCCTTTTCCGCGAACAATTCAGAAAAAAAGGAAATAAGTAAAGTGTAG
>JBJEFE010000035.1:0-2405 GCA_051873755.1 Bulleidia sp. | reverse complement strand
GCGTAGTCTTAGAAGCCCCACCTATAGCCGTAGGTTCAGGTGGGGTAATTCACGGCTGTTTTAATGTACAGCCGACGTAATACCCGTTGTCATCACGTTCACATGTGATGGCGGAGTTGTCGGTGGAAAAAGAACGGATCATGGATTTACCGGGCATGTATACTTCCGTTAATGCCGGGGTGTTGTCCGCGCGTACATCCACGAGTTTTTCCTGACTCTGCAGATTCAGTGATGTGATCTGTGTATCTGATACATCCAGGAATGACAGTTCATACAGGGATGACAGATCCAGTGAAGTGACGGATGTATGACGCAGTGTCAGTGACTGCAGGTTGTCAAACAGTTCCACGCCCTGAATGGACACGATACTGGCATCCTCGGGAACGATCATGATCATCAGTCCCTCCCGTTCCTGACTGCTGAGAATACCATCCTGATCGGTATCGATTCTGGCTCTGATATAACTGCGGAAGGCTTCATCCGGGAAATGGTCCGCATCGATATTCACAGGCTGGCCGGTATATCCCGGATCCTTTTTTCTATCCTGTGAGAATACGGTATTTTTCAGTACAATTCCGATTGTACCGGTCAATACACCGGTAATCAGAAGTACAAGAATGATCCGGAATACGAAGTTCCGTTTTTCCATGTGTTTTTTTGTCAGGCTGACGACATGCATGGTCTGTGTTTCCGCAGGCATGTCTCTGTCAATGTGGATCACACCGGTATTCTCAAACAGATGACGGTCGGTATCCGACATGCGGTGCAGCGCTTTTGTGAATTCCTGTTCATCCAGCATGTGTTCCGCTTCATCCGGTACATCAAACAGTTTCTCTCTGTCCTCTTCCATATTCCCTCCGCAAAAAAGTCCTGTCTTCAAACAGGACATGTTCTGTATTACCAGGCAACCGCGATATCCAGCTGGGTCGGGTTGTTCAATGCAAATCCGCCGGTATCGACGACAATGCCCATACCAAGGCTTGTCGGTACAATCGTGCCTAACGGACGGATGGCGAAGTTTGCCGCGACCATGACATAGTCACCAAGCATCTTGACTCCGTCTTCTCTGACCCAGTACTCACCCTGTGCACCTGCACGCTGTGCGTTGGCGACACAGACGGACATATTCAGGTTGTAATATGTCTCTTTTCCGCTTGGTCCGATGATTGTTCCGGATCCCGGTGTCAGAATGGCACCTGTCCAGAAAGACGGCTGCGGGGTGTAGATCCTGTTTTCACTCAGATTGTCGGAATGAATATAATATGTACCGCCGTCAATGGACACACGTGTGTAGTTATGTTCATTGACCCCGGTCACATGGACTTCTGTATTCTTTGAAAGTGTATTGACAACCGGTGCGTTGTCATCCGGCTGTGTTCTGACCTCTGTTCCATCCTGTACATATACAACCGCATCCGCATCATGAAACACATATGTGGATGTGTCCGTCAGTTTTGTGACGGAGACATAACCGGTATTGCCGGACTCTGTCAGTACCTGACACATTTCACCTTCGATATTCACAACATAAAGGGAAGCACCCTTTGAAACACGTTCAACTGCGGAAGCGACGGAAGAAGGCTGGGAAAGAATATTCGTATCCAGGACGGCATACATCTGCTGTTTATTCTGGTTGACAGTGGATTCGAACACATTTGAGGCATCGGAACCGTTCAGACTCCGGCTGATGCGGATACTGTCATAGGCAAGCAGCTGCTGTGAGCTGACAAGGACTGCCGCTGTGGCAACCGGAAGAATTTTCAGTATTCTTTTCTTCATCCCCTCATCTCCTTTCTGTCTTTCTTTTTTACGATAACAGGAACATTTTACCGTATTCAGAACAAAAACGCAAACCCGTGCGGAAATATACACATTGTTCACACACTTTTACAGTTTGTGCACAACAGTGAATCATGCGTAAATGACACCATCCAGTGCAATATCATGGACGTCTGTTTCAATGGAATCCGCTTTCTGTTCGATAAAGGCAACACCGATACGGTTATGCATAGATGACAATACGGCGTCATAATACCCCTTTCCATAACCTGTCCGGTTGTTTCTGTCATCAAAGGAAGTCAGTGGTACAAAGACAAGGTCAATCTCAGATAAGGGAATCGGATCAAAGGCAGGTTCAGGGATGTTGTACATGCCGGTTCTGAGTGATTGAAGATCACGGATCCCTGAAAAGAACATTGTGCCTTCTCTGATCACAGGCAGGCATACGGTTTTCCCATTGTGTAATGCATACTGTATGGCAGGCCGGATATTCACCTCATCTTTGATCGGATAATAAAAGGCAATGGTATGATGGGCAGACAGGATGGAAATCATTGTGTCACAGATGATCCTTTCCTTCTGTTTTCTGACAGAAGGGTCCAGATTCTTTCTTGCCTGTAATCCTT
>JBJEFE010000034.1:0-2441 GCA_051873755.1 Bulleidia sp. | reverse complement strand
GAGAGTGTAAAAAATACAGACATACCAGAAGTATTGAATATGTCTGTATATATTAAGATATCAGCTCATCAACGAATTTCCCCGTTGACCCTCATTTTTTACAGAATATACGATGAAATGATAAATACAGCAGGCAGTGTAAACAGGCATAACAGTGTGGACAGGCATACCTGGTATGCCGCATCGGTAAACGAACAGTTCACCTGCTGGGCAAAGATAGACACATTGGATCCAACCGGACATGCGGCCGCAATCAGGATTGCGGATTTGAGTTTTGCGGAACCATACAGCAGGAGTTTTAATACAATCAGTGTCAGTACCGGTATGACAAGCAGACGGACTGCACTGACCATCCATGCTTTCCTGTTTGTCAGGATTTCAATGATCGGGGATTGTGCCATGTATACACCGCTGACAATCATTGCCAGTGGTGTATTGACACAGGTAATGGTGGACAGCAGTGTATCGATAAAGGCAAAATGCGGAATGCCTGTCAGATAGATGATCAGACCAATCACAACCGATATGACAACCGGGTTTTTCATGACTGTCTTTGGACTCATCTTTGATGGATCCCCTGTCATGATATACAGGCCATAGGTCCACTGAAGCAGATTGACCAGTACAATCATGATGGAAATATGGAATACCGCACCGGTCCCGAGTACTGCCTGTACAAGCGGAATCCCGATGAATCCGGCGTTGGAGAATGCAGAGGAGAAACAGGCCACGCCGTCCTTTTTCCCATAGATCAGTGTGGATACCAATACTGCCAGAAACATGACAACCGTGGATACGATTGCCGCATGATCAGAGCGGTTGTTTTTCCGTACTTTTCTCACACCAGAAACTGTTGATGATCACGCAGGGTATGACAAGATTCAGAAGAATTCTTCCGATCTCTAGCTTCCCTGCAGTGTCACAGGCTTTTTTCTGCACAGACCATAACCGATGAACATCAGCACAAACAGCAGGATGATCTGTTTCAGTAATATCGTCATCATTTTCATATTCTTTTCCTTTCAAACAGCGAAAAGTACTGCCGGCAACAGATTCCGGCAGTACGATTCTGTATTATCATTTAATTTGCCCAATGATCTCTGTCAAGATCGTTGTATGTGATCAGTTCGATGTTGTTGTCTTTGATCCAGTTTTTCACTCTGTCGCCTGTTAAAGCCTGCAAATCCTTGACTCTGCACAGATTGAAGCTGGACAGTTCAAACAGTACAGCATCCGCATAACCGCAGTGTGTGATCAGATAGCCGTAACCGTCCATATCAAATCCGCTTTGATTCTCGACAATGAATGATTCCAGATCCTCATTCAGCTGCGCTTCCGGTCCTCCCATGATATACCAGTTCATATTAGTATAGCCTCCTACAAGCAGGTCGGACGTTGTTTTGGAATACGGTCTGTCGTACTTCTGTGCGATTTCCCTTCTTACCTGTTCTGTTGTGGCTGTACCGTAGGCATGTGCATGAATGTAATCCGGTACTTTACCGACAAGTTCAATGAATTTCTGTACCTGGGCATCGAATTCCGCATACAGCTGATCATGATTCACATGGTCATGGTTCGGGGCGGTTTCATCCGCTTTTCTGTTTTCCTTTGATGTCAGAAAGGAACCATCCGGATGACACAGGTTCGGGACCTTATCATATCCAAGCAGGGAACTTCCTGTGGAGGCATTTAGGTCAATACCGAAGGCAATATCATCCAGGTATGGTATGATCTTCTCCACACATTCCTTTGCCCAGGGCATATTTGAAAACAGGCCTGTGTTTCTGACAACACCATGGGTAATGCCATAAATGATACCGTCGGACACTGCCGGTGTGATTCCGTAATCATCTGATTGAATCAGTAATTTCATAACTCTTTCTTTCCTTTCGAAACAATGCCGGAAGGAATTCCGGTACTGTTTGCTCATCAGTTTGTGGAACTCTCTTCCTTTAAAGCAATCTTATCACCCATTTTGAAGAATGGATACCAGATTATGATGGAAGCCAGTACCATTAACAGTTCCCATAATGCCAACATGACACCACCCTGCAGGAAACCATTGATGACAGGAGGCATTGTCCAAGGCAGCTGAAGTCCGTGAGGGATCGGAATGAATCCGATTTTCATCACAACATATGTCAGTGTGCCGGGAAGCGGTGTTGTAAACATCAGAGGCAGGAAGAACAGCGGAGTGAACTACCCCACCTAAACCTGCGGTTATGGGATGGGGCTTCCAAACGTTTATGATCACCCAGACTTTCGTCTGCCATTGATATCGGCACAGCCACAACAAGTGATCGCACTCTGTAAACGGCAGGTTGCCGATGAATGTGAAGATGGAGCTGACGATTGTGGCTGCAATGATTGCGATAAAGCAGGAACTGATCGCTTTGAGATAGCGGTTGTTTCCATGACTTCCCGCAATCGGCATCACATGC
>JBJEFE010000033.1:0-48205 GCA_051873755.1 Bulleidia sp. | reverse complement strand
CATCCCCGCCTGAATCAGAGATTACAGACGGGGTATTCTTGCCTACATAATAAAAAAAGCAGCTCACATTCGAGCTGCTTTCCATTACCTGCCCAGCTGTTTTGCACGGGCAATGCACTTTTCATTGGCGTCATGGATGATCTCATCGATATGACGTGCCTTGAGTTCTCCGATTGCCTCAATTGTCGTACCGCCCTTGGAACATACCTCATCCACGAATTCCTCAATGGAACGGTCTGCGTTTTTCTTAAGCAGTTCAGCTGAACCGATGAATGTCTGCACAAGCAGGGCACGTGCATCTCTTTCATCAATACCGCGGCTGACCGCATCATCCAGCAGGCACTGTACAAAGTAGTATACATATGCCGGAATGGAACCGTGTACGGTAACGATATCGTTCATCTTCTCCTCCGGAATGGTGCGTGTCACGCCCATGGAAGAGAACAGCTGGAATACAAAGTCATAGTCGTCTGCTTTGCAGTTGGATGACATGCATAATGCCGTTGCGCCGGCTCTGATCTGAAGAGGGGTGTTCGGCATGGAACGGATGATCGGTGTGTTGTGCAGTCTTTCCTGCAGATGGGCAATGGATACACCTGTTACGATGGATAATACGACATCCATCTCATCTTCCGCAATTTCATCAAGAACGCCTTCCACTTGTTGTGGTGTTACCGCAAGCAGAATGATATGAGAATCCCGGATCAGCGCATGCACATCATCCAGATAGGCAAAGCCCTCCGTGATGGATGTCTTTCTCGCATGATCGGAAGGATCATAGACACCGATTCTGTAACGTTCGATGTATTCGTTTGCGACTGCGCCTTTGGCAATGGCAGAACCCATATGACCAAGGCCGATGATTCCAAGTGTGTACTTCTTCTGTGTTTTCATTTCCTAACCTCCCCGTTTCCTTCAAGATGGTATGTGATTGTGGTCAGTGCCTGCAGGCCCATCGGCCCTCTGGCATGCATTTTCTGGGTACTGATTCCGATCTCCGCACCCAGTCCGAACTCATTGCCGTCCGTAAATCTGGTACTGGCATTGTGATAAACACATGCACTGTCAATGTTGTTCATAAAATATTGTACTTCATTCTGATCCTCAGAGAGAATACTTTCGCTGTGATGTGTGCCGTATTTTTCAATATGATCCACGGCTTCCTTCGTATTTTCAACGATTTTCAGATTCATGATCAGATCATTGTATTCCGTTTTCCATGATTCCTCATCCGCTGCCTCAGACTCCGGAATCCAGGCAAGGGCTGCTTCATCCGCATATACCTTCACATTGTTTTCCTTCAGCTCTTCAGAAAGGACAGGCAGAAGCTGTCCGGCAATGTTTCTGTGTACAAGCAGTGTTTCCATGGCATTGCATACGGAAGGGCGCTGACACTTGGCATTGATGATCACATTGACCGCCATGTCAATGTCTGCACTCTGATCCACATACACATGACAGACACCCGCACCGGTTTCGATGACCGGCACCTTTGCGTGATCCACCACCGCATTGATCAGCTTTGCACTGCCTCTTGGAATCAGAAGATCCATGTTTCCTTTTCCCGCAATCCAGGCATTGGTTTCCTCATGTCCCGGATGTTCCAGAAGGATGACCGCATCCTCATTGATCCTGTTTTCACGCAGTGCCTTTTTCATCGATTCCACTATGGCAAGACAGGAGAGATACGATTCCTTTCCTCCCTTGAGAATGCAGGCATTACCGGATTTGAAGGTTAACGCCGCACAATCCGCCGCCACATTCGGACGGGATTCAAAGATGATCCCGATGACACCGATGGCACAGGTGATCTTCTTCAGTCGGATGCCGCTGGAAAGAACTCTGTCTTCCAGTACGATGTTCAACGGATCCGGAAGCTGTACCGTTTCCTCAATGCCTCTGGCCATGCCTTCAATCCGCTGCTGTGACAGTTTCAGCCGATCCACAAACGATGCCTTCATGCCTGCTGCAATGGCATTGTCCACATCCTGCAGATTGGCGTTCAGGATCTCATCCATGTCATCCCGCAGATTCTGCGCAAACTGCATCAGTACCGTGTTTCTTGTTTCAGCTGACAGTGTTCTTGTGATTTTCGCCGCAGCCTTACTGCGTGTCGTGATTTCCTCAATGTTCATTCCTTTTTCCCCTGAAAGAAGGTACCGGCCTTCTTTCCTTCCATGATGTCATACAGGACATCCGGATTCTGTCCGTTGGCAATGATCATGTCAATGCCATGGGACATGCATGTCTTTGCGGCATTGATCTTTGTGATCATACCGCCGGTACCCTGACCGGATACGGAATCAGACGCCAGGGATTCGATATATCCGTCAATCTCCCGGATTTCCGGAATCAGCTTCGCATCCGGATCGGTATGCGGGTCGCTTGTATACACACCGTCAATATCGGAGAACAGGATCAGAAGATCCGCATGACAGTGAACACTGACAAGGGATGCCAGGGTGTCGTTGTCTCCAATGGATGCGATTTCCTCTGTGGCGACCGTATCGTTTTCGTTGAGAACCGGAATGACATGAAACTCCAGCAGCCGGTTCATTGTATTGCGGAAGTTTTTCAGCCGGTTGTCCGTGGAAAGATCCTCACCAGTCAGAAGAATCTGGGCAATGTTTCTGTTGTATTCGGAAAACAGTCTGTCGTAGATGTACATCAGTTCACACTGTCCCACGGCTGCACATGCCTGTTTCCCTGCCATATCGGAGGGCTTTGCGGGGAGTCCGAGTTTTCCGACGCCCATAGAAATCGCACCGGATGATACAAAGATGATCTGTACGCCGCTGTTGGCGATATCGCAGATCACTTTTGCCAGTTTCTCAACTCTGCGGATATTCAGAGTTCCGTTTGGATGGGTCAGAGACGTGGTACCCGTCTTGATGACAATCCGTTTCCATTTCTGCATAAAATCCTCCATGAATGTGTTTCCTATTATACTGTATTCCTTCTTCCTTTCCCATTTTTTTTCGGTACAATTAAGGAATGGAAATTGTAAAGTGCTGGATTGAACATCCGATCCGTAATCTGGATCAGACATATGACTATATCAGTGACACGCATGTCATGCCCGGATGCCGTGTGCGGGTACCGTTTGGAAACCGCCAGGTCATCGGTTTTGTGGAGGCGGTTGAACCGCTGGATGAACCGCAGAAAACCTATGAGGAACGCCATGGCATTCACCTGAAAGCCATAACGGAAGTCATTGACCATACACCTTTGATCAATGAGGAACTCCATGATCTGGCACTGTATATGAAAACCATCACGATTTCACCGACAATCAGCTGTTTTCAGACCATCCTGACAGGGAAGGTGCGTCCTTCCTCCACCTCCGGTACCGCGGTACAGGAAAAACATGTACGTGTGTCCGACAAAGAGGTCAGCCTGACCCCAAAACAGCTTCAGGCCTACATGTTTGTACAGCAGGCAGGGGAAATGAAGTATTCCGATCTTCGCAAAGCCTTTCCCAACCAGGCCAGAGCCCTGATTGATCGCGGTGCGCTGGAAGTGACTGTCAAAGAGCGTGAGGCACAGAGTGAGGCATTGTCCATTGCCCCGTGTCCATACCCTCTGACACCGCTTCAGAACCGGATTCTTGATGAAATCCGTCAAAGCGGGGATTCGGTGTTCCTGTTAAAAGGGGTAACCGGTTCGGGTAAGACGGAAGTGTATTTTCAGCTGGCGCAGGAAACCCTGAAACAGGGCAGACAGGTTCTGTTTCTTGTGCCGGAAATCGCTTTGACACCCCAGATGATTGCACGTGTAAAGACCCGGTTTGGAAACTGCCTGGCTGTGTATCACAGCTCGCTTTCCGACCAGCAGAAGTATGAACAGTACCGCCTTGTTTCAAATGGGCGGGCATGCATTGTGGTCGGGACAAGAAGTGCGGTGTTCCTGCCGTTTCAGGACCTTGGCCTGATCATCATGGATGAGGAACATGACACCTCCTACAAACAGGATGTACAGCCGTGTTACCACACAAGAGACATGGCCATGTTCCGGGCAGAATATCACCATGCAAAACTGATCATGGGCAGTGCGACCCCATCCCTGGATTCCTACGCAAGGGCATTAAAGGGGATTTACCACCTGCTTGTAATGGATGAAAGAGTCAATGCCTGTATGCCGGAAGTACGGCTTGTGGATATGAAGAAGGCAAAAAGCGGAGAGAGTGAAGTGATTTCCGATGAACTCAAAGACGGGATAGCCCTGAGGCTTTCACAACGGAAACAGGTGATCCTTCTGTTGAATCGAAGAGGCTTTCATAATAAGATCCGCTGTCGCAGCTGTGATGAGGTACTGATGTGCCCGCACTGTGAGATTGCGATGAGCTATCACAAGGATATCCGCAGAATGAAATGTCATACATGCGGGTATGAGATGATGGTACCGAAACGCTGTCCGTCCTGTGGAAGCACGGATGGCTTTACGACATATGGATTTGGAACCCAGAAACTGCAGGAAACGGTGGAACAGATGTTTCCGGAAGCGCGTGTGCTGCGCATGGATGCGGACACGACAAACAGAAAGAACGCCCACCAGAAGATCCTGGATGCCTTTGGCAGAAAAGAAGCCGATATTCTGATCGGCACCCAGATGATTGCCAAGGGACTGGATTATCCGGATGTCACGCTTGTGGGCATCATCAATGCGGATGAGGGACTGTACCGCACCGATTACAGAAGCTGTGAGGAAACCTTTGATCTGCTTATGCAGGCGGGAGGAAGAAGCGGCAGAAAGGACAGTGCAGGACAGGTGATCCTGCAGGTGTACGATCCCGGACATGAGGTGCTGCAGTGTGTTGTAAGACATGATTATGATGCCTTTTACCGTATGGAAATGCATTACAGACACATGGCCATGATGCCGCCGTATACATATCTGATCTGTATTTCCGTCACATCGAAATACCGGAAGAAATGCGATGAGACCGCATTGGCCATCCGCAATGAGATTCACGGAAACTTCCGTGTGATCGGTGTCATTTCACTGCTGAGAATCAATGACTGTTATCGAAACAGAGTCATACTCAAAGGCAGAAACCCCGATGAGATGCGGGATGCCGTACAGGCGTGGTTTGACTCTCAGAAAACAAAACCGGAAGGAGTGCGGGTGGATGTCAACCCGCTGTCACTGTTATGAATGCGCGAGAAACTGTTGTCAGAATCCTGTACCGTGTGTTTTACGAACACGGGTTTGCCTCACTGCTGTTACGGGAATGTAAAGCCGACCCGGCACAGATGGGCTATATTACCGAGTGTGTGTACGGAACGATCCGTAACCGCAGTAAGATGGAAATGTACTGGAAACCCCATGTGCACACAAAGGTCAGACGGAAAAGCGAAGTACTGCTGGACTTTGCCTGTTATGAGATCCATGAAATGTCGACACCTGTGTATGCGGTGATCAATGAAGCCAACCGGATTGCGGATTTCAGGGACAGGAGCTTTGTCAATGCGGTGCTGCGCAGGGCAGCCGAAACCAGACTCCCTGACAATCTGCCGCTTCCGGTTCAATACAGTATGCCGGAGTGGATTGTACGCATGTGGACAAAACAGTACGGGGAAGAGAACACACATGCATTCCTGACCCGGTTTGTATCAGCGGGCAGTGTATTCGGCAGATGGAATCCGCTCAAAGGGGAAAAGGAACAGCTGAAAGCATACGCCGATGATCATTTCATCGATGAATTCAGCTTCACCTCTTCTGTACCGGTACAGAAAACGGAGGATTTCAGACAGGGCAGAGTACTGATCCAGAACCCGTCCTCGCTTGTCCCGGTTACACTGTTGAACCCGCAGCCTGGCATGAAGGTATTGGATGTATGTGCTTCTCCCGGCACAAAGACACAGATGTGTGCGGTTATGATGCATAATCAGGGAGAGATTACCGCCTGTGATCTGTATGAACACAGAGTCGGACTGATTGATGCCCTGATGGAAAAGACAGGCGTCGCAATCGTAAGGACAATGGTCAACGATGCCTGTGTGTACAGAGAAGAATGGAAGGAAAAGTATGACAGGATTCTGTGCGATGTGCCGTGTTCGGGACTTGGTGACCTCTGTCATAAACCGGAAATCCGCTGGCATGTGCAGCCGCAGGACCTGGATGAAATCACAGCCGTGCAGAAACAGATCCTGGATGTATCCGCACAATATCTAAGAGAAAACGGAAAACTGGTGTACAGCACATGCACATTGAATAAGAAGGAAAATGAGAAACAGGTGGAGGCGTTCCTGAAGGAACATCCATCCTTTGTACTGGAAAGGGAAATGACGATATTCCCGGATAAGAGTCACGATGGCTTTTATGCGGCCCTGCTGTGTAAAACGGGCGGGAATATGATATGATAGTGCACGTATGAAAACAATATATGATCTGAATCTGAAACAGCTGGAAGAAATGCTGGGAAAATACGGACAGAAACCGTATCGGGCAAAACAGTTATTTACATGGTTATACCGGAAGCGCGTGCTTTCCTTTGCGCAGATGAGCGACCTTCCTGCATCACTGATTGAAACATTAAACACGGAATATGCGATCATGCCGGTACGGGAACTGACCCGTCAGGTATCCAGAGACGGTACGATCAAGTTTCTGCTTCAGATGCTGGATGGTTCCAGTGTCGAAGCGGTACTGATGCATTTTCACTTCGGTGACTCGCTGTGTGTCACCTCACAGGTAGGCTGTAATATGGGCTGCACATTCTGTGCCTCCGGCCTGTTGAAAAAGCAGAGAGACCTGAGTGCGGGTGAAATGGTCGGAGAAGTGATGTATGTACAGAAGGTGCTGGATGAGATGGACAGACGTGTGGACAATATCGTCATCATGGGTACCGGGGAACCGTTTGACAACTATGACAATGTCATGAACTTCTGTTCGATTGTCAACTCCGATCTTGGACTTGCGATCGGCGCAAGACACATCACGATTTCCACCTGCGGCATCGTACCGAAAATCCGTGCCTTTGCCCAGGGCCATTACCAGTACAACCTGGCAGTTTCCCTGCATGCGCCGAATAATGAACTGCGTGAAAAGATCATGCCTGTAGACAGAGCCTACCCGCTGGATGAGCTGATGGATGCCCTGCGTGACTACAGTGAAAACAACCACCGCAGACTGACATTTGAATACATTCTGCTTCACGGCGTCAATGACACCGACGCCCATGCCGTGGAACTTGCGGACCTGATCCGCGGTATGAATGCATATGTCAACCTGATTCCATACAATGAGGTGGATGAAAACGGATATCAGGGAGTCAGTGAAAAGAAGGCACTGCACTTCTATGATGTGCTGATGAAGCACGGCGTCAAGGCAACACTGCGTCAGAAACACGGAGACGACATCGACGCTGCCTGCGGTCAGCTGCGCGCAAAACACGAAAAGGGAAAAGTGAATTCATGAAGTATTACGGAATAACCGACCGCGGTCTGGTCAGAAAAAACAATCAGGATTCCTACGTCATCGCCACCAATCAGGCCAATGACGTTTTTGCGATTGTGGCGGACGGGATCGGCGGAAATTCCGGAGGGGATATTGCCAGCGGAATGGCGGTATCGATGTTTTCCGCAGCCTTTTCCGAAACGGACGGCTTCAGCGATGCCCAGCAGGCAATGGAATGGATCCGTAAGATGATCACAATGGTCAACTATGAGATCTTCAGCTACGGTGCCTCCAATCCAAAACTCAAGGGTATGGGTACCACACTGTCCGGTGTGATGCTGACAGGGTTTGGAAAGATCGTCGTCAATATCGGTGATTCCCGTACATACGCATGGTGGAAAAACGGACGGTTCAAACAGATTACGATGGATCACTCCCTTGTCAATGACATGATCATGCACGGAGAGTTGACACCGGAGGAGGCGAAAAACTCACCGCGGAAAAACGTGCTGACAAACGCCCTTGGAGTATGGCCGACCGTGCGGGGGGATATCGCTCTGCATCAGGAAAAGATGGATGGATTCCTGATCTGTTCGGATGGACTTCATGGCTATGTGGATGAGAAAAAGATCATTTCCATTGTCATGAATCCGGACATGGATCCCTCTTTACGTGCAAGAAATCTCATGAAGGCGGCACTGGAAGCCGGCGGTTATGATAATGTGACGGTCATCTTCATTGACCTGGAGGAAGCGGAAAATGTCCTCTAACAACATGATTGCGGGCAGATACGAAGTCGTATCGCATATCGGTCAGGGTGGTATGGCCGATGTGTTTCTTGCGGTTGACACTATTCTCAACCGTCAGGTTGCCATCAAGATTCTGCGAGCGGATCTCTCCGGAGATACCGTATCCATTCTCAGATTTGAAAGGGAGGCACAGGCTGCCGCATCCCTTGCACATCCGAATATTGTCGAAATCTACGATGTCGGTGATTACAAGGATCATCATTACATCGTCATGGAATATGTACCGGGCAAAACGCTCAAACAGGTGATCCGCTCCCGCGGTCCGCTTGTCAACGAGGAGGCTGTGGATATCATGAAGCAGCTGTGTTCGGCGGTGGCCGAAGCTCACAGCAGAGGCATTATTCACCGTGACATCAAGCCGCAGAATGTCATCATCAAGGCAGACGGCTCCCTCAAGATCCTTGACTTCGGTATCGCCACGGCACTTGGCTCCGTACAGCTGACACAGGCCAACAATGTCATGGGTTCCGTACATTATCTGGCACCGGAACTGGCCAAGGGGGAACCTGCCTCCTTCCAGTCCGATATCTATGCCCTTGGCATTGTACTGTATGAAATGCTGTCCGGGGATGTGCCGTTCAAGGCGGATCAGGCTGTGCAGGTAGCCCTCAAACACATGCGTGAACCGATGCCTTCGGTTCGGGAAATCAATTCCACCGTACCGCAGTCACTGGAAAACATTATCACAAAGGCTACGGTCAAGGATCCATCCCTGCGTTATCGGAATGCGGAGGAAATGCTGGCGGATGTCAGCACATGCCTGCGCGGGGAAAGACAGAATGAACGGAAGCTTGTGATCCGGGAAACACCGGTGAAGAAAACGGACATTCCAAAGAATCTCAAACAGGCAGAAACACAGATCCGCAGGAGTGAAACACCACAGCGTGATGCCCGTAAGGAAATGGAAAAAGAGGCTTCCAGAACAAGAACACTGAAGTTTCTGATTCTCATTCTCTGCCTTCTGATTGTATTCGGAGTAGGATCCGCCATGATCTTTACAGGCGTGATTTCCTTTGGTTCGACTGTCCAGGTGCCGCAGATTACCGGCATGTCATTGTCCGATGCCTCGGCAGCCCTGGAAGAAAAGGGTCTTTCCATTGATGAACAGAAGATCCGCTATGAACTGACAACCGACCAGCCGGCCGGAACAATCATTTCCGTTACCCCGCAGGAGGGTACTGACATTGAAAAGGACAGTGCGGTTGAGATTGTGGTGTCCAGCGGAATCGGTGTGGCGGCCAAGGACTATACCGGCAGAAACATCAATGAGGTATGCGATGAGATCATGAAGGAATATCCGAACATGAAGATCAACATTCAGGAGGAATCCTCACCGATCACATCCGGTACGATTCTCTCCCAGACCCAGCTGACACCGGATACCCTGTTTGATCCGAACAGGGTGACCTCAATTACCTTTACCTACAGTGCCTATCCGACCGTGACAATCCCTGAGGATATCATCGGTAAGAGTATTTCCGATGCGGTCAGTGAACTGGAGGGCATGGGACTCAAGGTATACACATCAAACCGTTCACTGCCGAAGGACATTGATGAGATGACACCGGATGAACAGGCAGGCATTTCCTTCGGTGTTGTCATCGACTGTATGCCGGCAAGCGGCACATCGTATACACAGTCAACCGACAACTACATTACGCTGTACTACTATTAATATGACAGAAGCACGAATTATCAAAATCGTATCCAAGGAATATACGGTCCTGATGGAAAACGGAGACAGGCACATTGCCATTCTCTCCGGCAGGATCCGCCGTCAGATCATCCCCGCCGCCGGAGATCTTGTACAGGTGAGTGAACAGGGCGGCAGATGGGTGATCACCAGAATCCTGCCAAGGAAAAGTCATCTGATCCGGCCGTTTGTGGCCAATGTCGATCAGGCTCTGATTGTCATGTCCGTGCGGGATCCGGATTTCTCCGTGACCCTGATTGACAGACTCTGTGTGCTGATCGGACATGCCGGGATTACGCCGGTGCTGATCATTACCAAGTGTGATACCGGCATTCCAGAAGAAATCGAAGCACAGATACAGGAATATGAAAGAGGACCGATGAAGGTCATCCGTACCGGCAGGGGAACCGTGAATCCTGAAATTCCATCCCTGCTGGAAGAAAAGGTATCGGTGCTGACAGGACAGTCCGGTGCGGGTAAGAGCACCCTGATCAATGAACTGGAACCATCGTTCCATCTGGCAACCCAGGAGATTTCAAAAGCCCTGGGAAGAGGAAAACACACGACAAGACACAATGAGCTTCATGAGGTATGCGGCGGACTTGTGGCGGATACACCGGGATTTTCATCCCTGGATTTTACCGGAATCAAAGCGGAGGAAGTCGGACCGTGCATTCCCGACTTTGTGCCGTATCTTGGGAAATGCCGCTTCAATGACTGCATGCATCACAATGAACCGGAATGTGCCGTCAAACAGGCAGTGGAGGAAGGAAAGATCCCGCTGCGCAGATATCACAGTTATCTTGCCATACTGGCAATGATTCAGGAGAGAAGGAGAACATACTGATGACAGTGATGATTGCCCCAAGCGTATTGTCTTTGAACTACGCCGATACGAAATCACAGATTGAGGAACTGAACGCATCGGGTGCGGAATGGATGCACTACGATGTCATGGACGGATGTTTTGTACCGAATATCTCATTCGGTCCGGACATCCTGAAGGCATTCTGTAAAATATCACCATTATATAAGGATGTACACCTGATGGTAAACGATCCGGAATACTATGCGGACGTGTTTATCAGAGCAGGTGCCGACCTTGTCACATTCCACTATGAGGCAGTAAAGGAAAGCAGAATCCGCACCATTGCGGAAAGCATTCATGCCAAAGGGAAGAAAGCCGGTCTTTCCATCAGACCGGGTACGCCTGTGGATGTGCTGAAACCGTACCTGCAAGACTTTGATCTGTTTCTGATCATGTCCGTGGAACCTGGATTCGGCGGTCAGTCCTTTCATCCGGAAGCCGTGGAAAAGATTGCATCACTGCGTCAGATGATGGATGAAGCAGGATCGAAGGCCGTGATTGAAGTGGATGGCGGAATCAATGGCGAAACAGGAAAACTGTGCCGTGAAGCAGGGGTGGATGTGCTTGTGGCAGGTTCTTATGTATTCAAAGGGGATATCGGAAAGGCGGTTGACTCCTTACGGTAAGAAAAGCTGTCATCGCTCTGAAATTCTCAGACGACGTGGAAGAAAACGACTGTGACTGGATCGGAGCGGACAAAGGCGCTCTGATCCTTGCACGTCATGGCATACACATGGTATGTGCCATCGGTGACTTTGACTCGATTGACCGCAGTGAATTATCCCTGATCGAACAGTACAGTGAACAGACCATTGTACTCAATCCGATCAAGGATGACTCGGATTCGGAAGCTGCCATCACAAAGGCCATTGAACTCGGTTATGATGTGATTGAAGTCATCGGCGGACTGGGCGGCAGAATGGACCACACCCTTGTCAATCTGCGTCTGGCTCTGAAATATGCCGGTAAGGTCACATTCAGGGATGCACGAAACCGGATCAGCGCGTTACCTGTTGGAACACATGTGCTGACAAAGGATGACTGGCCGTATCTTTCCTTTTTTACGGAAAGCGAATCCGTTCTGACACTGCAGGGATTTGCCTACCCGCTGCAGGAAAGAACGATACACGCCAGTGATCTGTACACCGTGTCCAATGAACTGGTATGTGAAAAGGGTACCGTAACGGTACAGAAAAACCCCGTCCTTCTGATCAGAAGCCGGGATTAAAAAAAAGATTCTTCGGAATCTTCTTTTTTATGCCTTTACTGCCTTGGCGCTCTTGGACTTGAGTGTCTTTAATGCACGGGCAGAAATACGAACTGTCTGCGGCTTACCATCGACAATCATATGTACTTTCTGCAGATTGACATTCCACTTTCTTCTTGTAGCTCTTAAAGAATGGGAACGCTTGTTTCCGCTTAACGCCTTCTTACCGGATACGGCACAAACTCTTGACATACCATAACCTCCTTCACTCATAATTGCCTAGAAAATATACCATAGGATGTTATGAATTGCAACAGTTAAATCTCGCATATTTTTGGACCGTGCACGGTGATTCTGTGTTTGAATCAATCCGGTTCTGTGATAAACTATGTGATGTGTAAGAAAGGAGACTTCATGAGCGATAAACAGATTTTTGCGGCATTGGAAGTGGCCGACCATGAGGTACGCCTGATTGTCGGAGAATTCTTCAATACCAGATTCAATGTGATCAAAGTGGAAAGAATCCCATGCAATGGTCTTTCCTATAATAAAGTGACAGACGCGGATGCCATATCCAAAGCCATCCGTACGGCAGCGGACAATGTGTCCAAAATGGTTGGGGCATCCATCAAAAAGGTGATCCTTGCGATGCCTTCCTACCGTATGAAGCGCTATTCCGTACGTTCGACTGTGGATATTGAAGGCATTGACGGTGTCGTCACAATCCAGGATGTGCGCAATGCCATATCCAAAGCAGAACAGATGAAGATCAACCGTGAGTATGCACTGATTCAGACCGTATGCGTACGTTATATTGTCAACGGCATCGCCACCCGCCGGATTCCGGTAGGGGAAAGATGTTCGCAGCTGTCCGTGGATATCGACCTGTTATGTGCCGATCGGAAACTGTCCTATGACCTTGTCATGGCAGTGGAAAAGTCAGGCATCAGTGTTCTGGATATCTTCCCGGATGTATATGCATGTGCCAAGGAGGCGGCGTTATTTGAAAGAGCCGTCAACCAGCAGCTGATTCTTCTCAAGGTGGAACGTGAGACAACAACACTCACCCTGCTGAAAAAGGGCAGAATCAACACATCCCTGATCTCTCCGTTCGGTATCGGATCCATCGTCGGTCCGGTTGTCGATCAGTACGGCATCCGCAGTGAAACAGCGGTGGAACTGCTGAAATACAGTTGCCAGCTGGACAAAGAGAAGTTCTCAAAGAACCCGGTTCATATCTGGGCAGACGGGGATGAAACCCATACGATCAATGAGGCACAGCTGGTCGGATGCGTGAAGAAAAACATCGATTCGTGGATTTCCGCTATAGAAAAAACATGCACTCCGATCTTGCAAGCAGAGCCGACAGCTGTTATTATTACAGGCGAAGGCGGCGAAATGCAGGGTTTTGACTCGCTTTTAAGCCGCAGACTCGGTGTCGAATGTCAGAATTACATTCCTGAAACCCTTGGCGCAAGGAATGCCGGACTGACCGCATGCCTTGGACTGTTCTATGCATATCAGGATAAGCTTCCGATCAGCGGATACATTGATGACAGCCTGGATATGGACGCATTCGTCAAGGCAGTCAGCTACCGTTCCAGGCGGAAGAGTGATTCTGATACAAAGGAAGACACGTTGACAAGCAAGCTGAAGGGACTCTTTTTAGAGGGAAAGATGTAATTGAGAGGTAATTAAAAAGATGGCAGATTTACAATATAACCAGATCGCAAAAATCAAGGTTGTCGGTATCGGCGGTGCCGGTTCCAATGCCGTTAACCGTATGGTCCAGGAAGGTGTACAGGGCGTTGAATTCTACGTCGCAAACACAGACCTGCAGGCACTGGATATTTCTCCGGTCGCAAATAAGATCCAGCTGGGCAGAGAAGGCCTGGGCGCAGGCGGAAACCCTGACAACGGCCGTAAGGCAGCAGTTGAAAGTGAAGAGGAAATCCGCAAGGCAATGGAAGGCGCAGACATGATCTTCCTGACAGCCGGCATGGGCGGCGGTACAGGTACAGGTGCTGCACCGTTATTTGCAAAAGTTGCCAAGGAACTCGGCTGCCTGACAGTCGGTATTGTCACAAAGCCGTTCTCCTTTGAAGGAAGAAAGAGAATGGTTCAGGCTGAACAGGGTCTTGAACAGCTGAAGGAATACGTTGACTCCCTGATCATCATTTCCAACAACAAGGTTCTGGAAGTCATCGGTCATATTCCGTTTGAAGATGCATTCAAAGAAGCAGATAACATTCTGCGTCAGGGTGTACAGACAATCACTGACCTGATTGCCGTACCTGCAATGATCAACCTTGACTTCGCAGATATCAAGAGCGTTATGGAAGGCCAGGGTTCCGCACTGTTCGGAATCGGTATGGCTGATGGAGACAATAAGGCAAAGGAAGCTGCACAGCGTGCCATTCAGTCCCCACTGCTGGAAGCACAGATCGAAGGCGCAAAGAGTGCCATCATCAACGTAACCGGCGGCTCCACCATGTCCGCATATGACGCTTCCGAAGCAGTGGATTATATCCGTGAAGCTGCAGGCAATGATATCGATATCATCTTCGGTGTTGCGATCAATGACAAGATCGGTGATTCCATCATTGTATCCGTTATTGCGACAGGCTTTGATCTGCCGGCATATGAGACCATCGGAAATGACGGTCCGGCTGCTGCGAAGAGTCCTGTATCCGCAGGTGAACCTGCCAGGGCAACTGACAACAGCGTTGTTGTCGAAGATGATGATGAAATCGCATTCGGCGGCGACGATGACAACGATGACGATTCCGTCATCCCTGGCTTCTTCAGAAGAGGTTAATGATCATAAAGCTATCGTTTCTGATAGCTTTTTTGTTATGGAGGACATATGAAAAGAGAAGAATCTGCGGTAGAAAAGAGGAACAGAGGATACAACTGTGCACAGGCGGTCATCTGTGCATTTGCGGATGTGCTTGAAACAGATGAAAAACAGCTGTTTGCGGTAAGTGAATGCTTTGGCAGCGGACTTGGCTGTACAAAAGGGACGTGCGGTGCCCTCAACGGGGCATGCATGGTCATCGGGATGTTAAACAGCACAAAGAATCTGGAACGCCCGGATTCCAAGGCAGGGACATACATGGCGGAAAGAAGTATTGTCAATACATTTGAACAGCAGGCCGGTGCCCTTGTATGCCGTGATATCAAAGGCATTGAAACCGGAAAGGTGCTTTGTGAATGTGAGGAATGCGTGCGGATCGCTGCCCGCCTTGTGGAACAGCACCTGGAGAATATGAAATGAACGGAAGACTGAAACAACAGCTTGCATTCTGCCTGAAACTGGATGAGGAAAAGAATATCTTCCGTCAGACATCTCTGTCCCATCATGGCAGAAAGGAAAACGATGCCGAACATGCATGGCATATGGCGATCATGGCATACCTGCTGAAGGAATATGCCAACAAGGAAGTGGATATCACAAAAGTCATGATCATGTGTCTGATTCATGATGTGGTGGAAATTGAGGCAGGGGATACCTTTGCCTATGATGAGGAAGCAAAAAAGACACAGAAGGAAAGAGAACAGAAAGCTGCCGAACACCTGTTTGGAATCCTGCCGGAAGATCAGGCAGAGGAATTCAGAGCACTGTTTGATGAGTTTGAGGAAGGGAAGACAATGGAATCCCGCTTTGCCCACGCGATGGACAATTTCCAGCCGCTTATGCTGAATGATTCCAATGACGGCAGTGACTGGCTTGAACATGATGTCAGCCGTTCTTCTGTGGATCAGCGTCATGCGATGACTGCAGCCGGTTCGCAGACAATCTTTGAAGTGACGACTGAAATCCTTGACAGACATACCGCAGCAGGCCATATCAGAAAGGGCTGATTTGCGTATCATACCGGAATAATGGTATAATAACGGCATTTAAAAAAGGAAGGTGTACCAAATTGGACGATTCATCGATACCACTGAGTAAGCGCGGAATGCGCAGATACGGAAAAGAGCTGATGTCTGTATGACGGATGTGAATACCCTGATCATGGCAGTTGTGGTGCTGCTTGTATTTTCTGCCCTGTTTTCAGCGACGGAAACCGCATTTTCATGCGCATCCAAAATCAGACTGAAAACGATGGCTTCCGACGGTGATCACAGAGCATCGGCTGTTCTGAGGATACTGGATGATTATGACCGTTTTCTGACAACGGTTCTGATCGGAAACAACATTGTCAATATTACGGCGGCGACCGTTTCCACCCTGCTGTTTACACAGCTTGTCGGGGGACAGAAGGGACCTACCGTTTCCACGGTTGTGCTTACAATCGCAACCCTGATGTTCGGCGAGATTGCGCCGAAATCCATTGCCAAACAGTGTCCGGAGAAATTCTCCTGCACCTTTGTCGGTGTTGTGAAGTTTTTTCTGCTTCTGTTAAGACCGCTCAGCTGGTTATTGAGCGGATGGACATGGGTTGTCAACCATATCATCAGGATCCAGGAGGATGAATCGGATATTTCCGATGAGCTGATCACAATGGTGGATGAGGCGGAACGTGAAGGGGATCTTGAGGAACATGCCTCGGATCTGATTTCCAATGCGATCTCATTCAATGACCTGGATGTCAAGGATGTCCTGACGCCAAGAGTCGATGTTGTGGCGGTTGACATGACGACCCCGATTGATGAGATTGAACGTGTATTCCGTGAGAATTCATTCTCCAGATTACCGGTGTATGAAAACTCCATTGACAACATTGTCGGTGTCATCCATGAAAAGGATTTCTATGAACTGCGTTACCATGACCGCGGCCCGGTGCGCAAGATCATCAAACCGGTGATCTACACATCCCCGAACACTGCCATTTCCGTTGTCATGAAACAGCTTCAGGCATCCAAACTGCACATGGCTGTGGTACTGGATGAGTACGGCGGTACCGAAGGAATCATTACCCTTGAGGATATCATCGAGGAGCTTGTCGGTGAGATCTGGGATGAACATGATATTGTCGAGGATTTCTATCAGAAACTCGATGATCATACATGGCTTGTCAAGGGCGATGCGGAAATCGATGACCTGATTGAACGATTTGACGTCGAAGAGGAAGATGAGGAGTTTGACTTCATTACCGTATCCGGCTGGGCAATTCATGAACTGAGTCACATTCCACGCATCAACGAACAGTTTGATTACAAGAACCTGCACGTCACCATTACAAAGGCGGACCAGAGAAAGGTTCTTGAAGTCAAGGTGGAAATCAGAGATAAAGAAGGAGATGAGGAAGACGAATAATCGTTTTCCTTTATTACGTATGCAGCAGTATTTCACAGATACACCGTTAACAGTCGGTGAAGAGTATGAACTCACAAAAGAACAGGCCCACCATGCGGTGAATGTGCTTCACATGCATGAAGAGA
Organism: Bulleidia sp.; assembly: GCA_051873755.1. GTDB lineage: Bacteria > Bacillota_I > Bacilli_A > Erysipelotrichales > Erysipelotrichaceae > Bulleidia. The sequence continues at coordinate 30,842 of JBJEFE010000033.1, read as the reverse complement.
CAGTCCGGCTTGTATATCAGGGCAAAGGCTACTATGCGACGGTACACAGTCAGGGAAAGAAATGTTTTGCCCATGTGGAAAAAGAAGATGAGAGAATCAATGAGATGCACTGCCGGGTAACCCTTGCGGTGGCTCTGATCCGCAGGGAGAAGTTTGAATGGATTCTGCAGAAAGCAGCGGAACTTGGTGTGGACCGCATCATTCCGTTTGAATCCAGCCGCTGTGTTGTCCATGCCAGAAAGGAAAAGGCAGACAGACAGAGGGAACGCTGGCAGAGTATTGTATTGAGTGCAGCCCAACAGTGCAAGCGCAACATCGTACCGGAAGTAACGGATATCATGGACTTTGAGGAATTAAAGGACATTGATGCACAGTTGAAGGTATGCGCTTATGAGAAGGCGGGATGTACCTCCGCATGGCTTTCACAGCTGTATGCGGGGCAGGACAGTGCCGTTTTACTGATCGGACCGGAGGGAGGCTTCTCGGAAAGTGAAATTGAACAGGTTGTCTCATGGAACTATACACCGTGTACACTCGGTTCAAGAATCCTGAGAGCAGAGACAGCCTGTGTCTATGGCCTGTCGGTACTGGCCGAAATGGATGAAAGAAGGAACGGATATGAAATTTTCCATCTGTAATCTTGGCTGTAAAGTCAATGCGTATGAGGCGGAAAGCGTCGCTTCCATCCTGGAATCACAGGGGTGGGAAAGAACCGGGTTCGGGGAAACGTGTGATGCGGCACTGATTTTCACATGCGCGGTGACCAATACCGCCGCTGCCAAAAGCAGAAAGATGCTGCATCGGATCAGACGGCAACAGCCGGAATGCATTACGGCTGTAGTAGGATGTTATGCCCAGATCAATGACGGTTGTCTTGATGAAGCGGATATCATTCTCGGATCGAAGGAAAAGTCGAAACTGCCGGAATATCTCAACCGCTTTGTCAGTACACATGAAAAGATCCGGGAAATCGATGATCTTGCGGGCATGCCGTTTGAACCGCTGTTGGCAGGTGATTTTGAAAACCATTCCCGTGCCTACCTGAAGATTCAGGATGGCTGTAACCAGTTCTGTTCCTACTGCATCATTCCCTATGCAAGAGGCAGGGAACGCTCCATGGAGCCGGATCTGGTTGTACGGGAAATCAGGAAAATCGCAGCCTCCTACAGTGAGGTTGTACTGACCGGCATTCATACCGGACGGTATGGAAGGGAACACGGTGTTACCCTGGCACAGTTAATGGAACGGCTGCTGCAGGAAACCCCGATTCAGAGAATCCGGATTTCCTCCATTGAGATTACCGAAATTGATGATGCACTGATTTCCTTAATGGAACAGTATCCGGACAGAATCGCCCGACATCTTCATATCCCGCTTCAAAGCGGATGTGATTCGGTACTGGCAGCCATGCACAGACCTTATACGACACAGCAGTATTATGATAGAATAGAATCAATCCGAAAGCGTCTTGGCCATGTGGCGGTTTCCTGTGATCTGATGACCGGATTTCCGGGAGAGAGCGATGCGGACCACAAAGCTGCACTTGCCTTTGCGAAACAATGCGGTTTTTCCTTCATGCATGTATTCCCGTTTTCCGAACGTCAGGGTACACCTGCCGCAGCGATGGCAGGTTCGGTACCGGTCAGCGTGCGGAAGGAAAGAGCCAGGGAAGCCATTGCACTGTCGGATGAAATGCGGGAAAGTTATGCTAAGACACGTCTTGGCATACCGGACGTGATTGTGGCGGAGACGTATCGTGACGGGTATACCGACGGCTATACATCGGACTATGTATCCGTTCGGGTCAAAGGCTGCCTGCCGCATGGAAAAATGGTAAAAGTCGTACCTGAATCCATTGTGGATCATCAGGTGTACGCAAAGGAGCTGATTGAACATGAAACTGACTGAATTATTTGACAATGTACCGGATGTGGAAATCAGTAATCTGATGGCGGATTCCCGTAAGAAACGCCCGGATTCCATCTTCTTCTGCGTCAAGGGAATGATGTTTGACGGTCATAAGTTCATTGATCAGGCAATTGAAAACGGTGCCCGTGTCATTGTATACAGCGAGGATCTGGATCATATGCGTGATGATGTGACCTATATCAGAGTCCGCAATGTACTGGATGCCTACAACTATGTGGCGGATGCCTTCTACGGCCATCCTTCTCACAGGCTGAAGATGTACGGCGTCACCGGAACCAACGGAAAATCCTCGATCGCATGTATTATCCGCGATGTGCTCAACGGAATCATGCCGACGGGATATATCGGTACGATCTCGATTGAATACGGCAATATCAAACTGCCGCCGTTACTGACAACACCGGACATTGATGATCTGCATGGAATTCTTGGTGAAATGGTGGAAAACGGTATTCAGGCATGTGCCCTGGAGGCTTCCTCCATCGGAATTGAACAGGGAAGAGTGGATGCAATTGACTTTGATGCATGTATCTTTACCAACCTGACCCATGACCACCTGGATTACCACGGCACAATGACCAACTACATGCATGCCAAAAAGAAGCTGTTTGACCGCCTCAAACCGGAAGGTTTCGCCATTACCAATGTCGATGACCCATATGGTCTGGCAGTCGTCGCCGATACAAAGGCAAAGGTTGTGACTTACGGCATTGAAAAGGATGCGGACTACAGAGTCACACAGTACCAGCTTTCCAAAGAATGTACCCGCTTTACACTGGTAGCCGGGGATCGCGAATATGAGATTGAAACCAATCTTGTCGCAAAGTTCAACCTGTACAATGTCGTGGCTGCCATCGCCGCCATGCATGAGATGGGTATCAACATCATGGACATGCAGGAGGCACTGCGCCAGCTGCCGCAGATTGAAGGACGTATGCAGAGGATATCCGACGGACAGCCGTTCAACATCCTTGTGGACTTTGCCCATACACCTGACGGCATTGAAAAGGTATGCCAGTATGCCTCTGCCATCACACCGAAAAACAAGCGGATCATTGCGATTACCGGCAGTGCGGGCAAGCGTGATTCCATCAAAAGACCGATATTCGGCAGGATTCTTGATAAATACTGTGATATGATCATATTGACCGAGGACGATCCAAGAGATGAAAACCCTCTGGATATCGCCCATGAAATCGCAGCAGGAATCACTCATAAAAACTATATCTTCGACATGGATCGATACGATGCCATCCGTCAGGCCGTTGAGATTGCAAATCCAAATGACACAATCATCATTCTGGGCAAAGGGGATGAAAGGTTCATCTATCGTGAATTTGGAAGAGAACCGTATGAGGGTGACGATGCGATCGCACATGAGGTATTGCAGAAATACTATTTTACGAAGGAAGATGAATGAATTATGGAACTGAACAGACTGATTGACCACACATTACTGAAACCGGAGTCCACAAAGGATGATATTCTGAAAATCGTTGATGAGGCAAAGGAATATCATTTCGCAACCGTCATGGTAAATCCATACTGGATCCCGACGGTAAAACCGCTGCTGGAAGGAACGGATGTCCTTGCGGCGTGCGTCATCGGTTTCCCGCTTGGGGCAAACACAACCGCCGTCAAGGTGTTTGAGACAAAGGATGCCATCGCCAACGGTGCCGATGAAATTGACATGGTTCTGAATATCGGAGAACTGCGTGCAGGCAATGACACGATGGTCATTGATGAAATCAGGGCAGTAAAGGAAGCCTGTGGTGACCACTGCCTGAAAGTCATCATTGAAACATGCCTTCTCAATGAAGAGGAAAAGCGCCGTGCATGTAAAGATGTTGTGGCGGCAGGTGCGGACTTTGTCAAGACATCCACAGGTTTCTCCACTGCCGGAGCGACGGTAGAGGATGTGCGTCTGATGAAGGAAGAAACGCAGGGTTCAAAGACACTTGTCAAAGCGGCAGGGGGCGTACGGAATCACGATGACCTTGTTGCGATGGTTGAAGCAGGCGCATCAAGAATCGGTACCTCCAAAGGCACACAGTTATTCTAAGCAGAAAGCAGACAGCCTTCTGCTTTTTTCAGAAGAGGAAAACACATGTAGATCACAAACAGGGATCTGTGCATCCGCAATGCCCTGCACAAATATTGAGGTGGAAAACCGATCAAATATCAAAATTTATTTGCCAAGAGAATGTTTGTCAGGTATAATAAACAGGCATGTAAGGAAGGCGGTGACAAAGAATGGCAAGAGTTGTAGTCAAGGAAAACGAAAATCTTGATGATGCACTGCGCCGCTTCAAGCGTCAGGTTTCCCGTAACGGAACACTCGCAGAAGCTCGTAAGAGAGTTTACTACGTAAAGCCTGGTGTCAAGAGAAAGCTCAAGAGCGAAGCTGCTCGCAAGGCAAGAAGAAGAGGCAAGTAAATTAGAGGCGATACATTCGCTTCTTTTTTATTTTCTGTTTTGGTATAAAATAGTAGTACACAGAGAAGGAGTATCTTTTTGACAAATACGAAAACGATCAGAATTCAGGATCTTACCGATGAACAGCAGATGATCCTGACAGGCACAAATGACCGGAATCTTGCCGCAATGGGAGATGTGCTTCAGGTTTCTGTCAGTTACAGGGATTCCAGCCTGTTTCTGGAAAACTGTGATGAAATCACGGTACAGAAGGTTGAAAGTGTCATTCATACATTGACAAAAGCCATTGTGCAGGGAAGAAACATCAGTGAACAGGATGTGATTTATGCCTGCCGGCTGACAGAGAAAAACCAGGAGATAGACTATGAGGAACTGTCATCATGCCTGATCGGCAGAACCCTGTCCGGTAAACCGGTATGCCCGAAAACAAAGGGGCAGCTGGCATTTGCACGAGCCATGGAACGTGCACCGATTGTGTTTGCGATCGGACCTGCCGGAACAGGCAAGACATACCTGGCGGTGATTGCGGCGGTATCCGCTTTAAAGCGCGGTGATGTCAGACGGATTGTACTGACCCGTCCTGCCGTGGAAGCCGGTGAGAATCTCGGCTTTCTGCCGGGGGATCTCAAAGAAAAGGTTGATCCGTATCTGACCCCGCTCTATGATGCCCTGCATGCGATGCTTGGTAATGAGAAGACAGAGGCACTGATGGAAAAGGGGACGATTGAAATCGCACCGCTTGCCTATATGCGGGGAAGAACACTGGATGATGCCTATGTCATTCTCGATGAGGCACAGAATACGACAACAAGCCAGATGAAGATGTTTCTGACCCGGCTTGGATTCCATTCCCGCATGATCGTGACGGGAGACATTACCCAGATTGACCTGAAGTCATCCAGGGATTCCGGTCTGATTCAGGCACAGAGAATTCTGAAGGGAATCGATGATATTGAAATCATTCATCTGAGTGCGGATGATGTTGTCCGCCATCCGCTTGTACAGAAGATCATTGAGAGGTATGAGATGGATGCACAGAAGAACATGGAAAGGAGAGAAGGATGATCATCACGGTATACAACCGGACAAACATGGATCTGTCCGCATTTGAACCACTGTTTGAAACCATCGCCGGAAGCGGTGAAAAACGACTGGATTTACGGGATGACTATGAACTGAGCGTTACCTTTGTCAGATCCCGCACCATTCATACGATCAACCGGGATTACAGAGGGATTGACCGTCCGACCGATGTCATCTCCTTTGCCATCCGGGATGATCTGGATGAGGACCTGCCGGAGGAACTCACGGATCTCGGCGATATTTTCATCAACATTGACTATGCAAAAAAACAGGCAAAGCAGTACGGCCACAGCTTTGAAAGGGAAACTGCATTTCTGTTTACCCATGGCATGCTGCACTGTCTGGGATATGACCACATGAAGGAAGAGGATGAGAAAGTCATGTTTGCCCTGCAGGATGAGATTCTCGATCCGATCCTTCCAAGAAACACAAAGGAGGCTGTATGAACAGAGAACAGCTGATCGCTGAAGCCTTTGCGGCAATGAAGAACAGCTATGCACCATATTCCAATTTTCATGTCGGAGCGGCGCTTCTGACAGATGAGGGAACGTACATCCATGGTGCCAATATTGAAAACGCATCGTTTGGCGCAACCAACTGTGCAGAAAGAAGTGCGATGTTTTCCGCCTATTCCCAGGGGTACCGGAAAGAAAATCTCAAGGCCCTTGCCATTGTATGGACAGGTGAGAATCCTGCTTCCCCATGCGGCATCTGCCGTCAGGTGATGAGTGAACTGCTGGAAAGGAATACACCAGTTTTCATGGTGAACAATGACGGCACAGGGATTCAGGAAACGACGGTGGAACAGCTTCTGCCATCTGCGTTTTCCGGTGAGGACATGCAATGAGAAGCGGATTTGTAGCGCTGGCAGGTAGACCGAATGCCGGCAAGAGTACACTGATCAATTCCCTGGTCGGTGAAAAGGTTGCGATTGTCTCGGATAAGCCGCAGACAACAAGAAGTGAGATCCGTGGAATCTATACGGCTGAGGATGTACAGATTGTATTTACCGATATTCCGGGTATTCACAAACCGAAGGTCAGACTGGAAACACGGATGAACCGTGAGGCATTTGATGTCATTGCGGGTGTGGATGTCATCTACCTTGTCGTGGATGGTTCCGTGCCATATGGCAAAGGGGATGCCTTTGTGCTGGAGGCAGTCAAGAATGCCGGTGTTCCGGTATTCCTGATCCTGAACAAGGTGGATAAAATGCAAAGAGAAAAAGTCATGGACAACCTTGTCTCCTGGCAGAAACGATATGATTTTGCGGAGTACTTTCCGCTTTCCGCAAAGTTCACACGCTCTTTTGAAGACCTGATTGAAGCGACGAAACAGTACCTGCCGGAAGGGGAGATGATGTATCCGGCACAGATGATTTCCGACGGTGCGGAAAACTTCCGCATTGCCGAACTCATTCGTGAAAAGGTGCTGCTTTCCACCCAGGAGGAAGTACCTCACGCAGCTGCTGTCCGTATCGACAACAAGGAATTCCGTCGTGATGCCTGCTATATTCAGGCAACGATCCTTGTCGAAAAACAGGGACAGAAGGGCATCATGATCGGAAAGCAGGGATCGATGCTGAAACGGATCGGAACCGCTGCTCGAGCGGATATTGAAAAACTGCTTGGCAGAAAGGTGTTCCTGGAACTGTTTGTGCGTGTAGAGGATGACTGGCGTATGAAGGATGCCCGCATCAGTGAATATGGCTACGGAGGTGCGTTCCGGGATGAATGATTCCCTGGAATGTCTGATTCTGCGCAGTGCGGATTATGGTGAGGCGGACAGTATTCTGACCGTACTGACAAAGGAGTATGGTAAGATTGCCTTTTTTGCCAAAGGCGTGCGCAGAGTCACTTCAAAAAATGCCAGACATGTGCAGCTGTACTCAAAAAGCTGCTTTCAGTTTGACTTCAAAGAGACTTCCACGATGCAGAGGCTGAAAAGTGCTTCCTCCATCAATCTGTACCGGCATATGAAAGAGGATCTGAAAAGCAGTGTGGCGGCAGCGATGATCGGAGAAGCTGCGGATGGACTGTTATTTGAAAATGAACCGGTGGAAGGCTGTTATGAAATGTGTGAAAAGGCCTTTGAGGCATTGAATCATGGAAAGGATCCGGAAACGGTTGTGTGCTGTTATCTGGCTTCGTTACTGCAGATCAGCGGTCACGCCCTGCAGGTGGATGGATGTGCGGTATGCGGTAAGGAAACCGTCAGCGGCCTGAGTGTGAAGGAAGGCGGGTTTGTATGTGCCGATTGTGCAGGAAAAGCCGGTCTTCAGCCGACATCAGTAGAAGACCTGAAACGTTTCCGGCTGCTTGTCAAAGGCGGAATGGAACACTTTGAAATTGTCATAAACCATGTCAGAGCGGAAAAAAGCGACACGGAAACCCTTGTTCAGGTCATCCGTGCTCATGCCGGAATTCCGATGAAAGCCTATGATCTGTATCGACGTGTATGAGTCATACAGATCTTTTTATATGTATGAAAAAATTTACATGTTAGCGCTCACATGTATTGAAAATTTTACATTTTCAGAATATAATAAATAAGAAGACAAATTGAACAGGAGGTATCATTATGGATGCTTTATTGGCAGATCTACAGACAGTCTGCAGTGAGCTGCTTCCGATTCTCGGTGCTGTTGCGCTTGTATTTTTATGTATTTTTCTGAAGAAACTCGCGGATCTGATGGATACGTTATCATCCACCGTGAAATCATTGGACCCGACATTACAGAAGGTGAATCAGAGTCTTGACAAGGTACAGGCACCGCTGGATACGGCTGTGAAATACAGTCATACACTGGATAAGGTTCACGACAAGGCAGGCGATCTGATGGACAGGGCTGCGGAAATGGCAAGTGAAGGTGCTGCCAGATTTCAGGCAATGCAGGCAATGAAGGAAGAGGAAACAACTGTCACTCCGACAGAGACACATACAGATAAGGAGGCCGAACATGAGTGAAAACAGAGAACCTGACAAGAGCAGGGAAGAGGAGTTTCTGGATCGGAATCATGAACCGATCGACTCCATTGAAAAGACAGTGGAGGATCTGAAGAAAAAGATTCAGGAGTTATCCGAGGAACAGGAAGCTGCCAGTGAAAACGCAGAGGAGACAGCATCGGAGAAGATTGCGGAATTTACGGATAATGCAAAGGAAATTGTGTCCGCATCCATCGATGCCCTGCAGGAAAAGGCTGCCCAGGCAAAGGATAACGCTGATCTGCAGAAGACCATAGCGTATATCCGCGAAAATGCGATGAAGGCAGTTACGGTAGCCAAAGACCGGATTGAGGAAATCAGACAGGACCCGAAGACCGCAGAAAATACCGAAAAGGCAAAGGATGCCGTAAAGGAATTCAGCCAGAGTGTCGGTGAAAAGGCACAGAAGGCAGCGGACTATATTTCCGACCGTATTGACGACGATACAAAGGAATCCCTGCAGGAAGCCTATGAGAAGACTTCCAGGGTGATCAGTGAAGGCGCAAAGAAGGTTGCGGAAGACATCAATGATTTCTGCAACAGAGAAGATGTGCAGGAAACCGTCACAAAGGCAAGGGAGACCGCATCAAAGTGGCTGAACAGAGGTGCGGATACGCTGAATGATTTCCTGAACAGGAAAAACGGGGAAAAATAAGGGATATGAAACGGGTAACGATTTATGATGTTGCCAAGGAAGCCGGTGTTTCCCTGGCAACCGTTTCACGTGTTATCAACGGTTCCAATGTCGTCAAGGGACCGACAAGAGACCGCGTGCAGGCGGCGGTGGACAAGCTTGGATACAAGCCGAATGCCATTGCCCAGGGACTGGCCCTGCAGAAGACAACAACCATTGGACTTGTTGTACCGGAAGCGTCTTTCACCTATACCGGACAGATCATCAACGGTCTGATCGACGTTGCGAAAATCTATAACTACAACATCATGCTGCATACGATTACAGCGGGCATTACGGATGTCTCCGGTGTGATCGAAAATATCATCAAGTCCCATGTGGACGGTGTCGTGATCTATGATGACAAACTGAATGTGGATGACCTTGCGGAACTTGGCAACTATAATATTCCGATTGTCGTCATCGGAAACCGCATTTCCGGAATCAAGATCTGTTCCACATATGTTGACTTTGAAAAGGCAATTTATGAACTGACATGCAAATACCTTGAAGAGGGCAAGAAGAAGATTGCCATTGTCGAGGACAGAAAGAATCCGTTTGTATGCCAGCGTATGATCAAGGGTGCCGAAAAGGCATACAGGGCCCGTGGTCTGAAGTTTGACGGTTTCCTGAAGATTCCTTCAGAGTACCGCACATCCTATGCATTCTTAAGAAATCACCTTATGGATCACACCTATGATCTTGTGATCGGATACAGAGATTCCCAGGCCATGGCCGTATTGAACGCTGCCAAGGAAAACGGCATTGAAATCCCGAAGGATATGGAAGTGGTCTGCGTCATTGACACAAAGTACAATTCCATGGTCAGACCGCAGATTTCCTCATTCTCGATTCCAAGCTATGACCTCGGTGCGGTATCGATGCGTGTGATGACAAAGATGCTGCAGAACAGTGAAGATGAACCGATCGAGGATTCCATCGAACTGAGCTATCTGTTTACACCGCGTCAGTCTACGAAAGATTGACAAATCCGCAAACAGGCGTAAAGTATTACATGCGATGAACAGGACAAGTAGGTCTGATAGGCTGATGCAGAGAGGTTTTGGCAGGTGAAAAAAACCACGGCAGTCAGAATCCGAATACACCTGGGAGCTTCATATCTCAAAAGGTATGACGTGAACCTGCGTTAACGGCATGAGTGCGTACGTCAAGTACGAACTAAGGTGGTACCGCGTGCAAGCGTCCTTAGATGATGAGGGCGCTTTTTCGATGCGTCCTGAGAAAGGAAATACTGAATGGAGTTTATTGAAGAACTGAAATGGAGAGGACTGGTCAAGGATGTTACGGATCCGGAAGGCCTGGCTGAAACTCTCAAAAACCCGACAACCGTATACTGCGGTTTTGACCCGACTGCCGATTCCCTGCATGTCGGTCATTTACAGCAGATCATTCTGCTGAGAAGATACCAGAATGCAGGTCATACACCGATCGCATTATGCGGCGGCTTTACCGGCATGATCGGTGACCCGCGTCCGACAACAGAAAGAAAGCTTCTGACACATGAGGAAGTTCTGCACAATGCGGAATGCATCCGTCATCAGCTGGCCATGTTTCTGAAGTTTGACGGTGAAAACGCCGCCATCATGGAAAACAACAACAACTGGCTTGGACAGATGTCACTGCTGGACTACCTGCGTGATTACGGCAAGCTGTTCAACATTGCATACATGCTGCAGAAGGACACCATTAAAAAGAGACTGGATTCCGGATTATCCTATACCGAATTCTCCTATACGATTCTGCAGGCAATGGACTTCCTGACACTGTATCAGAAGTACAACTGCCGCATTCAGATCGGCGGTTCCGATCAGTGGGGCAACCTGACATCCGGTATGGAGCTGATCCGTAAGGTCGAAGGCGAACAGGCAAAGGTATGGGGTGTAACCTCTCCTTTGATCACAAAGTCCGATGGATCCAAGTTCGGTAAGTCCGAAGGAAAGAACATCTGGCTGGACCCTGCCCGTACAAATGCATATGAATTCTACCAGTTCTGGCTCAACACACCGGATAATGACATCGTTGACTACCTCAAGAGACTGTCATTGAGAACACCGGAAGAGATCATGGGACTTGAGGAAAAGATGAAGACGGCACCGGAAAAGCGTGAGGCACAGAAGGCACTGGCCGAAGAGCTGACAGTCCTTGTTCATGGTGAAGAAGGTCTTGCCCGTGCCCAGCGGATTACCGAAACATTCTTCCATGGCGATATCATGTCACTGCCGGCAGAGGAAATCCGTGAGGGATTATCCGACGCGGTAAGAACCCAGGTACAGGACGGTACACCGTTAATTGATGCCCTTGTGCTCGCCGGCATCAGTAAGTCCAAAGGCGATGCCCGCAGACTGATCCAGCAGGGATCCGTTTCCGTCAACGGTGAAAAACAGACAGCCCTGGATTTTGCCCTGCACAGAAGTGATGCGGTAAACAGTGAATTCACCATTCTGCGCAAAGGCAAGAAGAACTACTATCTGATTACATTCTGATCGGGACAGGAAGGATACAATTTCCTTCCTGTTTTGTTATAATGGATCCGAGGTGTACAATGAAAAAACGATTGACACATGCATTGTGTGCACTGGCACTGCTGAGCGGCTGTACGATGAAAAGCCTGCCGACAGACCAGTACAACACAAAAATGGATGAATATGAGACATATTATACCGAAGTGATATCCAACGGCAGATATGAGGAAGACAGCCCGTACTTCTCCCTGCATTATGAAATGACGCAGGTGGAGGACGGCACGTACCGGTATTACGTGATTCTCGATGATCCGCAGATTGCGATGTACAACATCATGATGATTACGGTGGAAAACGGGGTTGCGTATGAGGACTGCGATCAGATGATGCCAAGCTTTGGAATCTTTGAGGACCGTGTATCGATGATCCCCGGACAGGTAAACAGACAGGACGGGTTTGTCAAAGGCATTACAATCAGCGGGGAATGTGATCAGAATCAGATTGACCTGCTTCTGCTGGTACGCTGGAAAAGCTCATCGGGTGATGCAATGAGTGCCTACATCACAGAATCCCTGCAGTATGAACCGCCGGTGGAGGAACAGCCATGAGACTGGACCGCATGTTATCGGATGCCCATGCCGGCACAAGATCCCAGGTCAAAAAGCTTGTCAGGGACGGCAGGGTAACCGTCAACGGTATTACCGCAAAACACAGCAGTATCCGGATTGATGAATACAATGATGAGATCTGTCTGGACGGAAACCGGCTGATCTATGAAAAACATGTGTATCTGATGCTGAATAAACCGGCCGGGTATATCAGTGCCACAAAGGGGAATGTGCCTACGGTCATGGATCTGATTCCCGACATATATAAGGGCATGTTTCCATGCGGCAGACTGGATCGGGATACCGAAGGACTGCTGTTAATGACAAATGACGGCCCTCTGGCCCACCATCTGCTTTCCCCGCACCACCATGTGGAAAAGGAATATTATGTAGAACATAAACTTCCTCTGACAGATGAGGATATCGAAAACATTCAGAAGGGAATCACCTTTCAGGGTGTGACCTACAGACCCGCACAATATGAAAAGATCTCGGATACCTCCTGTCATCTGATCATTCAGGAAGGAAAATATCACGAGATCAAACTGATTTTTGAATCACTGGGGGACAGGGTTGTCTATCTCAAACGGCTGCGGATGAAGAACCTGTGCCTGGATGAGACACTGAAACCCGGTGAATACAGACCACTCACACAACAGGAGATTGACGACCTCAAAGAAGGGATGCGGTAATCGGTTCCGGAAGGGACCAGATACCCGTCTCTGCATACTTCTGCAGGGTTGTAATCACCTGGGATGTCAGCTCATTTGGCGTGGATGAACCGCTTGTGACCGCAATGCGGTTTTTTCCTTTGATCTGTTCCTCTTTGAGTGACTGCACACTTTCCACAAGCACACATTCCGGTATGCCGGATTGGGTACCGATGATGCGCAGCTGGTTGGAGTTGTTGGAACGGGGATCCCCCACAACCACAAGCAGATCGACATTCTCAAGTTTCATGACAGCCTGCTGGCGGATGGTTGTCGCGTTGCAGATTTCCTGACAGACTTCCGCATCGGGATACATGGCAAGGCATGCCTCAATGACCGGTCTGATGTCAAGTAATGACAGGGTTGTCTGATTTGTGATGAAAACATCCTTCAGATGTGGAAATTTTTTGACATCTTCGACACATGTGATAAGATGAACGCGCTGTGAAAGACCGATTGTGCCTTCCGACTCCGGATGTCCCTTTTTTCCGATGTACAGAACATCTCTGTCATGACTGACGGCGTCCATCACAAGATTGTGGGTACGGATGACATCCGGACAGGAGGCATCCACAACAGTCAGTCCCTTCATGGCGGCTTTGGCCCGTACGGCAGGTGAGATGCCATGGGCAGTGAAGATGACAATTCCCTCATCGATCTGATCCAGAAGTTCCTCCCGCGTTTTACCCGGGTCTTCCACAAAACGGATACCTTCTCTTGTGCAGGCATCCACGACATACTGATTATGGACAATCATCCCAAGCATGGTAACAGGCTTTCCACGATGTTCCTGCGCGGTTTTCCGTGCAGTCTGAATGGCGCGCACAACGCCCTGACAATATCCCCTTGGGACGACACTGATGATTTCCATATGTTTACTCCCCGCATGCATAATGCGTATAGAAATATTATAGGTGAATTCATGAAAAAATTTGAAGATTTTAATCTGAAAGAGGAAACACGGGAATTTATTGCCCGCAATCATTTTACGGTTCCGACTCCGATTCAGGAGGAGATCATTCCCGCTGCCATCAAAGGAAAGGATCTGATCGGTCTTTCCGCTACGGGTTCCGGTAAAACCCATGCCTACCTGATTCCGATCATGGAACGGGTGGACCCTTCCATTTCCGAATGCCAGTTTGTCATTACCGCTCCGACAAGAGAACTGGCAAGACAGATTCATGACAATGCAAAGGTCATGAGTGAGATCAACCCGCAGATCCGTACCGCCCTGTATGTCGGCGGTGAGGACCGTGACAGGGATATTGAGGCACTGACAAAAAACCAGCCGCACATTGTAGTGGGAACCCCGGGCAGAATCAGGGACCTGTTTCTGACAGCCGGTGTACTGCGTATTGACCATGCACGGATGCTTGTTGTGGATGAGGCGGATATGACGATGGAATTCGGATTCCTCGATGATATCGATGCCTTTGCCGGAAGAATGGGGGATGACCTGCAGATGCTGGCATTTTCCGCAACGATGCCGGATCAGCTCAAACCGTTTATCCGCAAATACATGCATCACCCTCTGACATGTCAGATCGGTGACCGTGTCCGCTTCAATCCGGACATTACCCATGTGCTTGTACCATGTTACCATCACAGCTATGCCGAAGTCATTCAGTCCATCCTGCCGGGGTTCAACCCGTTTGTATGCCTGATCTTTGCCAATACAAGAAAAGAGGCGGCACAGATTGCAGAAGAGCTGAGAAACAGGGGTATTGATGTGACGGAAATGCATGGTGATCTGACAAGCCGTAAAAGAAAGCAGTCCATGAAGGAGATTGCGGATGCCCGTCATACCTACGTAGTCGCAACGGATATCGCTGCCCGCGGGATTGATATCGGTGAGGTATCCCATGTCATTTCCTGCGGTTTCCCGGATGATCTGGAATACTATGTCCACCGTGCCGGAAGAACAGGCCGTGCCGGTTCCAGCGGTACATGTTATGCCCTGTACCACGAAGAGGACGACGCTGCGATCCGTTCTCTGAAAAACCGCGGAATCCGTTTTGAACACCGCCGTTATAAGAACAATGCATGGCAGGATCTGCGTCCATACGGCCAGAAGTACCGCAGGGAAGAGGATGATGAACTCGACCGTAAGATTACGATGGCCTACAACAACAAAAAGAACACAAAGGTCAAGCCGGGATACAAGAAGAAAAGAAAGATGGAAATTGAACGGATTTACCGCCGTAAAAAGCGTGATATGATCCGTTCCAAAATCCGTGAGGAAAAGAAGGCAATGTACAGAGAACGTGCAAGACTGGAAAGGGAAGGCGGGAAATGATCATCGGTTCCCATGTACAGATGAAGGCACCGTCCTATCTTGTCGGTGCAGTCAAAGAGGCACTTTCCTACAATGCCAATGCCCTGATGCTGTATACCGGTGCACCGCAGAACACAAAGCGCGTACCGGTGGAAAACATGCGTTGTGCGGAAGCGGGAAAGCTGATGGATGAAAACGGGATTGACAGAAAAAATCTGATCATTCATGCCCCATACATCATCAATCCGGCCAATTCCGTCAAACCGGAAGTCGGGGAACTGGCGGTTTCCTTTCTTTCCGAAGAAACCCGCAGAGCCAGAGCCATCGGTGCCACATACATGGTCCTGCATCCGGGATCCTACACGACAACCGACCTGGAAACCGGAATCCGGACAACGATTGACCACCTGAACGAAACACAGATCGCAGACGGGATTGTCATCTGCCTGGAAACCATGGCAGGCAAGGGCAGTGAAATCGGCTTCCGTTTTGAACAGCTGGCAGAGATTCTGGAAGGACTCAGACAGCCGGAACGGTTTGGGGTATGCCTTGACACATGCCATATCCACGATGCCGGGTATGACCTGTCTGACTTTGACGGAGTCCTGGATGAATTTGATCGGATCATCGGACTGAACCGACTTCATGTCATCCACCTCAATGATTCAAAAAATCAGAAAGGGGCACGTAAGGACAGACATGCCAATATCGGCGATGGGACAATCGGCAGGGATATTCTGTGTGCCATTGCCCATAACAGAAGAACAGCGGCTGTTCCAAAGATCCTGGAAACACCGTACATCGATGGTAAGGCACCGTATGGTGATGAGATTGCCTTAATCAGATCAAACGAGCATCTTTGAGAATCTGTGTTCCAAAGATGTTTTTAAGTGAAAACGAATTCTTTCCCATTGATTTTTCATGCATGTTGTGTGGTAGAATACAAAGCACATTATGAAAAACGGACTGATTCAGATATGCAAAGCACTGTTGTTAATGGCTCTGGTTACGGTTGTGATCCTGACAGGGGTTGTGGTTTTAACAGGCGTCAGTGAACACAGAACACTGCTCGATCTGCCCGATTCCAGTGTGGAACCGGTCAGTGAACCGATCATACAGCCGGAACCGGTCAGGTCAAGAGATACAGAGCTGGAAGAAGAGCTGAATGACTATGTTTCCACACGACAGTTTGGACAGTATGATCTTGCCTTCCGTGTGGAGGATATGGAAAACCATGAAGTGTATGCATACAATACCGAAACGGATTTCTTTGCGGCAAGTGTATACAAACTGCCTCTTGCCATGCTGTATTATGACATGATTGCGGATGGAACCGTTACACCGGATACGACATATTACTTCGGTTCCGACATGGTTGAAGACTACGGTATTCTGACATCCGAATACCTGCCGGGATCGTACGTACCGCTGCGCAGACTTCTTGAAACAATGATTGTGTATTCCGATAATGATGCGGCACATATCCTGTTTGAACACCTGGGCGGCTGGCTTGTGTACAAGGATGAGATGCGGAAATATACGGACTTTGTGGACTGTTATGAGTTTGACACCTATGACAATGTCACATGTTGTGATGTCGTGGGTGATGTGCTGTCATACCTGTATGAACATCAGGACCGCTATGCACAGCTGATCACATTCATGGAACAGGCCGAACCCGGGAATTTTCTGGACGGCATCATTCAAACAGGCATGCCGCAGAAATACGGATCATTTGATTCTTCACGGAATGCGGCGGGATTTGTCGATACTGAACATGACTATACGATTGTGGTATTGACCGATCTTGGTGCGTATGGTGAAACTGTGATGGCAGAGATCAATGCCATGGTCTACAATCATTTCAATGCACATTAAAAGGTCCTTTCGGACCTTTTGTCATGCATGTTTTTCCGCAATGATCTTTTCAATTTCCGCAATCAGCGCCTCTTTGATTTCCGCCTGCGGTACAGTGCGGACAACCTCGCCCTTACGGAAGAGAATACCGGAGTCATAGGCACCTGCGATACCGACATCGGCTCTGCCTGCCTCCTGGATGCCATTGACCGGACATCCCATGATGGCAACCGTGATATCCTCATGGAGATCCGCAAGATAATCCTCCATCTCCTTCACCAGCGGTAACATGTCATACTGAATTCTGCCGCATGTCGGGCAGGAGATCAGATCCGGAACACCTTCTGCCAGATTGAATGCCTTGAGCAGCTGTCTTCCGATGATCAGCTCATCCTTTGGCGGTGCGGATACAGAGACACGGATCGTATCACCGATGCCTTCATGCAGAAGGATGCCAAGGGCAGCGGATGATTTGACTGCGGATTCGGTAAAACCGCCGGCTTCCGTTACACCCAGGTGCAGCGGGTAAGGGTAGTGTTCCGCCGCCATCTCATACACCTTGACGGTCAGTTCGACATTGCTGGATTTGAATGACAGACAGATATCATGGAAATCCAGATCCTCAAGAATCTTCACATGTCTGTCGGCACTGGCAATCATTGCCTCGGCACAGATGCCGCCATACTGTTCGAGAAACTGTTTTTCCAGCGATCCGCCGTTGATGCCGATGCGGATCGGAATATGCTTTGCCCGGCATGCCTCCACAACCGCCTTTGTCTTTTCCGCCGATCCGATATTACCCGGATTGATGCGGATGGCGTCAACACCGCCCTCAACCGCAATCAGAGCCAGAAGGTGGTTGAAGTGGATATCCGCCACAATCGGAATATTCGTACGTTCCCTGATGGCCGGAATGGCACGTGCATCCGCTTCATCCAATACGGCAATCCGTGCAATTTCACAGCCTCCTTTTTCCAGTCCGTTGATCTGTTCAACGGTTGCGTCCACATTTTTGGCAGGTACATTTGTCATGGACTGCAGCACACAGCGGTTCTGCCCGCCGATCTGCACACCCCCGACAAAGATCGGTCTTGTTTCTGTACGTTTCATTGATTTTTCCTCCACAATCATTATCGCACGAATTGCCTGTAAGAACACAGTTTTTGATGGACGGGAAGGCCATATGCGTGTAGAATAAAACAACGCATGAAATGCTTGGAAATTCGATATCTTTATGATATACTCTTCATGCGTTAAAGGTCAGGAGGTACATCATGCCTAGAGAAAACATTACATTCAAGTGTACTGTATGTAAGGAAGAAAATTACATCGGTACAAGAAACAAGCGTAAGCATACAGAAAAGATGGAAATCAAGAAGTACTGCCCTCGCTGCAATAAGATGACTCTGCATAAGGAGAAGAAATAAGCCTTTTGATTCGGCTTATTTTTTTATGGATTATGAAAATCAGAATTCTGCCGATCGGCATGTATCAGGAAAACAGCATCGTCGTACATGAGCAGGGGCATGTACTGATCGTGGATCCGGGCGGTCATCCGGAAATCATCCAACAGGAAATCGCCGACGATGAAACCGTGGAAGCCATTGTACTGACCCATGGACATGAGGACCATGTCAGTGCCGTGGATGCCCTGGTGGACATCTACCACTGTCCGGTTTATCTTAATGACCGGGATCGTGAACTGGTGGATCCGAAAACGAGTGCCTCACACATGTTTGCCCGTCCTGTGCATGCAAAGATCACATCACTGCCATCCCATCTGGACTGTTCCGTATTTCATCTGGATGTGTTGGAAACACCGGGTCATACACTCGGGTCTGTCTGTCTTCTGATGGAACATGTCATGTTCTCCGGTGATACGCTGTTTGCCGGAAGTATCGGAAGGACGGATCTGGATGAAAGTGATCCGCATCTCATGCAAAGCTCTCTTGAAAAACTCAAGGCCCTGGATCAGGATTATCATGTGATTCCAGGACACGGTCCGGCCACACTTCTGTCCACCGAAAAACAGACAAATGTTTATCTTCGATAGTATTTTTCAAAAACGTCATGAATTTCATGACGTTTTTCTGTTTTTTGGGTAATAACAATAACAGGAGGTCAATATGAAAGACAGACTTATCGAAATTCTACGCGCTGCCAGACAGTACCATGTCAGTGACATTCACTTTGACATGAAGATTGTATCGCACCGTGAGATCATGGAGATTCACATGCGTGTCAATGACAGAATCGAACAGCTGATCCCCAGGGAGGGAGATGAAAGACTGCTGCGCTACCTTGCCTACCGGGCTGACCTGGATGTTTCGGATGCCGGGAGTCCCCAGAGCGGATCGTTCAGTGAGAGTGTGGATGATGCGGTGCTGTCACTGCGTTATTCCATCATGTCATCCCGTTTCAACCGCAGCGGTGTGCTCCGGATTCTCGACCACAACGACGATCTGACCATTGATGATCTGAGTCAGGAGGAACGTGTCCGTCATTGGATGCGGCAGTGCATGTCCCTGCATGAGGGACTGATTGTGTTGTCCGGTCCGACCGGTTCAGGCAAGACAACATCCCTGTACACCATGCTGGGATCTGTGCAGGGAAAGCAGATCTTTACCCTGGAGGACCCGATTGAGGTGCTGCACAAGTCGTATGTACAGATTCAGATCAACCCCGAAGCCAACCTGACATACGCAAAGGGTATTGCCCAGCTGATGCGCCATGATCCGGATATCATCATGATCGGAGAAATCCGTGATGAGGAAGCTGCCGTGATGGCTGTGCGAAGTGCACTGACCGGACATCTTGTCATCACATCCATCCATGCCCAGGACTGCCGTACTGCCATTGACAGACTTCTGGACCTTGGTGTGAAGAAGTACCAGCTTCAGGATGTGCTCAAAGGGCTGTCCAGCCAGAGACTTGTGGATGATCACAAAGGAGGAAAGACAGGTATTTATGAAATCATGGACGAAAACACCATCCGCACATTCCTTGAAACAGGACAGACGGGGGAAGACTTCATCACGCTCCATCAGGCACAGCAGGCATTTGAGGATTCGTTCCGTGTTGCCGCATGGCAGTCAAGCCCGCTGTCTTACTGCCGAAACCTGTAACTGTCTGATCACACTGCTGGATGGTGGGTTCTCACTGCCTGAATCACTGCGCTTACTGGATGAACTGGCAAACCACGCAGTCATCACACGCATTACGGCCATGCTGGAGACGGGAAAGGATATCCGTGAAACCCTGGGCAGGTATCTGCCGGTTTCCTACCGGCCGTACTTTGAAATCCTTGTTGAATACATGTCGGTACGGGAAGCACTGGATGAGACAGAACAGATCGTGACCCACCGCACACAGAAACGTAATGAAACCATCGGAAAGCTTGCGTATCCGCTGATGTTAATGGGAGGAATGTGTGTCGGAATTCTTGTTTTCACATCTCTTGTGTTTCCATCCATGATCGCCATGGCAGAGGGATTCGGGATGGATACCACCGGCTATGTGATCCTGCAGAAGGTGGTACAGGTTGTGGATCTTGTGGTGATGGGGACAGCGGCTGTATGTGCAATGGTGCTGCTGATCGGCCTCAGGAAATCCATGATCACCCGGTTTTACCGGTATCTGATTGTGCGGTTTCCGGACAACCTGCTTGTGCGCAAGGCATCACAGGACTTTGCCTGGTATTTTGTGTCATGTCTCAAACACGGCATTTCCACAAAGGATACGATGGAGATTCTGATGCGGCTTTCCTCTCAGCCGCTTGTATCCCATATCGCATCCAGGCTGGATGGATTGCTCAACAGCGGTGAGGCAATGGATCAGGCCATGAAGCAGGCGGATGTGGAAGGGGCACTGGTACGCTATTTTACAACCGCCTACCACTCCTCATCATGTTCGCAGATGATGGATGCCTATCTGGCCATGACCTCTTTGCGGAATGAGCGCACCATCCGCAGATTTACCGATGCCGTACAGCTGTTTTCCTACGGGGCAGCAGGTGTGATCATCGTTCTTGTGTATCAGATTCTGACCCTGCCGATGCAGATGATCGGTACGATGTAGAAAGGAGTACAATATGTCAAATACACGTAAGGGTTTTACACTTCTGGAAATGACGATTGTCATTATCATCATTTCCGTCATCTTTCTTCTCAGTGTTCCGAATGTTCAGAAAACACTCTCCGTTGTCAACCGGAAAGGATGTCAGGCCATTGAAAAGACAGCGGATGCGGCGATCCTGCAGTACAAGCTGGAATATGATGAATATCCTTCATCCGTCAATGATCTTGTCAATGCCGGACTGCTTTCCGAACAGCAGCTGACGTGTGATGGCTCAAAGCAGCTGACCATTGTCAACGGGCAGGCCCATATTGAATGATATGCTGAGTGAACTGTTGATTGTCATAACGGGGATCTCGCTTCTGGCTTCGATGTGCGGTCCGCTTGCGGTCAGTGTGGATACAGAATACCATACGTTTTCCACCGGATATCTGCTTGCTCAAAGCGATGCACTGGTACATTCCATGCGCAGTGAATTCGTATCGGAAAACGGACAGCGTGTCAGCTTCAATGCCATGGGCAATGTCCCGTATCCACGTACCATCCACTTTGAAAACCACGATATTGTGATTGAGCTGGGAGGCGGTCGTCTTGTCCACCGTTAGCCGCATGCTTTTACCGGAAGCGGTTCTTGTCATGATCATTACCGGCGTGATTGTCAGTATCTGCACCACCTGTGTTCGACTCAGTTACAATCAGAAACAGATTGAAAACAGCGTCATACGGGAAATGCATGAGGCATGCATGGACCGGTTTTACGGATGGCAGGGGTGTGTGATATGCACAGATGCAGAAGCGGATCCGTCCTGAGTGATTTTCTGATCACCATGATGATTGTGATCTCCATGGCATGTGCTGTGATCGGTTCCCTGTCCCTGTTTCTGAAAACCAATGCGTTTGATGAGCTGATTCAGGATCAGATTGCGATTGCCCAGCTGCGCAATACCCTGATGATTTCCGACAATGTGGAACCATGCAGCGACACGCTTTCCTTTACCAACCGGAACCGGCAGATGACACTCAAAGTCATTAACGGAAACCTGATCATCCAGCCGGGGACACAGATTGTTCTGGTGGATGTGGACAGTGCCTCCTTTGCCTTACGCAGCGGGATGGTTGTATGCACATATGAAAGGGCGGGAAAACAGTATGAAGCGGTTATTGCACTGCCGTAGGGGCTTTGTTTCATCCTGGTTTCTTCTGATTCTGATGTATGTGTGTATCTGGTCCATGATCCGTGTGAAAAACGTGACAGACAATACGCAGATCCTGGAAAACATGAAACTGCAGAATGCGTATTTTATCCAGGAGGCACCCGTGCTTTCCGATATCCGCTGCAGGCTGAAACAGCCGAAGGATGAGGAGGGAAACCTGAACATGGAACCGTATGACTATGATGAAACCCAGCATGTGATCACCGCATGGATTGAACAGCCGTACAAAGAGATGCTTGTGATTGAACTGGATGAAACGGAAACGTACATCGAATCCGCTGCGATGATCCGATATTGACAATACCCGCATTTGACATACAATTATTGTCGAAGAGGCAGGTATAAATCACATATGGTAATCGTAAATGATCTGAAACCGGGTTCCAGCTTTGCATATGAGGGAAACCTCTATCAGGTTCTGAACCTTTCATTAAACAAAACAGCCATGAGGCAGATGATCGTCAAGGTCAAAGTCAAAAATCAGAGAACAGGTGTCATCAATGAAATCTCCTTTACAGGCGGAGACAAGGTTGAGGATGTCCACGTTGACAGAAGAGTCATGCAGTATCTGTATGACGACGGTACAAACCTTGTATTCATGGACAACGAAACATACGAACAGATTGAAATTCCAAAGGAAAGACTGACGTGGGAAATGCAGTTCATGAAGCCGAATGACAATGTCACGGTTTCCATGTATGAAAGCGAAGTGCTCGGTGTCATTCTGCCTGACAAGGTCACACTGCAGATTACGGAGTGTGAACAGGCAGTCAAGGGAGACACGGCCACCGCAGCCACAAAGAATGCCGTTCTGGAAACAGGACTGGCCATCAAGGTTCCACTGTTCATTCAGAACGGTGAAATGGTTGTGATTTCCACACAGGACGGAAAGTACAACGGAAGAGCCTGAAACGAATCCGGATGTGTTCCCGAAGGAGCACATCCTTTCTACTTTTGTGAGGTAAAACAAATGAAGTATGGATTTCATGTACGCAGAACGATGACGCCTGTGCAGCGTCAGATCCGTGCCGTTTCACTGCGGCACACGCCATATCATACGAAAAGATCCATTCCTGTTCCTGAAGTGATCCATGAACCGGAAGAGAAGGTGGTAACGGAAATCATTTCGAAACAGACACAGATTGAACCGGTACAGAACCAAACAACAGCTGAACCGGAAGTCAGACTGAGCAGAAGACAGAAGCGGAAACAGAAGAAGGAACAGATGTTTGAAGAACAGGCTTCCCAGCCGTATTCCACACTGTCTGAACGTATCTTCCATCCATTTCGCTCCATTACCCGTGCAAGGCAGAGTCAGTACATTGACATCACACTGATCGCCGCACTGCTGGCACAGTTTTTCAAATGGATTCTGTTTACGGGTATTCCCGCCCATGTGCTTCAGGAGGCAGTCACAGCCCATGCATTCTCCTATGCACGGATGCCGTTCAGCACAACCGCAGGGGCAGCGCTGCTGTTGGCCCTGATCGGATGGTGTGCGGAACAGCTTCTGTTTATCGTGCTTTCCTTCGGCACCTTCCTGCATACCGACAACCAGGGATATGCGTCCATTCAGGATATCCGCTGTCATGGTCTGCCGTCTGTTCTGGCCATGATGATTCCATGTTATATCATTGCCTTGAACAATACTGCCTATGGTATTACGGCTCTTGTTGTGGTGTTTCTGTTTTCTGTCGGTCTGGATCTGTATGCGTTGAAAACAGAAGGCAGAAAAAACACGATCATGATCTGGTCGGCATATGGCATCGGACTTGCCTGTACGATTCCGTTATGGATGATCGGCATTCAGGAAATTGCCCGTCAGCTTGCGGAGATTCTGATGATCATCAACCTGTGATTCGGGTATAATGGAATCAGACACAAGGAGTAACACAATCATGAAAAAAACATATGACGTGACAGCGATTGGTGAACTGCTCATTGACTTTACGGATTCCGGGAAATCACAACAGGGGAACCCGCTGCTGGAAGCCAATCCGGGCGGCGCACCATGCAATGTCTTAAGCATGCTTTCCAATCTTGGTAAGAAAACCGCCTTTATCGGTAAAGTCGGCGATGACGGCTTTGGACACATGCTTGACAATGCGATTACAGCACAGAGTATTGATGATGCGGGGCTGTGCTATGACAGTATTGTGCATACAACTCTGGCACTGGTGCTGAAAAAGGAAGACGGAGACCGCGATTTCTCATTCTACCGCAATCCGGGTGCCGATATCACACTGACACCGGATGAAGTCAGAACAGATCTGATTGAACACAGCCGTATCTTTCATTTCGGTTCTCTTTCCTTAACCGATGAACCGGTACGCTCTGCCACACACCTGGCAATTGAAACTGCGGAGAAAGCAGGCTGTACAATCAGTTTTGACCCGAACCTGAGAGAACCGTTATGGAAGTCACCTGATGAGGCAAAACAGCAGATTGCCTGGGGGATGGAACACTGCCATTACCTGAAGATTTCCGATAATGAAATCACATGGTTTACAGGGAAGGATGACTATGATGAAGGCATCGCATACCTTCAGGAACACTATCCGAACATCACTCTGATCACACTGTCCATGGGACCTGAGGGCAGCCGTGCTTACACAAAGGACAATAGAGTGGAGGTTCCGGCTTTCCTGCAGGAAGGTACGATTGAAACAACCGGTGCCGGCGATACATTCTGCGCATGCATGCTGAAAATGATTCTGGATGAGGGATTGGATCATC
The DNA here is from genome assembly GCA_051873755.1 of Bulleidia sp. Classification (GTDB taxonomy): domain Bacteria; phylum Bacillota_I; class Bacilli_A; order Erysipelotrichales; family Erysipelotrichaceae; genus Bulleidia. The sequence continues at coordinate 5,779 of JBJEFE010000033.1, read as the reverse complement.
TCGATGAACAGACTCTGAAACAGGAACTGCGCTTTGCCAATGCGGCAGCTTCCATCATTACCACACGCAAGGGTGCACTGGCAGTCATGCCAAAGGAATCCGAAGTACTGGAATTCCTGAAAACCCGTTGATATTTACAGAACGCACATACCAATGATATTCCTGTGATCCATGCACAGGCAGAACAGCTGATTGATACATATGAGGACATACAGGCAATCGATGATAAACGTGTCATCCAGTTGGTTCATACAGAGATTGAAACCCGGATTCATGCATACCGTGTGATCCTGTATAAACGGCCTGGCTTGCGGATTGTGCAGACAGCCGGGAAAACAGGGTATGTCATGTGGTACGAAAGAGAGGAACATGTATGATACGAAATATTGTCAGGGATCCCATTCTGTTAAGCAAAAAGGCGGAACCGGCACAGCGGAGTGATATTCCTGTCGGAAAGGATCTGCTTGAAACATGCATTGCGTACCAGCCGAATTGTCTTGGCATGGCCGCAAACATGATCGGTGTAAACAGAAACATCATCGTTGCCTTTACCGGTACGTCCACGGAAGTCATGTTCAACCCGCAGATTGTATCGAAAAAAGGGAAACCGTGTCAGACTTCCGAAGCGTGTCTTTCCCTGATTTGCGCACATCCTGCTGTACGGTATCCGATCATTACGGTAGAATATCGTGATCTGTTCTGGAGAAAACAGAAAAAGACACTGAAAGGAGTGGCTGCGCAGGTTGTCCAGCATGAGGTTGACCATACCAACGGCATTGTCATATGACAAATGTGTATTTGGGTATTGCAATTATACATGTGTGTTTCTATAATGTAGAAGATAAAACTCAGGGCAGGGTGCAATTCCCGACCGGCGGTAAACCCCGCGAGCCGAAAGGCATGATCTGGTGTGATTCCAGAGGCGACAGTACAGGCTGGATGGAAGAGTAGATTATCCATTTTTAAACGTTTTACGTACCCGGAGGTTTATCTTTGTACCTCCGTTTTTATTTTGACGGAGAAGAAGGAGAAACCCATGAACAACAAAAGTAAACTTTTAACCCCGCGCGGCATGGCCAAGATTGCAATTCTGAGTGCTGTAGCCGTCATTCTCATGATGTTTGATTTTCCGCTTCCGTTTGCGCCAAGCTTCTATCAGCTTGACTTCTCGGAAGTAGCGGTACTGCTGGGAGGCTTTTCGATGGGCCCGATGGCAGCCGTTGCCATTGAGGCTTTGAAGATTGTCCTCAACGTCCTGTTTACCGGTTCCAACACGGCATATGTCGGTGAATTGGCAAACTTCCTGATCGGTGCTTCCTTTACGGTAACCGCCAGTGTCATATACAAACTGAACAAGACACGCAAAGGCGCGTTTATCGGTATGATCACAGGTACGGTATTCATGGCTGTGGTTGGCTGCTTCATGAATGCGCTGCTGTTGTTGCCGATGTATTCTGTTCTGTACCAGATGCCGATGGATGTTCTGATCGGAATGGGTACAGCCCTGATTCCGGCAATTCATGATGTATGGACATTTGTCCTGTTTGCGGTTGTACCGTTCAACCTTGTCAAGGGTGTACTTGTATCCGCAATCACATCCATCATGTACAAGCATGTGTCTCCGATCCTGCATTCCTGATTGAAACACACACATTCTGAAATGTTCAAGTACGGTCCGGTCAACCGTACTTTTCTGATGATTTCAACTCATCTTCTTTTTGGGGGTTGACCATGCTATAATGTTATGGATTACAAGAGGTGTATATGGCGCAGTTATCACGTTATGAAAAATACAGGGACCTTCGTGCAAAAATGCAGAGTGATACAGGTTCCACAGGATATGAAAGTCAGGATCTGGCTGACTTCGCAAGCCGTCTGAATCAGATTGACGCAGACAACTTTGCAGCCCCGGATCCGTTTTCAGGTGATTCCTTTTCCGCTGCACATGCCAGAAACACTGCCGAAGCTTCTTCCTCCAGACCACTGCGGCGCACCCAGTCAAGCCGGATGAATCCGCTCAGTGAAAAGCAGAAACCGGCATACAGCTATCCGGAAGAGGATACCTTCGGACATGACTATCTGGACCAGTACATCAGAGAAGTGAAGAAATACAACATTGAACAGGGCAATGCTGCAAGTGAGAATACACAGATGAATATTCTCTCATCCCTGCATAAAACAGAGGAAACACCGCCATCCAGACCATACCGCAGACAGCCGGAACCGGTACGAAGCCAGGATACCGCGGATATTCCGTTTGTGCGTAAACAGCGGGATGACGATACGGAAAAGCTTTCAAAGGCATCCCAGGACACAACCCAGGGGCAGGCAATGACCCGTGAGGATATCATGGCAGAGGTACAGAATCTGGTAAACGGTACATCAAAACCATCCTATCAGATTCCGGATGACAGTTCCCCGTCATTTCACGATGACAGAAAATCAGGCATGTCGGAGGATACATTCAACCGCCATCTTGAAGCGGAACGCAGCACCCGCCAGCAATTGCTCAATGAAACGGCACAGATGCGTGCCCAGCTGGATGATTATGAGGACAACCTGAGTGAGGTCACAAACAAGATGCGTCAGACCAACCGGATTCTGAACATTGTACTTGTGGTGCTGATCATTGCCCTGGCAGTGATTTTCGGTGTTGTCATCTACTGGATCATGACGACAAAGTAAAAAAGGAGATATATGAAAATCAATATCGCAATCGACGGACCAAGTGCCGCAGGGAAAAGCACCATTGCCAAACGCCTGGCAAAACGTCTGAATTATGTGCATCTGGATACGGGTGCGATGTACCGTTGTACAGGTCTGAAGGCAGTCAACAGCGGAATCAGCTTTGATGATGAAGACGCATTGTGCACAATGCTTGCCGCAACGGATATTACCCTGACACCGGAAGGACTGGTGTATCTGGATGGACAGGATGTTTCCGCAAAGATCCGCACCGATGAGATCTCTCTTGCGGCATCTGCGGTATCCCGCCATCCAGGAGTCAGAAAAGTCCTGGTGGAACGGCAGAAACAGATGGCTGAAGACGGTGGTTTCATCATGGACGGAAGAGATATCGGTACGGTTGTACTGAAGGACGCAAAGGTCAAGATCTTCATGACTGCCAGTGCATCAGCCCGTGCAAAACGCAGATATGATCAGAATAAAGCTGCGGGAATTCCAAGTGAAAGCCTTGAGGAAATCACAAGGGAAATCGAACAGCGTGATTATCAGGATACTCACCGCAGTGCCTCACCATTAGTCAGGGCACAGGATGCCGTGGAAATCGATACATCGGATATGACCATTGAGGAAGTGTGTGAAAGGATTTATGCCCTTGCACTCCCATGGATACAGGAGGGCAAATGAGAGTCGGAACAATTGCGATCGTCGGAAAACCGAATGTCGGGAAATCCACGATCTTCAATCGCATTGCCGGTAAACGTCTGTCCATCGTGGAGGATACACCCGGCGTGACAAGAGACAGAATCTATGCCGGTGCGGAATGGACAGGCAGACCGTTCCGTCTGATTGACACAGGCGGAATCCAGCTTGCGGACCAGCCGTTTCAGAAGGAGATTCAGGCCCAGGTGGAAATCGCCATTGAAGAGGCGGATGTCATCCTGATGGTATGTGACGGAAAAACCGGTATGAGTGATGATGACGGTTTTATTGCCGGTCTGCTTCAGAAATCCGGTAAACCGGTCGTACTGGCAGTCAACCAGATTGACTCACAGGAGAGACTGGTGAATATCTATGAATTCTACAGTCTTGGCATCGGTGATCCGATTGCCTGCTCAGGTGTGCATGGCATCGGAATCGGTGATGTGCTTGATGCATGTCTGGAAGCGATGCCGAAGGAACTGGCACAGACCGAATACGAGGGCATTCACATTGCGGTCATCGGTGAACCGAATGTCGGGAAATCCTCTCTTGTCAATGCGATTCTGAAAGAGGAACGTTCCATCGTTTCCAATATCATGGGTACGACCCGTGATGCGATTGACACACCGTTTACCCGCAACGGAAAACCGTATGTCATTGTCGATACAGCCGGAATCCGTAAACGGGGCAGGGTGTATGAATCCGTTGAGAAATACTCCGTGCTGCGTGCAATGAGTGCGATTGAACGCTGTGATGTTGCCCTGTTTCTGATTGACGGAGAAGCCGGCATCCGTGAACAGGATAAACACGTGGCAGGCTATGCAAGTGAAGCAGGCAAGCCGATTGTGATTGTCGTAAACAAATGGGATGCGGTGGAAAAGGATGATAAGACGATGAATGCCTTTACGGAAAAGATCCGTGTGGAATTCGCATATCTCAGCTATGCACCGATTGTGTTTGTCTCCGCTAAAACCGGACAGAGAGTGGACAACATTCTTCCGGAAGTGGACCGTGTGTATGAAAACTCCAACCGAAGAGTACCGACCAATGTACTGAATGAAGTCATTGCGGACTCGCAGGTTACTACACCGGCACCGGCAAGAAACGGAAAGAGATTCCGGATTTATTACGCAACCCAGGTAGCGGTACAGCCGCCGACATTTGTGCTGTCATGCAATGATCCGAAACTCATGCATTTCACATACCAGCGGTTTATTGAAAACACACTTCGGAATGCGTTTGATTTTGAAGGCACACCGATTCATATTATTGCCAGAAAGAAGGTAACAGAGTAATGAAAATCAGAGTACTTGGAACAGGAAGCTGGGGGTCTGCCCTGGCACAGGTTCTGGCCGATAACGGACAGGATGTCGTCATGTGGGGAATTGACGAAGGTGAAGTCAATGACATTGAAAACAACCACCACAATTCAAAATACTTCGAAGCGGAAATCAATCATGATGTGCACGCCACAACAGATCTTGCATGTGTAAAGGATGCGGATGTACTGCTTGTGGCGGTACCGGTACTGGCACTGGAAAGTGTGGTCAATCAGATTGCGCCGCTCCTGGATCACCCGGTCATCTTCATCAATGTCGCAAAGGGTTTCCATCCGACAACCCATGAAAGACTGTCGGTTGTCATGGAACGTCTGATTCCACAGTCCATGCGCAAAGCCATTGTGTCTCTGATCGGACCTTCCCATGCGGAGGAAGTCATCATCCGTCTGTTAACATCCGTCAATGCGGTATGTGAGGATGAGGAACAGGCAAAGGTTGTACAGGAACTGTTCTCCAACGCCTACTTCAGAGTGTATACAAATACGGATGTCATCGGAGCCGAAATCGGTGTTGCCCTGAAAAATGTCATGGCCATTGCGTCCGGTATTCTTGAGGGTGTGGGCCAGGGTGACAATGCCCGGGCAGCCCTGATGACAAGAGGACTTGCGGAAATGACACGCTATGGCGTTGCCCATGGCGGTAAAAAGGAGACTTTCCTTGGACTGGATGGTGTCGGTGATCTGATTGTCACATGTACATCCATGCATTCCCGAAACTTCACAGCCGGACTGCAGATCGGTAAGGATGGCAGCGCGGAAGGATTCTGGAAGGAAAACAGGCGTACGGTAGAAGGCGTCAATGCATGCAAAGTCGTATACGAACAGGCAAAGAAGGAAGGCATTGAGATGCCGATTGTCAATGAGGTATACAGGGTTCTGTATGAAAACAAAAAGCCATCAGATGCCATTGCGGATCTGATGGGCAGAAGTCTCAAACCTGAAATCTGATTACACAGGCGGAACAGAACATTCCGCCTTTTTTCTATACAAGAAAAGGAATCCCGTAAGCGTCAAATAGACAGGTGGTAGAAAAAGCTCCTCCTTTCGTGTGTAATC
>JBJEFE010000032.1:0-49446 GCA_051873755.1 Bulleidia sp. | reverse complement strand
TAGAGAATGCAATTTCAAATTTCAAAAAAACTTACACAATTTACTTGACATACCCCAAAAAACCGTCAGAAATCCAAACCATAATTGGAATTCTCAGATAAAATCTTCAACTATTTAACATGGCAAATTCAGTGAGATCCGTTTGTTGTACCATTTGAAACGGTAATGCAGTCATAATCTAAACACCCTCAAAGCCGTTGACTGCTTATGATGATTTGTTGTGACTTGAGGGTTGGCAAGAGATATTTCCTGTACCTCATACTTATGGCCTCCGTGTTGGATTGATTATCCTTATTATAACACGATGCAACACCGCAAATAGGAAACCGTTTCTTTCTCAATCCGTCGTGTTCTGACATTACTTGACAGTGACATGCTGTATGAGAATACCATTCGGGGTTTTTATATGTTCCTTGAAAGCATGAGAAATCACTATGCCGTACAGGGAGACTACAGGCACATGTGCATTGATGGTAAGGAAATGAGAGAAAGCGGAAGAGCTTCAAACACAAAGAATCCGCAGCACAACTATGCAATGCTCAATATTTACGATGCTTCCTCCTATACAATTATCGAATGCGAGGCAATAGACAAGAAGGAGAATGAGATTCCCGTGGCGCAAAGACTGCTGGAGAAAATGGATCTGAAGAATGCGGTTATTACTGCAGATGCACTGCATTGTCAGAAGAAGACAGCTTTTATTATTCTTGAAGGCAAAGGTATTTATGTTCTGATCGCAAAAGATAACCAGAAGTCTCTTTACGAGGAAATCCAGTCCCGATTCAACAGATATCCGGAGAAAGTCAGAAAGCATGAAGATGACGACCGTACGATAGAAATCATGGAACTGCCTAACAATTACGCACTGAAAGATGAGTGGGCAGGATTTAAGGCATTTGCGAAGATGACTTCAAAGAAATGTACACGATATTTCATATCCAATATAAATGATGATCTTCTGATCTGTCAGGCAATAAGAAACAGATGGGCAGTAGAAACATTCCACAAACTGAAGGATTATGACATGGACGAGGATGCCGTCAGATCAACAGACAAGCAGGCATTACGTAATATAGCGATGATGAACAACCTTGGTGAGCAGTTATACACATTATTTCAGACAATATCAGGACTACCACACAGAGAAGCCAAGGTTTATTTCCAGGAGAATACGATAGATTGCGGCCGCCTTAGTGTTTCTGTTTGGTATGCCAGCACATTGCAGCTTTCTTACCACAATGTGCAAGAGATATCATATGCACCGTACCATTCAGATCATGATCGTATGACTTATTTTTAATTTGTATAATCCCTTCTTCAGCAAGCTTTTCAAGGCTTTCCTTACTGTTTCCGGTATATTTGAATTCCATTACAAAAGACGGATCCTTTTCCGGGTGTTTTGCGGCAATTACAAGATCGGGGCGCCCATATCCGGATTCTCTGTTGGAACGAATATCATAACTGTCCTGAAGAATCAGAATCAGCCCCAACATGAACATATGATAACTGTTTTCATTTTGTAAATCGAAGTATGATGGAGCATGTAACAGTTCTTCATAGCATTTGAAAAACAGTTTTTTTTCACCTGCAAGAAGATGGTCTGTCGTTTCAAAAAGCAGATTATTTCTGACATTGAGACAGCTTTCTGTAAAGGATACAAATTCTGTTCTGACTTCATCGTCAGGTATCACAAGTGTATATTTTGTGCCGGTGGCTTCGCGTATCGTCTGTCTGACAGTAAGATAACCGGCATTCACAAACAATCCCCACAATGTGGTATGATCCTGTTGTTCAAAATATGCAGTATCAAATGTCACCGGTACCGTAATTTCTCCATTTTTAATCAGTTCTTCATAAAGCACTTTAAAAGAAGAATCACATCTCTCAAGTGCTTTTCTGATCAGAAGATTTGAGGAGGTACTGACCCAAAAAGCCTTCAGAACATGAGTCTGCGCATAATTTACAATAGACCACGGATTGTAAATTTCTGTATCCCCAAAATGGTAGCCATCGTACATTGCCTTGACATCATCGTTCAAACACAGCCCATAATATTTCAGCATCTCCTGTACTTCCTGTTCGGTAAAGCCAAAATACTGAGAATATTCAGGATCACAAACTGTACAGATTTTCAGATTATTCAATCCTGAAAAGATATTCTCCTTAGCAACACGTTGTATACCTGTCAGTACCGCATATTTAATTTTTGTAGAATCTTTTAACGATACCTGAAGCAGGCTGGACAGATCATTACGGATTTCATCATAGAAACCGTTGACTGATGCTTCAATAAACGGAGTGTCGTATTCATCGATCAAAACAATCACTTTTTTGTGATACCAATCATACATTCTGTCCATTAAAAATGATAAGGATTCAGAAATGCCTGCCAGATTCATGTTCTCGGTATCTTTCAGATAGAAATAAATCGTCTGAAATCTGTCTTTCTGAATAAAAGACAGATGTTCAAATACAAATATATTCTGATCCCATGCCTTTAAAATCTCTGATTTAATCGCAGAGCAGACTGTCCGCAAGGTTCTTTTGCTGAAGAAAATGTCAAATGTATGACAGGCCACTGGTTTAATTCAGAAGCATATTCCGTTTCCATGATTTTTGTATCAGAAAATATGGCTTTTGAATCTTTTTTGATATCAAAAAATTCAGCCATCATGGACATATTCAACGTTTTACCGAATCTACGATGTCTCGTAATCAGCGTAACACGATTATGATACTCAAAGAGATCACGCAAAAGAAGGGATTTATCCACAATATAACATCCCGTTTCTTTTGCTGTACGATAATCCAAATCCAGAAAACTGCGCTTTATCATTGACTTTTCCTTTTACAGATGTATCATATCACAAATCATATACTAACTGTTGTATATAAAGCTTTCTACTGAACTGAGATAAGACTCCTTGTACTGATGAGATCCGATATCGGTAATCATGGATCATTGCAGAACGAATACATTCTGATATATCGTTTTTTCAAATTATGGTACGACACAGGGACAGTGTCGTGTTTACGTTATTCCTGAACACAACTCATATCAGAAATCATATCCATGACATATGGTATCTGTCAGTTCTGATGTAATGACTTCATCCTTTCCACAGATATCACAGTGCCATGTTTCAGTCTGCTCGCATGTTTCAATCATATCCGAACCATATACACGGTGTGTACACTTCTCCTCATGTTCTGTTTTCTCACCTGTTTCTGCGGACACAAATGTCAGTGTATGCCCGCATTCTCCTGTATGAGATGCGTGTTCCTCATGATGATTATCAGGTTCGCTGTGATGGGATGTGCCTGTTGATTGTGGTGCAGGTGGATCTGAAACAGGTGCACATCCACATGTGAAGATCAGAAATGCTGAAAGAGATGTTTTCAATAATCTGTCTGTCATATGTGCTTCCGCTTTTCCACTACCATTATACCGTGTATATGCGTCGTATAGAGGAAACAGATACTTTACATATCTGTTTTTTGTGTCATGATGAAATGAACAGAAAGAGGTAACACACATGTATCGTATCCTGATAGTAGAAGATGATCTGCGCATCGCAGAAGGAATTGCGGAAAAACTCAGGCAATGGGACTATGAGCCTGTTATGACCACTGACTTCAGGAATGTCATGGCACAGTTTGTATCAGATCAGCCTCATCTTGTCCTGCTCGATATCACACTGCCGTTTTATGACGGATATCACTGGTGCAGGGAAATCCGCAGCGTGTCCAGCACACCGATTATCTTCATTTCCTCTGCGACGGATCGTATGAACATGATCATGGCAATGAACCTTGGGGCGGATGACTTCATTGCCAAGCCGTTTGATATTGATGTGCTTGTTGCCAAGGTACAGGCACTGTTGCGGCGTACCTATGACTTCTCATCCTCTTCCGCACTGATTGAGGTTCGTGGTGCCATCCTCAATACCGATGATCAGTCTCTGACGTATGAAAACAGGAAGATTCCGTTATCGAGAAATGAATATCTGATTCTTTCCGTACTTGTCAGAAACCGTGGAAAAACCGTATCCCGTGAGAAACTGATGAATGCCCTGTGGCAGACGGATTCGTTTGTGGATGAGAATACACTGTCTGTCAATGTCAACCGACTGCGAAAGAAACTGGACGGTGCAGGATTAACCGATCTGATTGAAACACGTTTCGGGGTCGGCTATATGATTGAGGATTAGAACATGGCATACATTTCTCATTATCTCCGACGTCATATTCCGGATATTGTTCTTGTGGTAATCATGAATGCAATCATGATATCGGTTTATTTCCTGTATGACTTTCCGTTATCTTCTGTTATCTATCCTGTTATTTTATGTGATCTTCTTGCATGTATTGCCTTATGCATTGACGGTTATCTGACATATGAAAGATATCGGAAGCTGACATCCATCACCAATCCGGATGTATGTGAAACCTCCTGTTTTCCAGCCCCATTGACAGAGGTGGAACAGCTTCAGGCACAGCTGATTGAACAACTGCGCAGCACATTAACCGAACATGATCAGGCACATGAAAGAACCGTGCAGGATATGCTGGATTATTACACGGTATGGGCACATCAGATCAAAACACCGATTTCTGCCATGAAGGTACACCTGCAGAATGAGGATACCCCGTTCAGCCGCAGCCTTCAGAATGATCTGTTTCATATCGAACAGTATGCGGACATGGTTCTTGCCTACCTGCGTCTGTCATCCAGTGTATCCGATTTCCGCTTTCAGAAGTATGACATTGACGAAATCGTACGTCGTTCATTACGCAGATATGCGGATGAGTTTATCGAACGGAAACTGACGCTTCACTACACACCGCTGCATATGGAAGCCATCACCGATGAGAAATGGCTTGGATTTGTCATCGGGCAGGTCATCGGAAATGCTTTGAAATACACGCCTTCCGGGTCTGTTTCCATCTATCCGAAACAATCCGATACCATTGTGATTGAGGATACCGGCATCGGGATTCTGCCCGAGGATCTGCCCCGGATCTTTGATAACGGATTTACCGGATATAACGGCAGACTCTCTCCTCAGGCAACAGGTATCGGACTTTACCTGTGCCGCCAGGTATGCACACAGCTGAACCATACCATCACCGCAGAATCCACACCGGGTAATGGTACAAAGATCATCATTGCCTTAAATCAGAACCATCTTACACAGATGTAAGAATTACACAGGGAACTGTAAGACCATCAGATGGAATGACAGATCCCTGTTCTGTTTTAATGGTATCGTCAAGGAGGAAAAGAAAAATGAGTTTTCTTGAAGCAGAACATATCAGAAAAATATACACATCCCGTTTTGGCGGTACAAAGGTAACTGCACTGCGTGATGTCAGTTTTAAGGTCGAACAGGGAGAATACGTTGCGATCATGGGTGAATCCGGATCCGGTAAGACAACCCTGTTGAACATCCTCGCCACGATTGACAGACCGACATCCGGTACCGTTACCCTCAATGGTGAAACCCTGAACAACATCAGAGAGTCTGAGGCGGCCATTTTCCGCAGAGAACATCTTGGCTTTGTATTCCAGGACTTCAATCTGCTGGATACCTTTTCCATCATGGATAACATCTACCTGCCGCTGGTACTCTCCGGCGCAAAACAAAGCACATTGTGGAGCGCTCTGGAACCAATCGCAAGACAGCTTGGAATCATGGATATTCTGAACAAATATCCATATGAGGTATCCGGCGGTCAGAAACAGAGAGCTGCCGTTGCTCGAGCTCTGATTACCAACCCGGATCTGATTCTGGCCGATGAGCCGACCGGTGCACTGGATTCACGTTCCACATCCGAACTGTTATCCCTGTTTGAAGCCATCAATCAGGCAGGACAGACCATTGTCATGGTCACCCACTCCACTGCCGCAGCCGCACATGCCGGAAGAGTGCTGTTTATCAAGGACGGTGAGGTATTCCACCAGATCTATCGCGGTGATCGCAGTGAATCACAGATGTATCAGGCCATCTCCGATACACTGACACGTCTGGAAACGGGAATGAAAGAGGAATGACCATGAAAAAGGCATTCTATCCGCGTCTTGCCTGGAACGGCATCCGTAACAACAGACGCTATTACATTCCATATATCCTTGCAGGAATCATGATGACAGCCATTTTCTACATCATGAACTTCCTCAATGCCTCGGAATACGTGGCTTCCATGGTCGGCGGATCCGCACTTGTAACGGTATTCGGTTTTGGCATATGGGTCATCGCACTGTTTGCGTTCATCTATCTGTTCTATACCAATTCCTTCCTGATCCGGGTACGTGACAGGGAACTTGGTCTTTACAGCATACTCGGCATGAACAGACGCAACATCGTTACGATCATTGCCTGTGAATCCATTCTGATCTTTGCGATCGTGATCTCCGCAGGTCTGATCAGCGGTGTGGCCCTTTCCAAAATTGCGGAACTTGTACTTGCCCACCTGATGGAACAGCCGATCACAATGGAATTCACACTCCAGCCCGAGGTACTGTCCAACACATTCTTCATCTTTGCGGCAATCTATACGATTCTGTTTCTGTATTCGGTATTCCGGATCGGTACAACAAAGGCATTGGATCTGCTCAAAGGAACATCCTATGGTGAAAAGCAGCCGAAGGGGAATCTGTTCTTCGCACTGATCGGACTTGTGATCATGGGTATTGCCTATTACATGGCAATCACCATTCAGGAACCGCTGCTGGCATTAAGCACATTCTTCATCGCGGTGATTCTTGTCATCATCGCAACATATATCCTGTTTATTACAGGTTCTGTCGTGTTATGCAGGGTACTGCAGAAAGACTCCAGGTATTATTACAAGGCATCCCATTTCATCTCTGTCTCCACCATGCGCTTCCGCATGAAGAGAAACGGAGCCGGTCTGGCTTCCATCTGTATTCTGATGACCATGGTTCTGGTTATGATGACGATTACAGCCTCTCTGTATGCCGGACTGGAAGATTCCCTGAACACAAACTTCCCGACCGATGTCATTGTGGATATCAGTCTTTATAACGACACCGAAGTAACGGAAGAAATGAAAAACACAATCATTTCATACATGGATGAAAGTATTCCGGAACGTACGGATGAATTATGTAATGAATACATCTATCTTGCGTCCGGCACCTTTACAGATGATGGGTATTACGTCAACCCGGATGAGGAAACCTGGAGTGCCAATGAACTGTTTGTTCTTGATGAAAAAGCATATAACAACATCTATGACAAACAGATCACACTGAATCCGGATGAATGTATCCTGATCAGTAAAAACAGAGATCTTTCCATGGATACCTATTCCCTGTATGGTCACAGCTGGAAGGTAACGCAGCGGGAAGACGGACAGCCGATCACAACCGGCGTCAATATCTCCGCAGCCGTTGCACAGACAATCGTCATTCATGATTATTCACAGATTCTCGATGATGCATATCTGTCAACCATTTCCATGCACTCCCTGCATTATGTATGCAATGTCAGGGATGGATCTGCCATGAACGCCACATCCGACGGACTGTTTCAGGCATTCCGGGATACGCTTGGTGAAATGAATCAGGGATACTCTATGAACTTCAAATACAAACCGGATTCCAGAGCAGCCTATATCCAGCTGTACGGCGGTATCTTCATGTTATGTGTCATGTTGAGCATCATCTTCCTGCTTTCTGCAGTGATGATTATCTACTACAAGCAGATCAGTGAAGGTTTCGAAGATCAGAAACGGTTTACGATTCTGCGTAAGGTCGGTATGACGGATCATGAAATCCGTGCATCCATCAATTCACAGATTCTGATCATGTTCTTCATGCCTTTGATTACTGCAGGCATCCACCTGTGTGCCGCATGGCCAATGCTGTTCCGCATCCTGGTCCTGTTCGGCATCACAAGCCAGCAGCTGACACTGATCGTAACCGCCATTGTCTATCTGATCTTTGCGGCATTCTACGGTATCATCTACCGTTTGACCTCAAACACCTATTTCCGGATCGTGTATTCGGGAAACTGATCCCTTCTTTCTACAGACATCACAATTGTGATGTCTGTTTTTGAATGCAAAACGGATTGAAGTCATCCTCAATCCGCTCTGTTTTTATCATCTGTTTTCTTTTCTTCTCAACAGCACAACCAATGCGGCAAGCACAAGTGCTCCGATACCGATCCCGCCATACATTGCAAGATTGGTTGAATCGGATGTATCCACCGCCTGATGTCTGTCTGTATCCGAAGTGACAGGTATATCCGGTCTGTTGTTCTCAATCGGATCCGTATCTTCAATGGTTTCATAGACAGCCGTAAATATCATGTTCTTATTGATTTTCATCGCAGAAATCTGATCTGCCGTATATATGTTTTCACCCCGCTGCCATCCGATCATCCGATAACCGTCAATGACATGCACAACCGGAACAGTCCGCAGGTTTTCTCCCGCATTGACTGTCACATCCGCACTTCCATACAGCGTCCCGTATTCTCCGGCATTGAATGTGACGGTCACACTCTCCTGCAGGATTTCCGGAGGTGTAACATTGTCTTTACGTACAACCGCCGTTATGACCGTATCCTGATCAAATATCAGATCTTCGATATTCGCAACCGTTTCTCCGTTTCCTGTCCATCCCGCAAAGTGGTATCCTTCCGGAATATCGAGTGCGGGAATCTGTGTCAGACCTGTTCCCTTTGTCAGAGTGAACATCGTATTGTCTGTGAATGTTCCGACACCGTCACATCTGAATTCCACCTGTACCGTTTCCTCATATACCGCATACAGTGTCAGACGCTGATCAAAATCCAGATCATCAATCTCCTCATTACTTAACACCGTACTTCCATCAATGGACCAGCCTGTCATGCGGAATCCCTTTATTGTCTGTACCGCCGGAAGCTGTGCAGATAATGGAATCGTTTCATCCACGACGATGGATGAACGTTCTGCCGTACCTTCATTGCCTGTCCTGAATTCAATGACTCTGGATGAATCTGCAGGTTCTTTCACCGTCAGGGTCAGCTCATCATCACATTCCCATTTTTCTCCGTTCCATGTGAATGTCAGATCTGTTTTCATGGACTCTTCTGTCACATGTGTACCATATGTGGCCACATACTGTTTCAGCACATTGTCCCAGGTCATTTCCGCTCTGACAGTAATATTGCCGTTTTCATTCTGCACACTCTGACATGTGACATCTGCGCCGTTGACAGAACCATTGTATTTGTGATCTGCATTGTTTTCACAGGTAATCACAAACGGAATCCGCATCGAGGTAATCTCTTCCCCATCCGGTGTTTCCGGCATCTCCGCCATGCCTGACGGCACGGTTCTCCACATCTGCCCGCCGTAATACGGATTGGCTGTGCCGACATACAGAGTATTCCCTTCATCCGCACCTGTCAGAGTTCTGACACCGTGATTGTTTTCATCCCCGAATCCATCAGTGGTAATGACTTCAAAGTTGATGCCGTCTTCTGTTGTCAGAATATCAAAGCCCTTGACCGCATGTTTCATATAGTAGTTTGTACCAAAGTAATACACCGTCTTTCCGATGGTATTCAACAGCTGATCCATCGGTCTGAAGAACAGTTCATTGACTGCGTTCATCATGTTTCGATATCCGATCGGACGGTTGTTCATGATGCCATATGTTCCGGCTGTACGGTCCTTGATGATCTGATAGTATTTCAGAACCTGTTCATAATACGGAACCGGATCCTGATTCCCCGTACCCGCATCAATCAGTTTCTGTACTGCATTGAACAGTTCCTGTACCTGTTCACTGCCGAAGATGATATCAAACAGTCTGCCGTATTTTTCTTTGACAATACCGAAGTCCTCTGCCAGTTTTTTGAGTTCAGCCAGTCGTTTCAGATACTGTTCCTCACTCATATCCAGCAGCTGTCCGTCTGTCAGCTGTGTAAACGCACCGGCCAGAACAGAAGCATCATATGTACCGATCCACAGCTTTCCGTCATATTCTGTCATACGCCAGACATACTGGTTGGCACAATCTCCAAATCCAGGTCCCATGTTTCCCTTGACTTCCGTAAAGACATCATTTTCTCTTCCGGCAATCAGTTCAAAGTTTTCACTTTCATCCATTCTGTACAGATTGATCGAATAAAACAGATCATAGTACAGATCTTTGAAATCTCCGCGTTCCGCCACGGCTGTAAAGTCAAGCATCGGGTCATTGTATGTACCAAGATACAGATGATCATCATATACCCACATATTACATGCCATGGAATATGTCGTGCCAAAACCATACGGCAGTACAACACCTTCCTTTGATGTATCTCCCGCCATCATTTCCCATGTGAAACTGTCATCTTCCTGCTTTGTTCCGCGGTACAGTGCAAATCCCTGTTTGTGTACAATACCGGTTTCCACATCGGTCAGATCCGTCACAGCCGTCACATACACATGACCGTTGTATTCGATGATATCCCAGATACCACCGCCCATCAGACCGTCATATTCATGGTAGGCACTTGGTCCAAGGTCATCCTCATCCGCAATGACTCTCCAGTTTCTCGCATCTGAACTGGCAATGATTCTGCCTCCCTCCGGAATTCCGTTTTCCTCATCCGCCTCTCCTGCCAGACACATCAGGATCTCATTGTCATACACAATTAATCCATGCACACCTGCCGCAATCCGGTTGGCTCTTCCTTCTGTCCCAAGTGTACGCCTGTATGCGATTGCACAGGTTTCGCTGTTTCCGTTGTCTTCAGGTGTGATTTCCAGTAAAAACATGGATGGTGAACCAAGAGATACAAAATACAGTTTATTCTGAAATTCAAATGCCATACGGTAACCGGATGTCATGTTTGTATCCAAGCCGTTTTCCGTATCCGCTGAACTGTCATACACCAGGGAAACAACATTGGTTTTCTTGTTGATTTTGATGATGATACCCCTTGGTCTCAGTGTTTCATCAAATTTTTCGTCAAAAACAAACTGCACAAAGTCTCTTGCAATCTGCGTTGCCTCAATCTGTGTTTTACCAAGTTCAATCATCATGTTCATGACGGCACGGTAATATATGCCATAAGTGGAGTTATAACATGTACCGACATAGATATAGTCTCCATACTCAATGGCAGACCATGCATAGCTCTGACTTCTGGAATCGACCTCATCCAGGAAACCGTCAACTTCTCCGGCACCACGATCCGGATGGGTTACCTTTTCAAAGGTATACAGGCCGTCATTCATGGAAGTGTACGTCCACTGTCCATCGGTCTCAACAGCTGTACCGGGCTGTCCAGTACCTTCCGCATATACAGGTGTCATGGTGCATAAAAACATCATCACACCGCACAGCGTGGAAATGATTTTTCTGAATCTGTTCATCTTTTCTCCTCATGCGCTCAGCGTCATTCAGGCATAACGAAAACATCTTCAGAAAATACAAACTGCAGGAAAAACGGGAATGATCTGAATCTGTTCTGTCTGCCGGATCTGATCTGTCGACAGGCACAGATTAACACACATACAATGCACAGAATCATTCATGTGGTACATTACTGTAACAATTTGAGTCACAGAAACATGGAATTCCTGCATGTTTTCTCTGATTCATTCCACGTATTCTTCACACTGACCACATTTTCCGCTTTTCTGTTGTGACATTCATGTCACAGAATATCAGATCATTACGACAATCAGTGCACCTAAAACAATCATACTGCCGCACGCCAGTACCGTATACACACTGACTTTTACCTTTTCGGCAAGCCTGCGACATACAGACACAAAGCCTGTGATCGCAAGGATATTCACTGCAGTCTGTACAAGCATCCATACCCAGCACGGGAGTCCAATACCCGCATGCAGTCCCTGTATGCCATAGATGGATATGGCCCTGACATAAACAGGGCAAAACACAATCAGATACAGAATAACAGCATGAACCATGATATTCCGTGTCTGTATATGATGAATCCGTTCCGTATTACCGGTACTGTTGTGCATCCGTTCCATTCCTGTTTCAGAATCCAGGCCATAACTGAAGCACACAGGAAT
The DNA here is from genome assembly GCA_051873755.1 of Bulleidia sp. Classification (GTDB taxonomy): domain Bacteria; phylum Bacillota_I; class Bacilli_A; order Erysipelotrichales; family Erysipelotrichaceae; genus Bulleidia. Next base: position 37,386 of record JBJEFE010000032.1, on the reverse strand, counting down.
ACATAGACCAGCCAGCACAATCATAAGTCCCATCAGATCCGTGCGGATTCCTTCCCTTCCGGAAATCCATTCCCACAACAGCGTATCGTGGAATACATCATTTTCCTTCATCTGTGCATACTGGTCCATGGCTTTCTGATATCCAAGCATTTTCTCATACACATCCTGAGAACCTTGCATCATCAGCTCCATCCCTTCCTGTTCCAGGAAAGAATCCTTTTCCAATGACTTTGTACCGTCAAGGATTTCCGCATAACGCTGATAATACAGTTCAGGTATGGATATGGAAATTCTCAGATTGTGATTCCAAACCATAACAGCCGTCATCACAACAATCACCGAAAGAATCCCTCCCTGCAGAAGCCAGTACTGTATTCTGCGATTGGATTTCAGGTTCACACCCATCCGGCAATGATGTGACGGCATGGAGGCTTTCCGAAGCATTTCCCGTGTTTCCTTCCGGCCTGAAAGGAAAGCAGGTGGAATCATACACAGTGAAATCCCGATCACAACCGGGTATCGGCTTACAGGCAGCGAAAACACATTCAGATCGACCCAGGATCGCATCCACATATTCACATCAATCAGATGAACCGGATTCAGTGAAACCAGCCACAGCGAGCTGCTGTCATATGTGATCCATGACACGATGACACCCAATACCAACAGAAATGCTTTGAACCACCTGTTACCCGGCAGGTGGCACAGCACAACACAGACAGAAGTCATTCCACAGACAATGACCATCCGTGTCAGATATACAAGCACAAGCCATCCGGCAATGGATATATGATATGGAATCAGCCACATCTGATATACGCTCTGGATTGGATCCGATAATGATCCTGCACCATGGAAAAGACTGATGATCAGAAACAGAAATTCACTCAGGCTGAATACAGCCACTGCGGAAAGCAGTACCGCACAGCATTGTCTGTGATACAGTTTTCTTCCTCCATTCACCGATGCCTGTACAACTGAAAACACAGGCTGTCTGCGATCATACACCAGCAGAATCACACAGCTCAGAATGCCGGTCAGAATACCGGCAAGAACAGAATACGTACCTGACAGAAACGTTTCAATTCCGCCATGATATGACAGCGGTACGGAAATATCACTCATTTTCGCATAACGCTGATCCGCCTTTTCCATGGAACGGATCTCATATTCTTCCGTCGCAATTCCCATGACAAGACGCAGTCTGTTTTCCTGAATCAGATGTTCCACATTGTCCTGATAATCGCGCTGCTGCAACATCCGTGACAGAGTTTCACTCTGTGTTTCATCCAGCACATCCTGATTCTCATATGTCAGAAGAAACTGTTCTGGATTCTGATAGTATTCCCGTATGGCATCCATGTTACTGCCGTCTTCACTGACTTTCAGATCAGACAGAAACATACCTGTTGTAACTGCGGTCATGATACAGATACATATCACCATCCATCTGTTCCGCATCAGTTTGAGAAATTCAAAAAACATGTTCGATATCTCCAAAGCTGTACATATACACATCCTCAAGAGACGGCACTGCCTCCTGATATGCGTAGGAAGGCGGCATATCGCGGATGATTCTTGCCCGGATTCCATCCATATCACGCACATATCCGGTCACGGTCTTCATCTCATCCGTTTCAAATACGCTGCTCATTTCATCATTCAGACGGATGTCAAATACCTTTCCCTGTATTCTTTCACAAAGACTGCGGACAGAACCTGTTTCAATGATTTTTCCCTTTTTCAGAAGGATGATTTCTTTGGCTATGAACTCAATATCAGATACCACATGTGTGGAAATCAAAACGATTCTGTCCCTTGACAGACTGCCGATCATTCTTGATACGGCATTTCTCTGTTTCGGGTCCATCCCTGCAGTAGGCTCATCAAGTATCAGTACTGAAGGGTCGTTCAACAAAGCCTGGGCGAGCAGAAGTCTTTGTTTCATACCGCCTGAAAATGTACGGATTCTTCTGGAACGGACATCACTCAGTTCCACTTTTTCCAGCAGTTCCGTGATCTGTTGATCCGCATCTTTCCGCTCCATGTTTTTCAGTGATGCGATGTAGTAAAGAAATTCCTCCGCACTGAAATCCGGATAAAATGACTGTATCTGAGGCATATATCCAAGATCATGGTAAAAGGAGTGACTGTCTGAAGTCACTTCCTCTCCATTCCATATGATTTTTCCTTCCGCAGGTTTCAGGTTCCCTGTCATCAGATTCATCAGTGTACTTTTCCCTGATCCATTCGGTCCAGACAGTCCATATACACCCTGATACAATGTCAGACTGATATGATCCAATGCACAGATATTCCCATACATTCCCGTCAGATTCACAAGTTCAAGTTTCATATCAGGCTCCAATCATATTTTCAAGACGGCAGTGAAGCAGATCATCCTCACTGATCCAGACATTTTTCAGATTTCCATTTTCATCCAGATATCTGCCGATCTGACCATGATCTGTCAGATAGCTGTATCCGAGTCTCATCACCTGGTTTTCATTGAGCAATGACGAATAATCATCGACCATTGAACCATCCGGACTGATCATAAGCCACTCCGTACTGTTTTCATCTTTCTGAAGAAAGAAGATGTTTGAGCCGAAGAACCATGCGCGTATAACCTTTTTCGAAGCTGTATACACGATTGTATCGGTCATATCCGTCAGGTTCAGAACATGTATTTCCTGATTTCTGACATAAACCAGATCATCATGATTCATCAGCTGATAATGATCTGAGAAAGACCGGAAACCATCTTCCGTATCCGTAATGACATCATGGTTTCCTGTATTGATATCATATATCCGCAGTTCATATTGAGGATCTGGCTGCCCGTTCACGGATTCTTCAAATGAGGCTCTGACCACAACCGCACGATTTCCCCTGACTCCAAACAGAGAAAGATCTCCATCATTTTTCAGGATTGTATCTCTTTTCATTTCATCAGGATGAATCACATCCACATAATATGTCGTTACTTCTTCTCCTGTTTCAGAATTCCATTCATGCCTCTCTATGGTAACGTACAGCTTTCCTTCAGAGGCAAGCATGCTTTGAACTCTTTCTTCAACGGAACCATCCGCTTCTGTCTCATATCTGCCTATCACATTCCTTGTATTATTCGAAGGATCATGTTCAACAATTTCCGCTTCACCTGACTGATTGATACGGTCATAATACCAGCGGTCACGATAGGCAAGAAACAATTCCGCACTTCCTATATAACAGTTACATGTCTGATCAGTATGATGGCAGCCTGATCTGGAACAGTAATACGCAAACGTATCGGATATCTGTGGATTACAGTAACGGATTGCCGTACCTGTCTGCACAAAACCATCACCCTCACCATACGGTATGAATCCATTCCCATTCACAAATGACGCAGAGATGTTCTCTCCATCCCGCAGTGGCGTATCAGAAACTGTAAACACAGGCTGAAATGTATCCTCTGTATCCGGGATACGTATCGGATCATCCACACTGACAGAATCTGAAACAGGTTTTGAGACAGATGTACAACCGGTCAATATCAGAAAACATGAAAGAACAAGATAATCATATTTCATACAACCTCCCGACGCACTTTCCTGTTATGTACGATGTGAATCCAAAATGATGTTTTGATATCGGAAAGTGCCTTCATTACTTACATTTTATTATTATTATGTGTTATCAATATATCCTGTGCGTTCAACGTGAACGACTTTCTTTCCCATTAAAAAGGCAATGCATCATGACATTGCCCTTCTATGATTCAGTCCAGATCTTCGCCGTTTGTTTCGATAACCTTTTTATACCAGTAGAATGAATCCTTCCTGTATCTTGATCCATCGCCTGTTCCATCATCCTGGAAATCAACGTATACAAATCCGTATCTCTTATGCATTTCTCCGGTTGATGCAGAGACAAGGTCAATGCAGCCGCAAGGTGTATAATCCCAAAGTTCTACACCATCTTCATCCACAGCTTCCTTCATTGCCATGATATGATCACGCAGATAATCAATACGATAGGAGTCATGGATGGAATCGTCTGCTTCAACAGTATCCTGTGCACCATGGCCGTTTTCAACAATCATCAGTGGCTTCTGGTACCGGTTATACATGTAATTTAACGCCAGTCTCAAACCTGCAGGATCGATCTGACATCCCCATTCACTTGCCTTCAGATATGGATTGGCAACACCGCAGAACATATTTCCACCCTGGTCTGCCAGTACCTTTAGGTCTGCGGTCACACCATGCATTCCATCTGTTTGTAAGTCCCACCGGTGTTACATAGTGCGACATTGTAACAAGCGGTTCAATACCTGCTTTGATACATGCATCAAATACACGATCATAGAAGGTAAGACCTTCCTCATAACCAAGCAGAAAGATTCTCGTCCAGTTGATAGACATACGGTATGTTCTGAATCCCATGATTACATTTTTCCTCTTGTTAAGACAAATAAACACGATACAGAAATCATTTCCTGTACCATATTCAGGAAAAAGAACAACATATTTCAGAAAATGCATCAGAATCCGGTGTTCTGTCGGGCACCTTCTCGAACACCCTGTCAGCTGCCTGATCAAACGTAAAATGATTTATTGCTTTATCTTCCAATATCCTTTATGTGCAGATCCAATACACTCGATAACATTTTTATCTTTCTTTTTTTCAGATATAGCCACTGTTTTTCTGCTTATTCCCATCTTTTCAGAGAGCTGAATCATTGTGTATCCAAGATCTTCGATAAGAAGATTCAACAGTCTGGTTTCTTTTTCGGATAGCTGATCCGTCAAAAGTTCCGGTACCTGTATCAAAGCACAAAAAAAACCGCATTTCTGCGGTTAACTGATGGAGCGAGTGATGAGAATCGAACTCACGTATGCAGCTTGGAAGGCTGCCGTTCTACCATTGAACTACACTCGCATATCATGGTGTCTCGGAAGGGAATCGAACCCTCGACCCACTGATTAAAAGTCAGTTGCTCTACCACCTGAGCTACCGAGACATCTGTGGTAAAATTGGCTGGGGCAGCGAGGTTCGAACTCACGATGAGGGAGTCAAAGTCCCTTGCCTTACCACTTGGCTATGCCCCAATAGGGTGCCTGACAATATATCCAGCTGTAATCAGCTTCTCTTTTAATAAAATGGTGGAGACGGGTGGTTTCGAACCACCGAACCCAGAGGGAGCAGATTTACAGTCTGCCGCGTTTAGCCACTTCGCTACGTCTCCATTAAAATGGTGCCGACTATAGGAATCGAACCTACAACCTACTGATTACAAATCAGTTGCTCTGCCAATTGAGCTAAGTCGGCACATGGTGGAGGTTAACGGGCTCGAACCGCTGACCCTCTGCTTGTAAGGCAGATGCTCTCCCAACTGAGCTAAACCTCCGATGTAAACACTTCTTTCAAGTGCCTAATTAATATACCATGCACTCACTTTTTACGCAACACTTTTTTAAAATAAAATTTTCGAATCTGTTTCAGATTCTTTTCAAACGGCTTTATTATGCGGAATATTCTTTCTCACTTTTCGTCAGAAAAATGTGATTTCTGTTTCTTAACGTTCCGGATTTTTCTTTTGTGCTAGAATGATATGGTGAATTGAGGCAAAGATGTACAGAAAAACATGGATGGAAGTCAATCTTGACTCGATATATGAAAATATCATGCAGATCAGGAACATCTGCAAAAAAAAGTTTATCGCTGTATTAAAGGCTGATGCCTATGGGTGTGGTGATATCCGCGTGGCATCTGTATGCATGAAAGCCGGTGCGGATATGATTGCGGTATCGTCTCTGGATGAGGCTATGATACTTCGAAACAAGGGTTATGGCGGGGAACTGTTTATCCTCGGTGCAGTTGACCCGTGTGAAACACCGGTACTGTGTGCCTATAACATTGCAACGGCCGCCATCTCCACGCAATGGGTGGAGGAGGTATGCCGGAAAGAATGTCCGGGGCTCAAAGTACATCTGGCATATGATACAGGGATGAACCGACTCGGATTCCGTGATCTGGAATCTCTGCACGATGCGTATGACAGACTTGTTGAACATGGCGTTGTTGTGGATGGGATCTTTACCCATTTCTGCAATACCGACCGCAAGGATCATTCTTTCACAGACAATCAGTTTGCGAACTTTTCTGAAGCAGTGAAATCCTTTGACCAGCCATTCCGCTGGATCCACTGTGACAACAGTGACGCTACCATCTTCTTCCAGGATGATGTGTCCAATGCATGCAGAGTCGGAATCTCGCTGTACGGCATTTCACCATACGCACAGTTGAAACCGGCTGTTGCCCTGTACAGTGAGGTGTTCATGACCAAAACCGTACATGCGGGAGAATCCATCGGCTATGGATGGACATATACGGCACAGCAGGACGAAATCATCGGTACATGTCCGATTGGATATGCGGATGGCTTTGTACGCAGAAACCAGGGCAGATATGTATATGTGGACGGTATGATGTGCGAGGTTGTTGGAAGAGTGTGCATGGATCAGTGCATGATCCGATTGCCAAAGCATGTGAAACCGGGTACGAAAGTTGAAATCTTCGGACCGCATATCTCTCTTGAAGACATGGCACAGCAGCTGGATACGATACCATATGAAATTATCTGTCTGATCAGCGGCAGAGTCACAAGAAAGTACATTTCCAACGGAAAACCGGTGAATGAAATCACACCAAGACTGAATGAATCACTCTGAGATCCCGCAAGGGATCTTTTTCTGATACAAAAAGCAGAATCCTTATTCAGATCCTGCAGGTTTGAGTTTGATCCATCCGATTTCCGGATGATTGTAAAGACGCGGTATGACAGGGCATCCGGAAGCCAGACCTCTTGAGATATACAGATGGTTTCTTCCAAATACATGCATTCCTTCTGTATACTCTGGAAAAAGGCCTTTACCCGGGGCGTAGATTCCCTGATGGGTGAATGGAATCCGCCACTGTCCGCCATGATCATGACCACAGATTGTCAGATCCACCTGTGCCCCTCTGTACAGATCCATGAAATCCGGACGGTGGCTGATCAGAACCCGAAATCCATCTGTGTGGTAGAGGCGATCGGTATCCTCTGCTGTGATAATCGGTCTTCTGCCATGATCACATAGTCCAAACAGTTCCACCTTACTGTTGTTTTTCGTGAATACCTCGCCATGATCTTCCAGTACATGAACGCCCACATTGCGCAATTCATTTCTCAGTATTTCAATATCCTCTTTCAGATACACATCATGGTTGCCTGATGTAAAATAGATCGGATAGTCTCTTAATTCCGTCATCAGTGTAAATGCATGGTCATAGTTTCTGCCATAATCAAAAAGATCTCCAGGCATCACAATCAGATCCGGATTCATTTTTCTGACTCTTCTCACAATCCGCTCCTGGTTCTTTCCAAACATCCGGCAATGCAGATCGGAAAGAACACAGATGGTAATCCTTTCATCAATACGATCTGTTTCAATTTCCTGTATGTCCTCATCCATTCTGTGATACGGCAGACCGGCAGCCACCACTGCCCCTGCCCCAATCGCAGCTACTGCACACACTGTTGACTTCTTCATTTTTCACCTCCATAATCCCTGGCAAGATCCTCATCGTGGATACCACGAATCATATGGTCTCCTGCCTGAATCATCCAGGTTCTGTTTCCTTCCTCATCTGTCATGCCTTTCAGTATGACACCGTATAATACACTGCCCCTGTACCGGAACTGTACAAGGTGCCCGATTCTGTTGTCTTCCATATATGCATCATATTATACAGATTTCACTTTCATTTTACAGTCATGCGCCTTGTAATACGACAGTACACATGTTTTGTATTCCTATCAGAAAAATCTGATGTATGATAGCTTCATGAACAACTGCAGAAAAGGAAAAAATGTCGTAATTGAAGGCAATGTGCAACTGGAAGACAATGTATCCATCTGGCATAATGCCGTGTTGCGTGGAGATGAAGGACCGATCACAGTCGGTACCTGTACAAATATTCAGGATCTTGTCATGATCCATACCGGTATGCCGCATTATGGCGTCAGTATCGGTTCTTACACCAGTATCGGGCACAGTGCCATTATCCATGGATGTACAATCGGTTCCCACTGTATCATCGGTATGGGTGCCATTATCATGAATGGCGCAGAAATCAGTGATCACTGTATTGTGGCAGCCGGATCACTTGTCAGCGAACACAAATCATTTCCACCGTATTCACTGATTCTTGGATCACCAGCCAGAGTCATACGTCCACTGACACAGCAGGAAATCCGGCATATTGATGAGAATGCAGAAGCCTATGTCAGATCCGCACAGGCACAACTGGATATCATCCGTTCAGAGCATTGAAAAACCACCCTGCAGTCAGGATGGTCAATGTGTTTCCACAAATGTTTTTGTCTTCCGATTCAGACATACGATCAGAGAAGGAATGATTGTCATAAGCGTTCCGACCACAAATACAGGCACAATGGAGAAGGCATCACACAACATGCCATAAACAAGTGATGACAGTGCACATCCGCCCATGGAGAATGCCTGTATAAACCCGATGATGGCACCCCTGTTGTCTTCCGGCAAAGCAAGTGTCAGACTGGCATTGAATACCGCATTGCCCATGGTATTTGTAAAACAGCCAAGGAAGAACATCACCAGCATCAGTATCTGACTGTGTGTGATGTATGCAATGACATACAATACCGGCGACAATGCAAATCCATACAGCAGTACATAATATCTCTGTGTTCCGTTCAGTTTCAGTACACTCAGTATCAGCACACAGATCAGGGATCCGGCAGTTTCCACCGCCATCAGAATCCCATAGAAATCCACACTGAATCCCTTATCCAGACAGAACGGCAGAATCATGTACATCGGTCCGGCTCCGATCAGATTCAATATCAGAGCTGCCGGTACAAACAGTCTGAGAAACGGATCCTCTCCGATCGCCTTTACCGCATTCTTCATATCGTGAGCCATGGAACGGACAGTAACCGCATCCCCTTGCTGAGAGGATTCCGGAATCCGGATGAAAGTTTCGGTAAATGCGGAGAGGAAATAACTGATCCCGTTGAGCAGAATAATCGGTGCGACACCAAGGAACGTGACAAGCACACCGCTGACAGCCTTACCGATCAGATTGATCAGGGAATTCAGGCCATTGAAGGCAGACTGTCCCTGCACCATGCGGGAATGAGGAATGATATCAATCATTGCCGTACTGACACTTGGATCAAAGAACTGTGCACATAATGCAGCGATAAACGCAAATACAAGCACCATTCCTGTTGTCAGGGAATCCCGCATTGCCAGAATTCCTGCAAGTGTCATCACAATACCTCTGATGACATCCATCCCGACAATAATATGTTTACGATTCAGTTTATCGGTAATGGATCCGGTAAACGGAGAAAGAAACATGGCCATAAAGCTTGAAATACTGGACATGAATCCCAGAAGCGTATTGGAACCTGTCTTTTCATACACCCAGTATCCGATCGCCACACTGTAAAGAATATCTCCAAGTCTGCTTACCGCACTCCCCTGCAGCATCAGCACAAAATCCCGGTTATACAGTTTCTTTTCCTCTTCCATACCTGTTTCCTCCTGAATCCATTAACAGTATAGCTTTATATACCTCGTCTGTCAATGTATCTTATCATTGTAATTATCTTTCGTATGAAATCAGTACTTTTAACCCAGAAGTTCTCACCAAAAAAAGAGGTCCCGGATTCTGTACCCTGATTGCTTAACACGATATCAGAACGACAGAAAAACTGTACATGATATTTTCAGTATACATTGCAATCTTTCCTTACGGGAACTATTATTTGAGTATGGAAAGAAAGCAGGTATATTACATATGATTTATCAGATCAAAGGCGACTCCGACTGTCCGATGCTTGAAGTATCTCTGGAACGCGGAGAATCCATTACCATGGAGCGCGGATCCATGGTATTCATGCAGGATGTTGCACTGGAAGGAAAGATGAATTCCAAAGGAAGCGGGTTTGGATCACTGCTGGGTGCCCTTGGCAGAAGTCTGACTTCCGGGGAATCCATGTTTATTACACACGCTACAGGTGAAACAGACAATGGCAGAGTCGGGATTGCACCGGCAATTCCAGGAAAGATCCAGCATCTGTATGTCGGTGGTGCAACCCAGTACAGACTCAACACAGGCGCATTCCTGTGCTGTGACAGCACCGTTACCTATGAAATGCGTTCCCAGAGTGCAGGCAAGGCACTGTTTGGCGGTACAGGTGGTTTCTTTGTCATGGAGACAACAGGTGAAGGCGATCTGTTCGTATCCGCATTCGGCGACCTGATTGAGCTTGAAGTCACACCGGACAGCCCGATCACCATTGACAACGAACATGTCGTTGCCTGGGACTCCTCACTGGATTATTCCATTGAAGTGGCTTCCGGCACATTCGGATTCACATCCGGTGAAGGCCTTGTCAACCGCTTTACAGATCATGGCAAGGTACTGATTCAGACAAGAAACATCCATTCTCTTGCGGATGCCCTGCGTCCATACCTTCCAACCTCCTCCAGCAACTGATTCCAGCAAAGCCATCAGGCAGTCCCCCTGATGGTTTTTATACCCCAAAAGAAAATACAGTCCGATTCATTCAGACCGTATTGCCTTTTCAAGCCATTTTTCACGTTTAAGACGGATGAGGAACAGTATGCCTCGTGCGGATAACTCGATTGCCATAGCAATCCATACGCCATACAGACCGATTTTCCTTACCAGCAGGAATGCCAGTGTCAGACGGATACCCCACATACTGACAAGATTGATCACACCCGGCACAAGTGTATCCTTAGCACCTCTTAACGCACCGCTTGCGACAATGCTTGCCGCAAACAGAGGTTCTGCCATCAGTTCAATCCGAAGCACGGAAGCACCAAGCTGCTGTACTTCCACATCCGGTGTCAGGAAACGGAATACATACGGACATGCAAAGAACATGACCGTACCGGTAATCCCCATGATCACCATACCTGAGAATGTTGTCAGCCAGGCAAATGACCTTGCCAGATCCTTCCGTTTTGCGCCGATTGCCTGTCCAACCATTGTTGTGGCGGCACTTGCAATACCAAATCCCGGCATATAGCAGATTGATTCCGCTGTTACCGCAAAGGAGTTCGCCGCAATCGCAATGGTTCCAAGTGGTGCAACAATCCTTGTGGAGACAATCTGTGCACCTGAGGTTGCGGAATGTTCCAGTGCCATCGGAACTCCGATACGGACTGCTTCTCTGACAATATGAGACTCCGGAATCCACCTTCCTTTACTGTGGAAAACGGAAAGACGTTTTTCCTTTTTCTGAATGTATGTGTGAATCAGAACCGCACATACAACAAATGACAGGGATGTTCCAAGCTGTGCACCGGCAACACCCAGTCCGGCACCCGGCATCGTCAATGTCATCCCTGCAATACTGACCACCCTTGTCGGGAAAATCAGAAAGAAGTTGAAGATGACATCCAGGCCGCACATGGCAGCGGACAGAATACTCGGCACCTTCATATTACCGACACACTGTAAGGCAGCCACACCAAGGTTCTGCATACAGCGGACAGGTATAAACAGAGAAAACAGCATGAAGTACATTGTGGCATCATGCCATAATGCCTGTTCCGCACCAAGCCACTTCGGCAGTACAAGCGACAACAGAACACCAATCCCTCCGGTGATCAACGCCACAACAAGACAGGCGATTACCGCCTGTTTGTACAGTTTCCCCGAACGCTCATGATCCCCTGCACCGATTGCCTGTGCAATCTGTACGGAGAAACCGTTGACCGCACCGGATATGATGCCTCCAAACAGCCAGGTCGCACTTGCGACAAGCCCGATTGAAGCACTGGCAGCCGCACCAAGCACACCGACCATCGCAGCGTCAATGTACTGCATGATGATTTCCGCTATCTGTGCAAGAATACCAGGCAACGATAATCTGTATACAATATTCATCCGTTCTTTGAACGGGATTTCCTCATTCTTCTGCAGTTTTTCTGCAAGATCCACTCTTTTGGCCATGTGTGTAATTATACCTGCAAATTCAGAATAAGAAAACCTGTTTCCAAATACGAAAAAGACACACTGTTCAAAATGTGTCTTCAATTGGCATGTATTTCATGTGCACGTGCCAGTGCAAATCTGGCAGCCAGAGGTCCGATCAGTTCATACACAAGTGTACCGGCAAGGATCACGGTCTGTACCTGCGGTCCGTAACCTGGAAGCTGTGAAGCCGCAAGTGTTGCCATACCGATTGCCACACCTGCCTGAGGCATCAGAGCAAAACCGATATTCTGGCGGATAACCTCCGGCTGATGAGTCAGTGTGCTACCAAGATAGGAACCAATCCACTTTCCGCCAAAACGGACAATGACATACACCACGCCAAGCAGTCCGACTTTCGGCAGTGATCCAAGATCCAGGGAAGCACCGGAAATCACGAAGAACAGCATGAACATCGGATATGTCCAGTCATCAACACATCCAAGTACCCGGTCGGCATCATTGCGCAGGTTGACATATACCGCACCCAGTGCCATGCACATCAGCAAAGAGGATAAACCCCACAGATCCGCTAAAGCCGTGCAGGCAAATACACCCGCAATGGCAATGGACATCCGGTTTGTATGAGAGCGGAAATACCGGTGGCTTAAAGCTGTGATCACTCCGATCAGTGCTCCGATCAGCAGCGCTGCAGCAATCTGTCCAAGAGGTACAAGGAATGTACTGACAGGATTCAGTGTTTCATGATTTGCCAGAGCAATCGCTACATTGATCGAAATGGAATACGAAATCAATCCGATGGCATCATCCGCCGCCACAACCGGCAGCAGCATTCTTGTCAACGGTCCATCCGCCTTGTATTGACGCACAACCATCAGGGTCGCCGCAGGAGCGGTGGAAGCCGCAAGTGCGCCAAGGGTAATGCACATGGCAGGCGGGAATCCCAGCACCAGGGTAACGCAGTCGACAAGAATCACCGCACCCAGTGCCTCAAACAATGTGATGAGCATTGCCGGTCCGCCGATCTTTTTCAGTGTTTCGATCCTGAATTCATCACCGATGGAAAAGGCAATAAAACCAAGAGAAACAGAATTGACAAGCGAGAGTGCCTGAATGGAATCATGGTTGATCAGATTCAGAACACCGGGTCCGATCAGCACACCGGCAATCAGATACGCCGTGACATTCGGCAGTCTGAACAGCTTAGTGATGCGTGTCATCAGTAAAGCTGCGGCCATTGCCAGTGAAAGATACAATATGATCGTCATTTTGACTCAGTCACACCTTCCCAGCGTGTTACCGGCACCGTAAACAGAATACCCGTATTCGGCAGTTTCAGATCTCCCGATACCGCATGAATGATGTCGATCGCGTCTTTGATCTGTTCATCCTTGAGAACAACAAGAATCATCTTGTTCTGCGGACGTTCCGGATTGACAAATCTGCGCAGGCCTCCAAAGATGGACGGTGCGTTGACACTGTCCTGATTGATGCTCGCCAGCATGCCTTCACAATCCACAATCGTTGCGCCATGAATTCCCGCTTCCATCATTTTTTCCATGATGGGCGTAACGCATTCCTCATGGTTGGTTATATGCACCAACAGCTGCATTTCTTTCCCCCTCCTTCAGGCAGACCTCTGTCTGAAATATCGTGTTCTATTATATTCCTGTCTGAAACAACCGGCACAACTTTTTTCATGTTTTACATTTCTTTTCAATGACACAAAGAAAAACAGACCCGCATCATCTCGCAGATCTGTCATATCTTCTGTTCATATTTCTGAAAGACAAGCGGTATAACCGTGAATCCCATAACCGCACTCACTGCCGTGCAAACCCATAAAGACAGCATCTGCGGCAGAAACAATGCCAGAAACGAAGATCCCAGAAAATACACCGGCGCCAGAATCACACTTCCGATCAGTGCTCTTTGACAGCGCTGTTTTCCGGTTAATCCGTCAGTTGTAAATATGATATGTTTCTCCAGTTGAACACTGATCAGATCACCTGCCAGAAAGCCATATGCTTTCATGGCATCCTCCTGCATCAGCAGTGCCTGTTCCACACTGCCGGGATAGGATTTTGTCAACACAAACGCCGTTGCGGCAAAGATCAGACACAATCCGGATACCAGGGGAACCCTGCCCCTGAGAACCTGTGGATGCCGATCCAGAAACCATACAATCCCAATGGAAATAATTCCCATTCCAAATCCTGCCAGTACATCCTGTGGTGTATGCACACCAAGATAGTTCCGCGAAAATCCAACCAGCAGAATCACCACACCAAATATGAACGTCCATGCTCTGTTTCCGGTCTTTCTGACAATCAGTGATCCATACGATGACATGGCAGTCTGCGAATGTCCGCTTGGAAACGAATATCCGCTGGCACTTTCTACAGCCCACCTGGACGGCTGTATTTCCGGATTGCGGATCCATGGACGGGGAACACAGAATACCGCCTTGCATGTCTGGTTCATAAACTGTCCCAGAGAAAAGCACATCAGGGCAAACCTTCCCGTTTTCCGATCCACACACCAGTATATGAGAAACAGAACAAAAACACTGATCGTGGAAAGAAGGGAAATGCCGTCCATCACCCGTTCCGCTGCCATTCCGGCTCTGTTTCGTATTTCCTGAAGAAGCAGAAGAAAATCAAGATCCATACATACCTCCACAGCAATCATACCATGAATTCCATATTCATCCACCAGACATACCTGTCCCTTCTATGATCACAGTTCATGCACATTTTCGGAACATCTGTTCATTTTTTCACACGCATAAACATTGTGCGTGTTAGAATAATTGTGTTAGAAGGAGAATATTTTTACATTATGGCTAACAAAATTTCTTTAAACGCTACTTCCTATCATGGAAAGGGTGCCATCGCTGAAATCGTCAACGAAGTGCACGCTCACAATTTCAAAAAGGCTTTCGTCGCTTCCGACCCGGATCTGATCAAGTTCGGTGTCACAAAGAAAGTCACAGATCTCCTGGACGCTGACGGATTCCCGTATGAAATCTATTCCGATATCAAACCGAATCCGACAATCGCTAATGTACAGAACGGCGTCGCTGCCTTCAAGACATCCGGCGCTGACTGCATCATTGCCATCGGCGGCGGTTCCTCCATGGATACTTCCAAGGCAATCGGCATCATCATCACAAACCCTGAGTTTGAAGATGTCGTATCTCTTGAAGGCATGTCTCCGACAAAGAACCCATGTGTTCCGATCATCGCTGTTCCGACAACAGCAGGTACAGCTGCGGAAGTCACAATCAACTATGTCATCACAGATGTTGAAAAGGAAAGAAAGTTCGTCTGCTGTGACCCGCATGACATGCCGATCGTCGCAGTTGTTGATCCGGATATGATGTCCTCCATGCCAAAGGGCCTGACAGCCGCTACAGGTATGGACGCTCTGACACACGCCATTGAAGGTTACATCACAAAGGGCGCATGGGAAATGACAGACATGTTCCATCTTGAGGCAATCCGTCTGATCTCCGCAAACCTCAGAGCTGCCGTAAACAATGATCCTGCAGGAAGAGAAGGCATGGCACTTGGTCAGTACATCGCAGGCATGGGCTTCTCCAATGTCGGTCTTGGTATCGACCACTCCATGGCGCACACATTAAGTGCGCACTATGACACACCGCATGGTGTTGCGTGTGCCTCCCTGCTTCCAATCGCAATGGAATTCAACCGTGACTACACAGGTGAAAAGTACAGAGAAATCGCACGTGCAATGGGTGTTGAAGGTGTTGACACAATGTCTCAGGAAGAATACAGAGACGCTGCCATCAACGCAGTCAAGCAGCTGTCCGCTGATGTAGGCATCAATCCGAAGAACGAAAAGATCAAAGAAGAAGACCTCGACGTTCTGGCAACGGATGCCCTCAAGGATGCATGCTATCCGGGCAACCCTCGTGAAGCCACAAAGGAACAGGTCATTGACATGTTCAGAATGTTAATGAACTGATCTGACAAAAACGCAAAAGAAAATGGTTATGCAAAGCGCATAGCCATTTTTCATTTCTCAGATATTCTGATAGTCTTCCAGATTTAACAGGGAAGCCGCTTCGGCGTCACAGATGACCGTAAAGTTTGGATGCAGTTTCAGAATTGTTGCAGGAACATCCTCATTGATCGGTTCATCCAGGAATCTCTTGAGAATCTCCGCTTTTTCTGTTCCATTGACAATCATGACAAGCCGTCTGACACGCATCAGACTCTTGGCACCCATTGTATAGGTATAAGGCTGTGTCGGACGATCCGCGTATGTCGGATTCAACACCTGCTTGTCTTTGTACAGAATCTTATATGTATAGCTGTCAAACGGTGTGCATCTTGGGCAGTTGCCGCAGAAGTGACCATCCCAGCCAAGGCCGATGACCATGACATCAATACCGCCTGCCTGACGGATTTCCTCATCATAGCTGTCATAGTTTTCTCTTGTGATGTGGTGAATCCTCTCATCCTCCACTCCTGATGGTCCAAAGATCATCTTCTGCATGTCATACCAGTTCGGTCCGAATTCATCTCCATCATACGGATTCTCGTCAAACAGATAATACTGGACATCCCTGTATTTATCCTGCCCTTTGATGTATGGAGCCATCATCTCATACATTCTCTGCGGGCTTCTTCCTGAAGTCAGTGATACGTTGACACGTTTATCCTGCATCATTTCTCCAAGCACGATAAACATGGCGCTTTCACTCATCTTCTCCACGTTTTCCTCAATGATCAGTTTCATTTTCAAATTCTCCTCTTCTCTAATCGCATTATAGCAGAACAGCAGAGAATTTCCGGTTCCTGTTTCAGAAAATCATTTACTCAAAAGCAGTCGTAAATCCCATGGTATCCGCATTTGCCTCAAGCAGTACAAGTGGAACCCAGTCATGCCAGATGGTACCTTCTGATATGTTCAGAAATATATCATATCCTTCATGATTCAGAATCTCATTCTGATGATTGTACAGCGTTCCGTCACTGCGGTATTTCATGATACGGTAAAAGAATTCCTGTGCAGTACGCAGATCCTCTTCAGAAATATTCTGATCCTCAGCCAGTACGGATACTACATCCTCACATTTCCTTCGATACTGTTCATTCATCCAAACATTGAACTGACGCAGGTTTTCATTCTGACTCTGATGTTCTTCTGCCCACTGTTCCACATCCACCGCTGCAGATTCCACGGTCCAGGAATACTCATTGATCTCAACCGTCTCGTACGTCACCGGATAGGAAGTCAACTGTGGTACAACTGCTTCTTTCATTTTCCCGCTTTCGCTTACCGCATGATAATGCAGATGCCCTGCGAAATACAGCCGTACATCATACGCATTCAACAGATTTACAATGCGTGTTTTCTGCCTGAATTCACCTGTCTGCCTTGTCAGAATCGGATAGTGCCCTGCACAGATCACAGGAATCTCTTTTTCATGACTGATTTCAAGCTGTTCCTGTAACCAGTCCACCGTCTTTTCATCAAATGCAGGAATACCTGTTCTGCCATCCTGATTGTTTTCTGTATCGAGCACAACAACCATCAGATTCTCATACATCACGGAATAACTCATCGATGCGGAATCTCTGCTGTAACATGATCCATACCCATAGTCCGAATACAACTGTACAAACTCCTCTTCATCAATCCCACCCAGGTCATGATTTCCCGGCACAACAATCACTTCCGTGTTCACTGTTTCAAGCAGGTCAAGCAGCTGTTCATGTTCCTCCATCTTCCCGGAATTGGTATTATCTCCACAAAGGATCAACAGATCCGCATCAATCTGATCCAGACCCGCTTCAATGATTTCATTGTTTACGGAATTGATGTATGAAATCCCGTCAGACAGTTCTCCTGTCTGCAGGTGTGTATCCGACATGACCGCAATCCTTTCAATGCATCTGTCTTTCACAACACCCTGTTTCGATGATGTCTGTGATACAGAAACACATCCACACAACAGACTTGTGGCAATGATTCCAATACGGCAGGTTTTCCACTTCGTTTTCATACCTCACAGTATACATTCACTTTACTGTTTGAGCCATAACCTGTTGGCACTGACACAATAAATCTGTACCTTGTGTCTGTTGCGGTCAATACATGCAAGTGCACCCCTGAGTGTGGAACCTGTTGTGATCGTATCATCACATAACACGATCTTCTTCGGCAGTTCAATACCTTCCTTCAACCGGATATCATTCATCATCATCTGACGCTGCTGTCTGCCTGCTTTCTTCTGATCACGTTCATCCATCTTTTCAAACGGTTCCAGTATCGGTAATCCGATACTCTCATACATTCCATGAAGATGATGGAATCCCCTATCCTGTTCTTTCCTTTTTGAACTTGGCATCATGCACAATGTATATCCATGGTATCTTCTCTTCAGTTTTTTCCTCACTTCCTTTACAAACACATCCTTCAAAGCCTCATCACATAACTCCTTGTATTGAATCAGACAGGATGAAAACGCCTTGTTATACACATAATCACTTCTTACCGTGACACCGTCCATCTCAAACCGGATCTCTTTCTTCTCCCACTGTTTTCGACATTCCTCACAGATCACATCTTCTTCCCACAGGATATCCCGGATACTTCCCTTTCCCATTTCCTTCATACAAAACAGACATCTCATAATGTTTCATTTGCCTCCATGATCTCCCTGCGGCACTGTATGCACAGACTGCTTTTCTCGCTGCACAGAAACAGGACATCACCATATGGATTATTGAAGTTTCTTCCGGCCCTGCCCGCCATCTGAATCAAAGCAGCCTCATCGAAGATTCCATTCTCTCCATGGTATACACAGACATCCGCATCCGGTATTGTCACACCGCGTTCCAGTACCGTCGTTGCCACAATCACATCCGCTTCCCCATTCCGGAATGAGGCAATGATTTCATCTCTGTTTTCATCCTGCCCCGTAACACAAAGGCATGATCGAAACAGTGAGATCCATAACCGCAGTTTCTTTGCCATGGCAATGGAAGGCACAAACACAATACATGGATGATCGCCATGTGCATACAGCCAGACAATCAGGTACACTGCCATGATCATTTCAGGCAGTATTCTGATCACAGGTACGGGAATCGGTTTCCCATGCGGTCTCTGATCCAGGCGCAGTTCTTTTAATGTCCCGTTCTTTACTCTTTCCTTCAGTACATCATCCGGCGTGGCTGTCAGATACACGGTTCTGCCAATACAGCTGCCTGATGCAATGTTGTGCAGTACGGCATCCCCACGGAAAGGAAATGCGTCGGGCTCATCAAGAATCAGAAGATCAAATGCTTTGTAATACCGGTATAACTGATGGGTTGTACATACAATCAGATCTCCGTCCGTCACATCCGTATGACCTCCGCACACCGGTACAACACGGGCATGAGGAAAGTAGTTCTGATATCTCTGACTCACTTCCAGTACCACCTGTCTTCTTGCGATCGCGAAGCATACTTTCTTTTTCTGTTTCAGATAATAACTGATGACACCTGTCATGATCTCGGTTTTCCCGGCACCGCATACCGCATGAATCAGCACATCCGTTTCCCGGAGTGCATCAATGCAGGCATCACTGATTCTCTGTTGTTGTTTCGTCAAAGGATACAGCATCTGATATTCTTCCGCACCGGACTGTATCTCTTCCACCTCCACCGGCTCCATCTCCTCTTCCAGCATGATCCGTCCAAACCGGATACACCTGCGGCAGTACCATCCTCTGGAGCCATGATAAAAATACGAAGGATCGGTATTCCCACAACGTGCACACTTCATACATCCACCTCCACACTATACATATTTCCCTTTTCAATGGATTTTGCATGAAACATGTACTTTTTTCTGTAAAACATCTAATTTTTTCTTTTCCAAAATACGCATTTCCGTTAAGATACGGATGTAAGGCAATGATGTAACAATCTTAACCGTATCTTCACATTCTTTTTCTTCAGATGCGTTATACTTGTTTTGTATTCAGAAGAGGGAAATATGAGAAAGGAAAACAGCGTACTCAATTATATACAGGACAACATGCATACAGCACGTATGGACAGAGTCATGCCCGTGATCACACGTCTGGCAGACGGTGGTATTGCGTGGTTTATCATATGCGCGCTGCTGGCATGCAGAGAAAAAACGAGAATGTTGTCATTTTCCATTCTCGTATCACTGGCTGTTGAAGCCATTGTTTGTAATCTGATTATCAAACCTGCCGCAGGAAGAAAACGTCCGTGTGATCTGAATCCGGATGTTCCGCTCCTGATCCGAAGACCAACCGATCCTTCGTTTCCTTCCGGTCATACCGGGGCTTCCTTCGCGGCTGTCACTGCACTGTATCTGGCACATCACATTCTATGGATTCCATCCTGTATCCTGGCATGCATGATCGGCTATTCCCGTGTGTATCTGTATGTGCATTATCCTTCCGATGTCATCATCGGTGCAATCCTTGGCATTGCGGCAGCCATCATGGCACAACCACTTCTCTTATATATTCTTGCTTTATGACCATGCATCAGAGGACTGATGCATTTTCTTTTTCACACAGCACAGACAGGTATGCCGACATGTCCACATTTTATCCATAAAAACTGTTCTTATGATCGCAAAAGAGGCAAAACCGGATTGTTTTCATACAAAGACCGCATGCTATTCCTGTAACACTACTGTTCTGTTATATGATGTTCCCACCAGTTTGGAGAGCTGAAGATAAACACGGAATACTTCCATTTTTTCGGTATTCTAATCCAGAGATATGATTTCCAGGATATCAGATTCAGGAATCTGTGTTGCTGTTTTTGTCTTTTTACCGTCAAAATACTGAATGTTGTAACATGGTTGATCCTTGATCCTGAAACCGCCAAATGGTAAAGCGACGGTAATCTCACCGTTGCATTCCACATCCCCAAGTCTGAAACGAACCTGGTCCGTTCTTCTGTAACGCGGCTGGCCTTTGACAGGTTTGGAATCACCAACATTACTGCCGATTGGAATGATGCGGTTATACAGTACGGTAATACGGTTTTTCAGGTCACGGTCCATGTGATAGTGCCCACAATACCAGTGTTCATAGTGCAGTCTCGGTCGTACTTCCTGCATGAAATCCGTCAGTCTGTCCGCTTTGTATCTGCCCTGTGTGATTTCCGAATTCATATTTGTCGGAAGACAGTGGGTAATGATATAGTCCACGGTATAATATGTGGATCGCAGCGTATCCCCTGCAATCTTCAATTCCGCAAGTGAAGGCACTTCCTCTTTATACCAGCCCTTACATTCTTTTTCACCGACTGCAGGACCACGGTCATGGGAAGAGGCACCACCCAGAGTAAAGATCTTTTTTCCCTCAATCTCGAACAGCTGACCTCTTGTCAGATGCAGAACATGAGGCCGGATGACATGTACAACACCGCCGTTCCACGCCGCTTCCGGATATTCATTCAGTCTTGGAAAGCATTCATGATTTCCATCCACAAACAGTGTTGTCCATGGTTTCCCCTCAAACCAGTCAAGCCATGTTCTTTCCTTTCCGGTTTCCCCGGATGGATTCCATACAAATCCGAAATCACCGCAGATAATCAGATAATCATCCTTTCCGATCATATCTTCAATTTTCGGATCCAGCAGTTTTTTCACATCGATACCGCCATGGGTATCCCCAGTCACATATATCATCTGTTTTCCCCTAATCTATGACATCATTCTGGAAGCCTGAAAGGTGTTCATACGGCAGAATCAGTCTGCCATACACAAATCCGCATCCATCATTCATCCGGTACTGATCCAGTGCCGTAAACATATTCACATCCACATCCGCATAATTCAGTTTCTGCAATGTCAGACCCCGTTCAAAGGCATCGTCAAAGTACCTGCAGGCTCCCACGGGAACCGCATCCCTGCGCCTTCTTTCCTTCTGTTGTCTCTGTTCATACAGGGTGTGATTTGCATCACCGATTTCCGCAAAATCATCCATTTCCTTTGTACGCAGCTGTACTTCAAAGTACGTTTTGGACATTGTATCAAAGAAGGAGATATGCAGCGAACGGTATCCGTTGTTTTTGGAATCGCTGATGTAATCTCTGTAATATGGACGCACATCCTCATTCAACAGCGGTGACGGTGTTCTCTTTTTCCTCTGCACTTCCGGTACAAATCCCTGCTGTTCCATGAATGACGGCAGCGCATTGGCAATCTCATACAGGTATTTTTCCTCAATCTCCTGTCGGTTGTCACACGCACTCAGATGGCACTTCGGCATACAGATCACAATACGATAGGCGATCAGATCACGAAAGTGTGATACCGCATCCGCAACCATCTCTCCATCCGGAAAACAGCTGTGTTCCATGTAGTACTGATAGATATACCGTACAATATAACCGTTGAACTTCTCTTCCGCACGGATAAGTGATTTGATTCTGCCTCTGAATGTAAAGGCAAGAAACGGATAGCGCTGTGCCATGTACTTGTAGAATTCACGGATTCTCTGTGATTGTGAAGTCAGGAAGTCATTATGTTCAAGGATATCCGAAAGATCACACAGAAAAGATGCATGCATGAGATCCACCGGATTACCGGTTTCTTCTGCATGTTTTTTCAGATCCGCACTGTATCGATGAAGGATACGGATAATCGTATGTCCTTCGTACAGATAATCTGTCAATTGAATCATCATAGCTTCCTTTATTAAGGTTTATTCTAACAGAAACATGTTTAATCCGTTTCTTTGAAAACATGCATATTCCAATAATTCCATACATGTTTTCAGAGATTTCTGAATGAATTTTCATTTCCATGCCGAAAACGACAAAACGACGCATCCGAATACGTCGTTTTGTCTGAATCTCTGTTATTGGAACAGCTTATTCATGTTCCATCAGATCCAGGATTCGATTCACATTATCCTGACCCTGTTTGACACTCCAGCCGATCAGCACACAGATGATTACGCTGATGATCATTACTGCAATACCGAGAAAGTGGATTAAGGGAAAACTGGTACATGTAATTACAGCTGCGAGGGCAACGGAGGATACCCCGAAACAGTACGCCATCCATCTTTTGAGATTGTGGATCATACGTGTCTGATATCTGACCTCTTCAGCATAAGCTTTTTTCACATCTGTCTGCATATTCGACCTCTCAAACAAATCAGTAATTCAGTCCTGGATTGAAGAATCCGACCAGTACACCGACGAAGGCGATGACTACCAAGAGTAACATAACCTTGATCGGAGACATCTTCTTCTTGGACAGCAGGTACCAGCACAGCATGATGAATGCGGCTGTCAGAATGCCAGGATATACGCTGTCCAGAGTATCCTGAAGTTTCAGGAATGGTTCAGCAGCGCCTTCCGCTGTCATTGTAAAGGATGTCTTGACAGTGACCCAGGAAGCTGCGACTGCACCGATAACGATACCACCAAGCATTGTGATGGATTCACGAAGTGCTTCACCCTGCGCACCGACAAGGAAGTCAACTGCCTTACCACCAAGTTCATAACCCTTGTAGTAGAGCATCTTCATTCCGAAGTATGCGAACAGGTTCCATACGATGATGTAGAAGATCGCACCAAGCGGAGAACCGCCGGCGGACATACCCAGGGCAATACCCAGCAGGATCGGGATAACAGTACCGACAACCAGAGAGTCACCGATACCTGCGATCGGTCCCATCAGACCTGCACGCAGACCGTTGATTGTTTCGTCATCAACGTCATCAGCACCGTTTGCACGTGCTTCTTCAAGGCCGGCTGTAATACCGACGATGACAGAACCGAGCTGTGGTTCAGTGTTGAAGAATGCTGTATATGTGTGAATAGCCTTAGCCTGGTCTTCCTTGTTGTCGTAGAGTTCTTCAATAATCGGCAGCATGGAGCACAGGTAACCGAATGTCTGCATGTGTTCCTGAGAGAAACATGTCAGATGGCCATAATACCAGTTATGAAATGCCTTGCTTAAGGTCTTTTTGGAAATCTTCTTTTCCATCTCAGATATCCTCCTCATCATCATCTACGGATGCGCCTGCAGGAGCTGCAGCCTTTGCGAGCATCAGTGTCTTGATTCTGTAATTAATTAATGCGAACATTCCAGCCACAACAGTTGCGGAAACCAGGTTGATACCCAGAGAAGCAGCCAGTGTGAATCCGAAGAAGAACGGAACGAAATCGATTGCCTTTGTGATAATCTGCTTCAGCAGGATCGCAATACCTACGCAAGGAAGCAGGGAACCGACTGTAAACAGTGTCTTCATTGCAATACCGTCCATCGGCAGGTAAACCTTGATCATTTCGACCATCGGTGCACCCATCTTACACATGATCAGTGTAGGAAGGAAAGAACATACGATGTGAGAGATCCACGGCAGAACCATATCTACCAGATACAGCTTCTTATACTGACCCTTTTCAACAGCTGTCCAGCCGATGTGCTGCCAGATCAGGTTCATTGTAGCTGTACCATAGAACAGTACTGTACCAAGTGTGCCGACCATTGTACCAAAGGAAGTTGCCATTGCGGCACCATCAGCTGTAGCAGCGTCGAGGTTGTAACTCTTCAGGGCAATCATTGCCAGAGGGATACCGATGTAGGATACCGCACGTACGTCCGCGGATACTGTTCCGCCAGGAGTAACCAGAGCGATATAAACCACCTGCATGGCTGCACCTACAAGAATACCTGTACGTACGTCGCCAAGAATCATGCCGCATACAAGACCACCGATCAGCGGTCTTCCGAGTGTGTAGTTACCAATTGATGTACCGCCCATACCAGGCATACTGGACAGGCAGGCAAACAGTCCGAGCAGGGCTGCCTGTACCCAAGAAATTGTCATAACGTTTTCTAACTCCTTATAATACCTTGAAAATTAATAGCCAAACTTTCCCTTAAAGTCATCCCATGTACCAATGGAAACATCCGGAAGCAGAGCGAAACGGATCTTATATCCTGCCTTTGCCATCTTTTCGAAAGCATCTGCTTCTTCCTGTGTAATGGACTGGTTGTTTCCAAGCTTGACTGCGCCTTCACGATCGTTGCACGGACCGACGATAACTGTGTCGATACCGCACTTGAATCCCTGATCAACCAGGATCCTGCACATGTCGATCGGATTCTTTGTGATCAGGAAGTAACGTGTGTCACTTTCCAGAACCTTCTGACACTTCTTCTGGAAATCTGCCATTGTCCAGACGAATGTCTTCTTTCCGGAGGCTGCCTTGTAAGCTGCCTTCAGAACATCATTTTCAGCTGCCTTGTCGTTGACAGCGATCAGACCGTCACATGGATATTCACGTGCCCATCTTGTACATGTCTGTCCATGGATCATACGGTCATCAATACGGATAAATGAAACTGCCATTTCTACCTTTCCTCCTTAGATTTCATCGTCAGCGTCATCAGAAACAACCTTGAATTCTCTTAATGATCCTGTTGCTTCAGATAAGACCTGTGCTGTCAGTGTTTCGCGATCGAATGTATCCTTCATCAGAACTGTTGTCAGTGCCAGAGGGAGATTCATACCGCCGATGACGGTTGTGTTCTTCATGAATCCCTTTCCTGTGATGACATTCATCGCTGTTGTGAGCGGAGATCCTCCGATCAGATCTCCAAGAAGAATGATTTCGTCATTTTCGGTGATCTGAGAAATTGCCTGTGCAAATGTCTCTGCAAACTGTTCTGCTGTCTTGCCGTCTGCCAGACCTACTGCAATGACATCTTCTCTCTTGCCTGCCAGCATGGATAATGCGTTGCCCAGTCCTTCTGCGAACTGTCCATGGCTGACGAGTACTTCATACTTCATTTGTTGTTGTCCTCCTTAACGCAACTGTATTTTCTCATTTAAGCGTTTTCATTCCATCTGTCGGATGTCATGCTTTGGTATGATCGTT
This sequence comes from Bulleidia sp., assembly GCA_051873755.1. GTDB lineage: Bacteria > Bacillota_I > Bacilli_A > Erysipelotrichales > Erysipelotrichaceae > Bulleidia. The sequence goes on along the minus strand of JBJEFE010000032.1, from coordinate 11,419 downwards.
ATCATGTTTCGAGTGTGACTGATGTCATGTTTTAAGCATGAATGAAAAGCACAGAGCCATGACATCTGTCATTTTTCTGTGCTTTTTGCGTCATGATTCACATATTTTGCGAATGTATGACATTTATCACATGTCATATGTAATCCATCAGAAAAACAGAACGGATCTGACTGTTGTCAGGTCCGTTACCCTCTGAGATACCTGTTGATTTCCTTCTGCATTTTCATCAATGACAGATCCATGTCATCCCCGTTATCCACCATTGTACGGATTCCCGTATCGATCAGATTCAATGCGGAACTGTACAGACGGAACTGGGAAGGCTGTGTTGTCTGTTCCATGACTTCATCCAGTACCGACAGATCCACCCTGGAATCCCCAAGCTGTTCACGGATGGAATCCAGCACATTCTGTGACTGCATAATTCCTTTCAGCGGTGAAAGTCCCTGGGAATAACGGATGATGTCCGTCTGTGCCTGTTTACTATACGTAAACTCCTTAAGAATTTCCCAGGCTTCTTTCCCATAACACGTGCGTGAGGATATTCCCATCAGAAGCGATGAGATCTCACTCTTTCCTTCCGTACCGGATACCGAAGGCATCTTGACACAATCCCATTCAAATGCGGAAAACTTCTTGACACGCCATGGATATGGCTTGTATGTGCGGTAAGCCGCAAAGGTCATCGGCGCAAAGGCAACCTTTCCTTCGTCAAATTCCTTTGAGCTGACCTGATATGAACCGTTCAGCGCATTGAGCTTTTCCACAAATGTGATCGCCTGTTTCAGGCTGTCCTGGGTCAGATTACAGGATGTACCGTCCTCATTGAACAGGGAAATACCGTATGCATAGGCGGAATCCATCCAGTCATAGTTATAACATCCGAACTGGTCAATCACACCATCCCCGTCGGTATCCTTCGTGACTCTGCGGCAGATGGAATAGAACTCGGACAGTGTCCATCCATTGTCCGGGATTTCAATTCCCTCTTTGTCAAGCAGTGTACGGTTGACAAACATCAGGGTCGGATTGCATTCATACGGCAGTGCATACTGGTGTTCCTGATACTTGCCGGCCTCAATGACACTGTCATAGTAATCATCTGTGGAGAATCCCGCTTCCTGCATATAACCATCCAGTTTTTTTAATGCGCCAAGGCTGCTGAAAGTGGTGAAGTCCTCATTCATTACCATATACACATCCGGCACCTCGCCAAGCATGACCTGGTCGGAAAGCCATTCCGAGTAATCATCCTTTCGCACACCGCTGTGGTACTCCACGATAATATTCGGATGGGATTTTTCAAATCGTGCAATGGCTTCATCGATGATACGATAGCTGTCGCCGCTTGGCACATCCCAGTAACTTCCCGCAAAGATACCGATCCGCAGTACAATTTTCCGCGGTACGACAATCAGTGCAGACAGCAGTGCTGCACATACCGCAATGCACCACCGTTTCCTATTCATCATCGAAATCCTTTGTGGTTACACCGGTCTGTACCGCCCAAATTGCCAGCTGTGTACGGTCTCTGAGTCCAAGTTTGGACAGAACCGAACTCAGGTAGTTTCGGATTGTCCCTTCAGAAAGGAACAGTTTCTGAGCGATTTCCCTGTTGGACAGACCACATCCCACCTGCTGGATTACACGCCATTCAGGTCTGGAGATATCCTTTTCCGCATTTTCATTGACATGGATGGTCAGATTGTTCTGATTCATCTTGGAGAACATCGAAAAGATCTTCGTCGCAATATCCGGATTGATGAGACCTCCGCCGTTGTAAACCGTCAGAATATCCCGATACAGTTCATCCATTCCGACACCCTTGAGCAGATATCCGGAGGCACCATACTTCAGTGCACTGAACACAAATTCATCATCGTCAAATGTGGTAAGGATGATGATCTTTGTGTCAGGATACTTTGCCTTGACATTTTTGGTGCACACAACACCGTCCATCGACGGCATGCGTATATCCATCAGAATGACATCCGCTCTTTCTCTTTGCAGAATATCCATTACCTGCAGGCCGTCTGCCGCAACACCGACGACCTTTATATCATCGTGTGTGGATAACACGATCTTCAATGATTCACGAATCAGTTCCTGATCATCCGCTATAATGACTCTGACCATATTTTTCCCCTTTCTGAAGCGGTATTCTGACCATTGTCAGAAAGCCATTTTCCCCGTTGAACGATACATTTCCGTTGATAATGGCAACTCTTTCCCGCATCTGCGTCAAACCGAATCCATAATGGATTTCCTTACAGCCGCTGCCATTATCCTGTACATCCAGACAAAGCTGGTGATCCATCTCATACAGTGACACCTTCACTTCCGTTGCACTGCCATGACGCAGCGCATTGGTAATGGATTCCTGTATGATCCGGAACAGCACATCCTCTTTTGTCTTCTCAATATCAATGTTTTCCAGTCTGTCATCCAATATGACATGCAGATTACTGACGTTGGAAAACTCATCAATCATGTTTTCAAGGGCGCCCCTGAGCCCCTTTTCCTCAAGCGCTCCCGGCCGCAGTTTGTTCAGTGAATTCCGTACATCCCCGATGCCCTGACGGACAACCTTGGATACGACTTCCAGCTGTTTTTTGGTTGCCTGCGGATTTCGATCAATCATGGCAATACATGCGTCCACCCCTGCCGCAATACCTGTCAATGCATGGCCCAACGTATCATGGATCTCTCGTGCCAGACGCTTCCGCTCGTTGTTTTCACCGATCTTTTCGGTAATTGCCGCATAATCCTGAAGTTCGCGGTTGACATTCTGTACCATTGAAAGTTCTCTCTCTATGTTTTCCTTCTGCTGGATCTGATCCGCCAGATAACTGACCATAAAGGCAATGAACAGAATGATATTCAGTGTACTGCCGAAGGACATGCCAAAAGCCAGCAGGCTCTGCATGCCCGCATCATATGCCTGCAGGTATGCACTGAGTTTTGGAATCTGAATGAATGCCACAAAGACATCATAGTTTGATATAAGATATCCTATAATAAGCACACCGATCATAACCGGCATATGCCTGGAATCCTGCATGTGAATCAGACAGTCACACAACACAATCAGATACAGGCCATTATAGCCAAGATACAGAAAACCGGAAATGATAAAGCACATTGCAATCTCAACAATCCCAAATATGTAATCCGTCTGTTTTCTTTCCTTTTCCGACCAGATATGAATACATTGTGCCAGAATCCCATACAGTGCCAGTACGACACAATACTGCATCACCGGCTGCAGAGGCATCCGGAGCACCGATACAAGAAATTCCCGGGACAGACGCATATCCACAATCCGTTTTGTTGTAAGCAGAATGAATGTGCTGATAAAAAAGACATTGATGAAATTCAGTAATACCATGAGCCGTCTGAGTATGCGCATGGATTGATATGTGCCAAGCCTGATTGCCATTACTGCCACCCCGTTTCATCATACTGTGATATGTTTTCAGAAGTGATCATGGATACCGGAATGACTGTTGTCTTTTCGACCGGTTCATGCCTCAGAAGAGAATACATGTGCTGCCCGGCTATCTTTCCAATTCCGATCGGTGACTGTGCTGCAGTACCTGCGGCCATGGATGAAGTACTGATCAGTGTTTTCATATCCGGTGTACCGTCCACGCCATACACAAGCACATCTGTTTTTCCATAGGATTCCAGAGCTGCCATCGCACCAAGTGCACTTGGATCATTCAATGCCATGACAACATCGATGTCAGGTGTCTCGTACAGTATTTTCTGCATCAGAGGCATTGCCAGCTCCAGCTGTCCTTCACACTCACCTTCATTGACAATTCTGTATTGCGGGTATGGTGCAATGGTGTCACAGAATCCACGGATTCTCTCATCCGCAGAGGATACTGCGCTGTGGCGCAGCAGAACGATATCCGCACTGTCTTTCCGTTTCATCATCTCCAGTGCACACTGTACACCGGCATCATAATTATCTGATACAATCGTGCTTCCACACAGGGAGTCATCCCCGATCGGTGCATCCACAACAATCACAGGAATCCCGTTGTCCTTTGCGGTTTTCAATACCGGCAGAATGGCTGTGGAATCCACCGGATTGACAAAGATGCCCTCCACATGCATGGAAATCAGATATTCAATCTGTTCAATCTGTTTGTCTACTTCAAGGGCAGGATCCAAAGCAATCAGTTCATCCCCGTTTGCCTCAATCACCTTTGTCAGTTCATTATTCATGATTTCATAAAATGGATTGTTCATTGTCATATACGTCACACCAAACACACGATGTAGTGAATTCTGTGCGGAAAACCTGACATATGACGAAAAAATCATTGCAAGAACAATGACATAGCAAAATCTTTTCAGGATTTTCCGATTCATCCATTTCATAGAAAGTCCCTGTATCATATTAACCCAGGAATTGCCCATCCGCATAGTGACAAACGTCATAATCTTTACTGCTGCCTGTCAGAAAATAACACATCCTGCATGATAATCCATCTGAACTGTTTTCATCACTCGGTTTTATTCCTGCAACATTATATAACACAATTCATCTTTTCGTTTCTGACGTTTTATCTGTGAAATGTCCGCCGATGCAGAAAACAATGACAGCCTGTAACAGATGCCATAACACTTCGAAAAATGATCCTTGCAGCACCTGCAAATCATTTTCTTTCCATTCAACTTTTTTTGACATATACGGAATTTAAAAAATATCCGTTTTGTTGGAAGAGGATCAAACGGGCACTGGGAAATAACGAGTTCGTCATCAAAAAAACATCTCTGATATTAAAAAATTATCTGGCTTTCCTTGTACAGGAACCTGGTTTTCATATTCTCTTTTTTCATACTAATCAACCAGATATGTTCCCTGGATGTCCGTCGCAATGTCCGTCGGATGTCCCTTACAATTCGTCACTTCATTTCCCCATATAAAAAGCTGTATGACAGCCACTGTTCCAGTGATTGGAATCTGTGTTGTCATACAGCTTTGTCTGAATTGATTAACGGTCTTCGCGGAAATAGTTGACACCAAGTCCTGCAGGAGGCTGGTTTTCCTTTTTCTGTTTCATTGAAACAAGGATCAGTACCGCAATTGTCGCGATATACGGCACAATGCGATAAATCTGTGTTGGAATGAATGGTAACGGAACCTTCAGATACATGATCAGAAGAGCACCAAACAGTACCGAACCCCAAAGGGAATTGATCGGTTTCCAGAAACAGAAGATAACAAGTGCTACTGCAATCCAGCCTTCACCTGATAATGCGGAGTAGTTCCATACACAACCTGAAATGGTCATGATGTATACCATGCCGCCAAGAGCGGAAATACCACCGCCGATACATGTCGCAAGATATCTGTACTTTGTGACACTGATACCTGCCGCATCCGCAGTTGCCGGTGATTCACCGACAGCCTTGAGAGATAAACCGGTACGGGTATGGTTGAGAATTAAAGACATGATGATAACCATGGCAATACCGACATATACAAACAGATTGTAGTTGAATAACAGATCTCCAAGCAATGGAATATTGCGCAGGAATTCCGGCATGACCGGTCTGACAAATGCATTTTTCAGTGCATTTGGAATTGTGACATTACCACCGATACGGATACGCATGACTTCACCTACAAACTGACCGACACCTGTACCGAAGATGGTTAAGGCAAGACCTGTAACGTTCTGGTTTGCCTTCAATGTGACTGTCAGGAATGAGAAGATCAGAGATCCAAGAAATCCTGCAGTAAATGCACAGATCATTGCGATAACAATGGCAATGGCACCGGAAGCGGCATCGCCTGCGATGGAAGAGTAGGCAAAGGCACCGGCAAGACCGAATGCACCACCCATGAACATCAGACCTTCAACACCCAGATTCATGTTGCCTGACTTCTGTGTCAGAATTTCACCGGATGTACCAAACAGAAGCGGCGTACCGTTTAATACGGCAGCTCTGATAATACCAAGAAGATCAAACATCACTTCTCCTCCTTGTGTCTGAATATCAGACGGTAATTGATGAAGAACTCACATCCAAGCAGACATAACAGGATAATACCTGTAATGATATCGGAAATGGAACCAGGTACGCCCATGGCAGTTTTCAGGGAACTGGATCCCTTGGATAAACCTGCCAGCAACAGTGAAATCAGTACCATTGCGAATGGATTGAGCTGTGATAACCACGCGACGGTAATCGCCGTAAATCCATTGTTTGCGGCAATACCGGAATAGATTGTCTGGTTGGCACCACTTGCCAGCATGAATCCGACAAGACCGGAAATGGCACCGGAAATCATGGCTGTACGCACAATGACCTTTGTGACATCCATTCCCGCATATCTTGCGGTATTCTCACTGTCACCAAGTACGGCAATCTCATAACCGTGCTTTGTACGGTTCATGTAGAAATACATGAAGAACACAAGGACAAGAACAATGATCCAGCCGCAGTAGATACCACCAACCTTTGGCAATACAGCAGTGGAACTGAAGTTTGGAACGATCTGTGATCCTTCCTTCCCTTCCCATGGTCCACCCTGTAACCAGGCGACAATACCGATGGCAATGTAGTTGAGCATCAGTGTGAACAGTGTTTCGTTTGTACCCCACTTTGCCTTGAAGAAAGCAGGTACAAGTGACCAGATCCCACCAAGAATCATACCCGCAAGTGCCATGACAGGCAGTAACACAGCTGATGGCATCCTGTCCGCAAAGTTAATCGCAAAGAAGGCTGCACCGATGGCACCCATGGTGATCTGACCTTCCGCACCGATATTCCAGTACTTCATCTTGAAACATGGAGCCAGTGCAAGAGCTGTACCAAGTAATGGAATCATGATCTTAACGGTCTGACGGATACCTGTCAGTTTACCAAAGGCACCCTTGACGATTTCACTGTAGGCACGGATTGGTGAAACACCGCATAACAGGAATACGAATGAACCAAGCAGTAACGCCACAACAAAGGCAAGAATACGGATCATCCAGACACTGGACTTTCTGAAGTCCTGGCGTCTGGTAACACGGATAAAAGGAACCTTTTCTTCCATATATCAGTCTTCCTCCCTGCTGTTTTTCATCATCAACAGACCGATCTCTTCCTTTGTGGAAGTACGTGCATCCACAATACCCGTAACCTGTCCGCCGCACATGACCATGATACGATCGCACAATGCAAGCAGAACATCGAGGTCCTCACCAACAAAGATGACGGCTGCTCCGTTTTCCTTCTGTTTGTTCATCAGATCATAGATCGTATAGGATGTATTGATATCCAGACCTCTGACCGCATAAGCAGACATGAGTACGGATGGATTGGTTGCGATTTCTCTGCCGACAAGCACCTTCTGCACATTACCGCCGGAAAGCTTTCTGACCGGGTAATCAATATCCGGTGTCACGACTTCCAGTTCACGGTAGATATCCTCCGCCAGCATTCTTGACTCTGTCTTATCGATCATGATGCCCTTCTGCTTGTTCCAGTTGCGAAGCATCATATTGTCGGTCATACCCATGGATCCGACAAGTCCCATACCAAGACGGTCTTCAGGGACAAAGGCAAGAGAAACACCCGCATTGCGGATTTCCATCGGACTCTTGCCGACAAGATCTTCCGGGTGTGATTTCTCCGGTGTATAGATGATGGAGCCATCATCCACACGTCTGAGACCTGCAATGGATTCCAGCAGTTCCTTCTGTCCGGACCCGGCAATACCTGCCACGCCGAGGATTTCACTGCTGTATGCGATAAAACCGACATTATCCAGCTTCTTTACGCCGTTACTGTCAGTGAATGACAGATTGGCAACTGTCAGTCTTGGTTTTGGATTGACAGGTTCGCTTCTTGCGATATTCAGTTCAACCTTTCGTCCGACCATCAGCTCTGTCATTTCCTGTTCGCTGACTTCGGCAGTACGTACGGTTTTGACGTGTTCGCCTTTACGCATGATGGCAACGACATCAGAGATCTCCTTAACCTCATTGAGCTTATGGGTAATGATGATGATTGCCTTGCCGTCATTACGCATGGCACGGATGACCTCAAACAGCTTCTGTGTTTCCTGTGGTGTCAGTACGGCTGTCGGTTCATCGAGAATCAGAACATCCGCACCGCGATACAGCACCTTCAGAATTTCAACGGTCTGCTTTTCCGATACGGACATATCGTAGATCTTCTTGTCCGGATCAATTTCAAACCCGTATTTATCCGCAATGGCCTTTACCTTTTCAGAAAGCTTCTTTCGGTCAAGTCTTCCATCTTCTTTGAGGCCAAGCACGATATTCTCCGCTGCCGTAAACACTTCAACAAGTTTGAAGTGCTGGTGAATCATACCGATATGATGTGCATAGGCATCCTTTGGAGAACGGATACTGACAACCTTTCCGTTGATCAGGATTTCCCCCTCATCCGGGAAGTAGATGCCCGCCAGCATGTTCATCAGGGTTGTCTTGCCGGAGCCGTTTTCTCCCAGTAATGACATGACAACACCCTTGTCGACATACAGGTTCACATTCTGATTGGCGATGGTTTTACCAAAGGTTTTGGTGATGTTGCGCATTTCAATTGCGTGTACATTTTCCATAAATACCCTCCCTGTTTAACGACAAAAGAGGAGACACTCCTCTTCTGTTGTATTTGCATTAGTAAGCTTCGTTGACAAGTGTGATGCCGTCGATTCTCAGATCGAAGTTCGGTGCAGACTTGTATACGGATTCATGATAGTAACCATCGGAAATGGCATTGACATCATCCGGTGTGAAGTCTGCATTCATATCGAGGTAAGCTTCTGTGACTTCCTTACCGCCAACTGTGAACCTGGATGTATCGAATACATGGAGCTTGCCGTCGATGATATCCTGCTTCGCAGCTTCAATTGCTTCAGCTGTGCCTTCAGCAGCGACTGCTGTGTTAAGGTCTGTCAGCTTGATATCGCCGTCCTTGAGACCGTGGTTCATGTAGTCCTGATCAACAGTACCGCCGTTTACAAGAGTTTCGATAACATATACAAAGTAGTTTGTCCAGTCGATTGTGGAGGAAATGATGGAAGCTTCCGGAGCGACATCAGACATGTCGATGTTGTATCCGATGTGGTAAACGCCCTTTTCCTGGCACTTTGTAGCAGGTGTTGTGGAGTCGGAATGCTGGGAGATGACAACAGCACCCTGATCAATCAGATGTTCAGCTGTTGTAGCTTCCATTGCAGGGTCACCCCAGGAACCGATGAATTCAACAAGCATTGTAGCACTTGGGCAGACGCTCTTTGCGCCAAGGAAGAATGCTGTGTAACCGGAAACAACTTCCGCATATGTATAAGCACCTACATAACCGAGAACTGCTTCATCTTCTGTGATTTCGCCGTTAGCGATCATTTCGTTCAGCTTCATGCCTGCAGCGATACCTGTCAGATATCTGCCTTCGAAAATGGAAGGGAATGCATTGACTGTGTTGTCAAGATCATCAGACTTGGAGCCTTCATTCGTCAAAGAAGCGAAGACTGTGTCAGGATAATCACCTGCAACTGTCAGCATTGCATTTTCCATACCATAGGAGTTCAGGAATACAGCAATGGCACCGTCTTCACCGAATTCTGTACAGTCAGCTGCGACTGGATCTCCTTCCGGATGATCGTATGTGTACTTCCATTCAATGTTGATGCCCTTGTCAGCCAGGATTTCCCTGGCAGCGTCAGCCGCATTGTAGAAGTTACGGTCGTAAGCCATTTCAGCGTTTCCGATGCAGACCATACCAACAGTATATGTTGTGTCGTCTGTACCGGTAGAAGTGGATGCCTTACCGCCGTCAGAGCAGCCGGCAAGAGTGAGAATCATTGTTGCAGAAAGCAGTGTGCTAAATAATTTCTTCATTTTCTTCTCCTTTTTCATATGTTAAACAGTGCTTTACTGTATTAACCAAAAATAATGTGTCCATCATGCATTTCAACAATCCTTGCAAGAGACCTTACTTCAATACCCTGATCCTCAATTCTCTTTTCACCTTTCTGGTAAGCCTTTGTAATGGCAATACCACATCCGGCAATCTGAGCACCTGCCTGATGGCAGATATCAATCAGTGCATTCAATGCCTCTCCATTGGCAAGGAAGTCATCGATGATGAGCACAACATCGTCACTGTTCAGGTACTTCTTTGATACCTGAACATTGTATACAACATTTCTTGTATAGGAACGTTCTTCACATTCATAGACATCACCGCCCACGTTTGCACTCTTTCCCTTCTTGGCAAATACAACCGGACAGTTGTCAAAGTATCTGCTTGCCATGACAGCGATACCGATTCCACTGGATTCAATTGTCAGAATCTTGTTTATTCCTCTATCATTAAAAAGCTTTCCGAATTCCTGACCCATTTCATCCAGAAGCACAGTATCCATCTGGTGGTTCAGAAAGTTATCAACCTTCAGGATATCCCCTTCCAGAATCAGGCCGTCTGTTACGATCTTCTCTTCAAGCAGTTTCATGAATGTGCAATCTCCCTTCAAACTTTCAAAAAATGGTATATTTCAGCCATCCATGAAAGTTTATGCGACTAATATATCACAGGAAAATATTTTGTAAACAAAAGGTTAAACGGTATACTTCACATTTCATTCACATTGAAAATCATGTATGAAAAAGAAAATGTCCGGGTGAAAATTATTTCATCCAGACATACCTGTTATCCGGTTTTACGACTGTATATTTGGGCTATCTTTGTGTATTATTTGACTCCTCTGTATTAACTTTGACTTCAGTTTTCCTTCGATCTTATCCATCCGTTCTCTGATTCCAATTGTTCTGAATACATAAAGCCGGAACCAATCAATTACTGAACAAACAGAATAAATAAACAATGCTGTTAATAATACCTTCACAACCATTTCAACAACTGGCAGTTCTGCATATGAAGCAAACATTCTGTTCATTACAACAGTAGCAACCAGAGGATGATTATGGATCAAATATACACTGAATGACATTGGTGCCACAAAAGATACCAGCTTCTTCATCCGATCAGATAACTTCAGATTGGAAAAACACAATAACAGAAAAACAGCCGACATCAATATTGTCGGAGACTTATAACTGATCAGATAGTTACCTGCACGTACTTCTCCAAGCACCTGTAATGTCAACAGTTCAATAACCACTTTTGACAACCATGTCAGAACAACCATCAATACATACCCAAGAAAGAACAACAATAGATTCTTGTCACTCTGCGAATGATACTTTCCAATATAACCACCGACAAGATACAGTATCATCAACCAGATTGCACTGTATCCATCCATCGTTCCAAACACATCACTGTAGAAAAGAGTCTGAAAACCGGAAAAAAATAGAGGCCTCGGGCATGATTGTGGGTAAATGGATTGAAAACTGTTAAGTCAAATTGAATAGAA
>JBJEFE010000031.1:0-2605 GCA_051873755.1 Bulleidia sp. | reverse complement strand
TGGGAATTCCGCTGAAAAATATGAAGGACTATATTGATAAAGACGGAAGCCTGCAGTTTAAGGAACTTATTTCGCGCGGCAAACAGCTTGCACAGGAGCATATTAGTGAAATTCAGTCACAGCTTTGCGCCATTGAAAGGTCATTGGAACGTATGGAAAGTGATAAGGAGAACCTTCATGAGCAGGGTGTTTATACGAGAACAATTGAAAGCAGGACAATTATAACGACCCCTGCGTTTACTTCACAGTTGGATGCGGAAAATATAGAAACAAAAATCAACGAGCTGTTTATCGAAGCGCAATCCAACAGGCTTTCGCCGATTATGCCCGCGTGTATGATGGTACAATGCCACGGAAAGCATGATATCCGTTACCGCTTTTTCCTCGAAATAGCAAACAGAGAAGCAAAGCACCCCCAGGCGCTGACTCTTCCTGCGGGCGAATATTCGTGTTTTAAGATAAACCTGCCATCCCCCTGTGATTTATGTGATACCATTTCCGAAATATGGGGCAATGAGGGAGATCTGACAATCATTGTAGACAACTTCTATCCGGAAAAATTCAGTTTCAAAAGCAGACCGGCTGAAATACAGCGCCGGATACAAGCCAGCTGAAGATTGCACCTGTCGTACACCACAATCCGGGCATATCGGCGTTTGATTATCCACTCTGGAAAGTGTCTGATGCTCATAATACGCTCTACCGCAGATTGGGCAGATTCCTGTGACTCTTTGTTCCGTTTTCATTCTTCGTACATCCTTCACTTTTTTGTAATGCTTTGCAGTAGGTTGAATGCCTCTATCCTTGTGCATGATGTAGATGAATCCCTTACATACGGATTTTAAATTTCTGCATGTCTTGCGGCTGAAGTGGGCATTTCAATAAAAAAGTCCATTTCTGGACTCTGTTAACCTATCGTCTGTCAAAGATACGGATTCCCTTTTGTTTCATCCTGAGCGAACAGTTTTTCCATGCCGATGCCACGCAGCTGTGTAATCAGATCTGCCATCTCTTCACAGGATGCGGGCATATCGGAAAGGATCCACGACAGGGTCATGGAACTGGATGCCATCGCATGGTATTCCGTCGCAAATTTCAGCGTTTCCGGCATCGGCTGTGATCCGTACAGTTGCTGATGATACTGCAGATCATATGTTTTACAGTGGTCAGACATATAATCCCGCAGGTTGTTCTGTCCGTCCATCAGGATGGCTTCTTTCATGAATCTGCTGTATTTCCGCATGTTTTCAAATGTCCGCAACATGCGTTCACGAAACGGTTCACTGTGATCCGTACTGTTAAAATCCGGTATGATGCGTGTGTTGTAGATGTACTGAATCAGATCATTTCTGTCTCTGAACCAGTTGTAGAATGACTGCCTGGCAACGTGTGTAACCACAAGCAGCTCTTTGATTGTAATGTCCTGCAGATGTTCAGTCTCACACAGTTTCAACATGCCTTCTGCCAGAATTTCACGTATGTCCACTGCCATTGTAATTACCCAAGTGCCACATCCAGCACCATCATCAGTACAAATCCAAGTGCGAAAAACAGTGTGCCTTTATTGGAATGTTCTCCCTGTGCCATTTCCGGTATGAGTTCTTCAACCACCACATATATCATGGCTCCCGCCGCAAAGCTCAACAGATACGGCAGTGCCGGCATGATCAGGGAAGATGCCAGAATCGTAATCAGTGAACTGACAGGTTCCACAATGCCTGAAAATGCGCCCTGCAGGAATGCCTTGTGACGGCTGTGCCCTTCCGCATACAGCGGCATGGATACAATCGCTCCTTCCGGAAAGTTCTGTATCGCAATACCGATCGCAAGTGCCAGGGCTGCCATCATTGTGATATTGGACTGCCCGGAAAGAAATCCTGCATACACAATACCGACTGCCATCCCTTCCGGTATGTTGTGCAGTGTCACTGCCAGTACCATCAGGGTTGTTTTCTTCAGACTGACTTTCGGTCCTTCAATCTCATCACTGTTGGCGTGAAGATGCGGAATGATATGATCCAGTCCGAGCAGAAATCCGATGCCAAGTAGAAATCCGATTGCGGCCGGTACAAATGCAAAGGAACCAAGAGATTCCGACTGATCGATGGCAGGGATCAGAAGACTCCAGACGGATGCGGCCACCATCACACCTGAGGCAAACCCTGCCAGGACTTTCTGCAGTCCTTCACTCATTCCATTCTTCAGAAAATATACACATCCTGATCCCAGTGTGGTACCGACAAACGGAATCATGATGCCATAAAATACTGTCATATTCATACATTGTTACCTCGCATTTATTTTACATGAATCCAAACGGTTTTGGACATCATTTGACCAGTGCGCATCGCAAATGTATTTATGGAATCGTTTTCATACGTGCTGTAATATAATGGAATCAGTAAGAAAGAAGAGGAAACAACATGATTCACAAAACTCTCAAACCCTTCCCGAAGGACTTCCTATGGGGTGCTTCCACCTCCGCCTATCAGGTGGAAGGTGCCAGCCTTGAAGACGGCAAGGGCCCATCCTGTCAGGATGTCAAGGTTATTCCGGAAGGCACATCCGATCTGACGGTATGTGCTGACCAGTATCATCATTACAA
>JBJEFE010000030.1:0-14134 GCA_051873755.1 Bulleidia sp. | reverse complement strand
TGGTGGATTTTTTATTGGTAGTGTGGTTAGTTTGTTTTGTTCGTTATCTACCTCAATGCCTCTCTACTACTAAACTCAACTTCCAATCTTCTGCACTACTTACTTCCTTCACCACTTCTCTTCAAACCTTCCAGCATCCTCAATCCTTATCGCCCGCCCCACTTTATTTTTTATCTTCCACTCCAGGGTTGGAGAGGTTGATTGGTTTATAGGTAGTGCGGTTGATTTGTTTTGAGGTTTACTGCCGGTGCAATGAATCGGTAGTGTGGGTAGCTTGTAGTGTTCTTGATTGGCTGTTCGGTTTAGTGCTTGATTGGTAGTGTGGTTGATAGGTTTTTTAACGAGGTTTGCTCCTCATGGTTTTTTGCTTTATTTCCTCACTTCTTTTCTATTTATATTTTTATCTCCTACACGCCCGCTCTTCTTACTCCCCACATTTTTTGATGTGGTTAGTTGGATGAGAGGTTGTGTGCTTGATTGGTTTTATTTCTTCTTTCCCTATATCCCCTTTTTCCTATGTTTTCTATCCCATTCAGGCAGTGTCCTTGACCCTATGCTGTAACCCCCTATGAACTACACCAATTGAACTTAAACCCAACGATACATATCCAAAATATGTGTATTTCGGAAAGGACTTACGATGTCTTGAGGGATATAACGAACTAACCGTGCAAGTTCACAAAGGTATAAAAAAATGGATGCGATCAGCTGAATTATTTCATTCTGAATTACTCAGATATGAATATTCAGCTTATGTGTTGTATCGTTACCACTTGTGCTTTCTCCTGTGGAATGTCATCATTCCATACAGTCTTGCAACGTTTATGAACGTCTGTAGAAACAGTGATGCGATGGTTGTAATCAACAGCCATGGGATCCTTCTGATCACATTTCTGATGTTTTTATATTCATTCAGATATGCTGCATATAATGTCAGTACAAACTGAACAACAATAAAGAAAACAAATGCTGTTGAAAGAAATGGAACCATATCTTTGAACAGAAACAGGAATGGATACAGAAACCAGAATATCGGACCAAGCAGTTCAATAAAAAACTGGTATGTCATTGTAATAACACCCAGTGTTCCATATTTCTTATTGGCGATCATGTTCCTGTGTTTTAACATGCAGTCAAGCAGACCCCTTTGCCACCGGTCACGCTGACGGAACAATCTTCTGATCTGATGCGGTACTCCTGTATAACACACAGCATCAGGTTCATATGCAATCTGATTGTCTGATCTGATTTCTCCTGCATCCTGCAGTCTGAGTACGATTTCCATATCCTCTCCTACCGTATCAGTGTCATATCCATTGATTGCCAGTAAGGCACTTTTACGGAATATGCCAAAGGCACCGGAAATCAGGCATTGTGCATTCAGTCCAGAAAATAACCTGCGGTCAAGCTGGAATGTCTTCATGTATTCACAATACTGTATTCTTTCCAGCAGGGATCCATTTTCACCCTGCACCAGCAGACGTCCACCTGCAGCCGCAACATTGCTGTTGTGAAAATGTCCTGCAAGCTTCCAGAGTGAATCCTGTTTCAGAATGCAGTCCGCATCAAGTACACAGAGCAGATCTGTTTCTGCCATGTGAATACCGACATTCAATGCATTCCCTTTTCCTGACTCATGTATGAATACTTCCTTTATGGGACATCCTGTATGAAATCGAAAGGAAGGATATCTGATAACATAAACACCTTCAGGTACCTCTTCCATTCCGTTTCTCAATATCAGTATTTCCGGTTGTACATTGTTCTGTGTTACAACTGACTGTATTGTTTCATCAATGGATTTCCTGCTGTTCAATGGAATCAGGACTGTTATTCGGTCAGTACATATGTATTGCATATATCTGATTTGAATATCAAAAAAAAACAACGAAACCGAACACCTAACACATGTTTAGATGATCAGTTCCGTTGTTATTACATACCTCTTCCATTTTGAGTTTTCAATACAGATCATCGATGCTGTAATATAATATAAGGAAGAAAAGAGTATTTCAGTGAATGCATACATCTTTTACAGGCGTAAGACTCACACAACAGGAGGGTATGTAAGTAAACGGTATAAACATACCATTTAATCCACCCATTTGTGTTACGTACTCAAATCATTCCCGTATAGTTATTCACCATGTCCAAAAAAACATACAACGAAAGTTTTAAAGATGATTTTCCAGTCTACCAGAAAACTTCTTTCCTGAACATATCTGATATCCAAAGCCATCCATTCTTCAAATGTCAGCTCATTTCTGTGAGGTGATATCTGCCAGTAACAGCTTAAGCCAGGCGTAACATATAATCTCTGTCTGTCATAGTCCGAGTACTGCTCCACTTCTCTTGGTAGTGCAGGTCTGGGACCGACGATGCTCATATCCCCTTTCAGGATATTCCACAACTGAGGCAGCTCATCCAGACTTGTCTTTCTGATGAACTTCCCTACTCTTGTGATTCTTGGATCATCCCTGATCTTGAATACCGGACCATTCATTTCATTCTGATCGAGCAACGCATCAAGCTTTGCTTCCGCATCTGCACACATGGATCTGAATTTATAGAATCTGAATGTTTCTCCGTTTCTGCCGACTCTCTCCTGAGCAAAGATCGGTCCGGCAGAAGGATCATCCAACACAATTGCAACAGCAATCACCACCATCAATGGTGACAGTACAATCAGTGCAAGGGATGACAGTACAACATCCTGGAATCTTCTCAGTTTCCAGTACATTCTGTGATCACGAAGGTTTTCTATTCTGTCAATGGTAACAGGTAAAGCTGTTGTTGTTTCCAGTGCAGACATACACATTCTCCTTTCTCTGCTTTCATACATACATATATATGTCAGCATTTAACGTATAAAACCCCTGCCCGTAATATACGGACAGGGATGATATGCAGGATTCAGTTGTAAAGTTGATCAGGTTGTGTTCGTACCATATCGGCTGTTACCGAAATAGAACATATGTATTTGTTATTCATATTAGCCCTTTGTTTCATTTTTGTAACATAGAACACGGTAATACGATACTGTCCAAAACCCGTTTTTACAGGTTTTTTGCACAGTTTGCACATATTGCACATTTCTGAATACGTATCTGAATTGTCATGAGCGTGTATTTCTGTGACATAAATGTAACAAAACCCCTTTGTTTATGCGGTATTCGTGGATTCCCGTTCCCGAAATGTCAAATATCATGATAATTATCACTTTTTTTAATAATATTGAGTAGTGCATTCCGATCAGAAATTCCATGGTAGCCCTTACATCAATGATATGCTTTTTTCCTCCCTTACGGTATATGTGATGCGGCTGAATCATGGATACCATGAGCACATGGATGTTACGATCACCGATGATACATGCAGAATGTACAATCCGGTTCTTACCCTGTTATATTTCACAGGCACTTTCATTACATGTTCCATCATCATACCTTCCATTCTGACGCAGGAAAACCTGAGGTTTTTTCCTGGTCATATCCAATACCAGGTTCTGTCCATTACTGGAATTCCATCTTCCATCTGCTGATCCACGTAAGCTGTCTTAAGGCTGACGTTTTTGATTGTTCTTCTGCATCATACATTTGTTATACAGGACAATGTATGTTTTCTCTATCATATTTGTACGCTATCTGATTTTTTGAAAAATAATTCATGTTTTGAAAGTAAAATTCTCTTTTTTGGGTAATAAGTTAACAGAAAGGAGCCATTTTTAAATGTCAAAAAGAATTTCAGGTTCTCTGCTTGAGAACAATATCATGTCAATGACACCGATAGACGATTTGCTGGCGAAGCTCTTCTGGCAGGATCCGGAATGTGTAAAGGAAGCGGTCCGCAGGGTGACAGGCGATGATTCCATTACTGTTTCGGATCTCAGAACATCCGTCATCTACACGTTTCTTTCAGGTCCGTACATTCAGTGTGATGTTGTTTTCAGAAGTGGGAGAAAGTCTTTTGACATTGAACTTGACACTGATCCATCCAGAGTATCATGGAGCCGTTCGGCCTTCTATTCTCTGTTCATCAGTGTTGCCGAATCACAGGCGGAATCCAAGTATGTCAAAACACATTACAACAAGATGATCCCCGTTCACAACATTGTTTTCACCCCCTGAGCTGAAGTATAATATAGGTGAAACAAACATCGACACAGTTGAGTTTGAAAAAGAAACGGTACAGATTACACATGTACCTCTCAAATGGAGCAGTGGAAACAATCCACTGCTGGATGATCTGAAACATGATCTTAGACAGTCTGAGGCAAAGAATATGAGAATCCCATGCTTCAGAAAGAGAATGAGATGGACAAAGTCCAGGGAAGGATTGGAAATTATGACAAAGGAATTACGGGAACAGCTTGATCAGATCATTGCAGAAGAAAGAGCAGAAGCAATCGCAGAAACAAGAGCAGAAGTACGAGCAGAAGTAAGAGCAGAAACAAGGGCAGAAGATACTCGTAACACTGTACAGAGAATGCTGAGCAATCATTTCACTGACAATCAGATTCTTATCGCCGCAGGTATTTCAGAATCTGAACTCAATGCATTCAAGGCTGTTTTACGCTGATGAAACGATGATCGCACAGGATCCCAGGCTGCTCTGAATGCAGCTGTACTTCAAACATGTATCCAACTGATTGTTGAAGATTATCTGACTGTAAATAGAAACTGAAACAACAGGAATGGGTATTGATGTACTCTTCAGGAAATTGGAGTAGTACAGGAAATCAATTTATTCAGAATACCCCTCTCTCAAACAAAAGTGTGTGCATAAGACTTTACGCCATTCGCAAAGTCCAGGGAAGGATTGGAAATTATGACAAAGGAATTACGGGAACAGCTTGATCAGATCATTGCAGAAGAAAGAGCAGAAACAAGGGTAGAAGATACTCGTAACACTGTACAGAGAATGCTGAGCAATCATTTCACTGACAATCAGATTCTTATCGCCGCAGGTATTTCAGAATCTGAACTCAATGCATTCAAGGCCGTTTTACGCTGACGAAACGATGATCGCATGGGATTTCAGGTTGCTGTAAGTTGTCAGGTGTTACCTGAAAAGCATGTGTTTCGAACAGAACTCATTGCCTGCAATAGCATCACAATATTGTGGTGTCTTTTTATATGTGTAAAGGAAAAACTCCCTGTATACATGTATCTATACAAGGGAGTTTACGAAAACAGATCAATGCGTGTGTTTTACTCAACACCGATCATGAAGCTGTATACCGGCTGACCGCCATCCTGCAGATCAACATCAACGTCGTAGTTTTCTTCTACGAATGCTGCGAGTTCTTCGCCCATTTCCTCTGTTGCGTCGGAACCTCTCAGGATTGTAACGATTTCAGAATCATCATCCATCATGTTTTCAATCAGTGTTCTGCAGGCTTCCATCATATCTGTGGATGTGACGACAATCTCTTTTCCGACAAGGCCCATGTAGTCACCGGAGTGGATTTCTCTTCCATCGACTGTTGTATCCTTGATGGCATATGTGACGGAACCATATCTGACATGATCAATGGCATCCTGCATTGCTTCCGTATTGGCGTCAACGCTTTCTTCAGGGTTGAAGTTAATGCATGCACTGAGTCCCTGTGGGATGGACTTTGTTTCCAGTACAATGATATCCTTGCCCTCTGTTACCATCGCAGCCTGCTTGGCAGCCATGATGATATTGGAGTTGTTTGGAAGGATGTAGATATGCTTTGCATTGATCTTTGCAATGGCACTGACAAAGTCTTCTGTGGAAGGATTCATTGTCTGACCGCCGGATACGACATAGTCTGTTCTGTAGTCTGTAAACAGGTTCTTGATGCCTTCTCCTGCAGCTACCGCAATAATACCGAATTCTACCGGTTCTGCAGCTTCCTTCTTTTCCTCATCCAGTAAGGATGGTTTCAGATCATCCTGGATGTTTTCAATCTGTACCTTGCGGAAGGTACCATAACGCTCACCAAGCATCAGTACTTCACCCGGTGTCATTGTGTTGAGTCTTAGTTTGATGCCGTCATCCTCAACAATCAGAGTGACCTTGTTTCCAAGCTGTTCAATGGACTTTCTGAATCTGTCTTCATTGAAGCTCTTTCTGTGCTTGTCATCAAAGTCGAGAATGAATTCCGTACGATAACCGGAGGAATGTTCATTCTTTGTTTCACCCTTGACATCCTCACCTGTTTCCTCTGTAATTGGTGTTCCCTGCAGGAATGCCTGGAAACCTGTAAAGATGTACAGAAGTCCTGCACCACCGGAGTCAACAACATGTGCTTCCTTTAATACCGGAAGCAGTTCCGGTGTACGGTCAAGAGAAGATCTGCACTGCTTGACGAATTCATCCACGAATTCTTCCATTGTGGCTTCCGGATGATCGTTGAGATAGAAGGAACCGTAGTCACTTGCTTCACGTACAACTGTCAGGATTGTACCTTCTGTCGGTCTCATAACTGCCTTGTATGCAAGCTTTGTACCGTTGAGAAGAGAATCCGAGAATTCTCTGACTGTGATTTCATCCTTGTCCTTAAGACCCTGATATACGCCTCTGAATACCTGAGACAGAATAACACCGGAGTTCCCGCGTGCACCCATCAGAAGTCCTCTGCTTAATGATTTCAGAACAACCGGAAGGGATTCCGATCCGCTCTTCCTGACTTCACTGACACCGTTTGTAAATGTCAGTGACATGTTTGTACCGGTATCTCCATCCGGTACAGGGAATACATTCAGCGCATCCACTTCCTTCTTATGCAGATTGAGGTTGTTGCAGCCGCTCATCAGCATGCCCTTAAACTGTGTACCATTCATTTTTTCCATAATTGCCTTCTTCAGTTATTTACCTGTACGCCCTGTACAAATACATTGACCTGGTTGACTTCCACGCTCAATGTCTTTTCGAGAACATATTTTACTTTCTTCTGTGCTTCCTTGACAGTTTCAGAAATCTTAACGCCAAAGCATGCAATGATGTACAGGTCAACATCAAGACCGTTTTCTGTTTCCTTTACGCGGACTCCTCTACCGTAGTTTTCCCTGTTCAGTAATTCCGCCCAGCCGTCCTTGAGAACCTGCTTGC
Organism: Bulleidia sp.; assembly: GCA_051873755.1. GTDB lineage: Bacteria > Bacillota_I > Bacilli_A > Erysipelotrichales > Erysipelotrichaceae > Bulleidia. Next base: position 7,054 of record JBJEFE010000030.1, on the reverse strand, counting down.
TTGCCATGCCGACAACACCATAACATTCAGTAATGACGCCGCCCGCAAGACCTGCGATCGCTTCTTCTGATACGGAGATACTGCCATAATTCGTTTTTCTTTCAACACTCATGAACAAACTCCTTACTGTTTCTTAACAATTATACCAATATGTATGATTTTTTTGCAATGCTTTACGGCATTACAAGCGTTCCGGTTGTGTAATAACCTGCCTCATAATGGGCGATAAAGTCGCTGTCAGGCACTTCATTGTGCCTTTCATCGATCGGAATCGGGATCGGATTGCCTGCACCGTCAACTGCGGTGTTTCCCTTACTGTCGACATAGTAATGCTTTTCCACAGGGTCACCGTATTCGTTTTTCAATACCTGTCCTGATGCATCCGTCCAGTATTCCACCGTTCTGCCCGATTCATCCCACGGACACTTCTGTGAGAATGCCGTACTGCCGGAATCAAAGCCCCAGATACAGTAGCTGTGATCCGGTTGTGCGGAATAGATCTCATCATAGTATTTCAGCTTGTCGAGGTTTGTGTATGTACCGATGTAATACCCACCCGTACGCATCAGAATCTTCATTGCCTCATCATCGTATTCCAATGCATACTGGTGAATTTCCGCAATGGACGCAATGACTTCCCGATCCAGCTGTGATAACGCCTTGCACAGCAGTCGTGTCTGTTCCGCATCGGTAAATCCCGTCACATACGGTACATCCGCAATCACGGACAGGTATTCCCCATCCAGCGGGATCTCACTGCCATCACTCAACAGCAGTCTGGCCTCATCCTCATATCTGTACCCGACAGGCTGTTTTTCGGTAATCTTCACATCGATGATGCCGTGATTCTGCCAGGATACATCCGCACTCTCCACCAGTGGTTCCTGCTTCAGTTTCCATTCCAGTACAAACGGTATCTCAGCATAATAGATATCCTCAACCGAAAGATCCATGATGTCCCTGACATGGTTTTCGGAAAGATATCTGTTTCCTTCAATCCGGATACTCTGTACCCTGCTTTCCGGTGTCAGACAGTACAGTGCGATACTGCATAGAATGGAACACAACACGGCCCATTTGAGAATCACAGGCTTTGCCTTTTCAAAGCTTGCCAGAGAATTCATCTTCCGTTTATTCTCAAATACCTGTTCCACCGTCTGCGGGTATTCCTCAACCGGTGTTTCCGGTTTCCTTCTTCTTACCTGCAATTGAATTTCTCCATTTCCGTCTTCAGTTCGATGCCGTATCTGTCTTTGACTCTGGTGCGGATATCCTCCACCAGTGCAATGTAATCCTCTGCCGTGGCTTCTCCGATATTGACGATGAAGTTCGGATGCTTTTCCGATACACAGACACTGCCGTGCACATGTCCTCTGTATCCGATCTCATCAATCAGCTTCCAGGAGTTCATCCCCTCCGGATTCCGGAATACGCTTCCGCAGGAAGGAAAATTCAACGGCTGTGTCGCAAACCGTCTTTCCCTTCTGCTTTCCATCAGGGCCCGGATCTCATCCGGATCCTTTGGGGTCAGCTTCATACGCACTGCGGTAATAATCCACTCCGGGTGTTTCTGAAAGATGCTTGTGCGGTAACCGAATTCAAATTCATCTTTTTCCATCCAGCACAGCGATCCGTCTTTGTATACAAACACCTCTTCCACAACATCCGACATGCTTGATTTATAGGCACCGGCATTCATGAATACCGTACCTCCCACCGTGGCAGGAATACCGCAGGCAAATTCCAGTCCGCTTAATCCCCGTTTTGCGGCCTCATTGGCAATCGCAATGATCGAACATCCTGCCTGAACCGTCACATATTCCCCTTCAAAGAAGTAATCCGTGAAATGGTGGTCCAGCCGGATAATCACACCTTCATACCGTCCATCCCCGCACAACAGGTTAGAGCCTTTGCCGATGACCTTGTACGGCATCTTTTCCCGTTTCAGCACACGCATGATCGCATCCAGAGACATCTCATTCTCCGGGTACACCACATACGCTGCGTCCCCTCCGATCCGCAGTGTGGTCATTGTCTTTAACGGCACATTCATCTCCGTCTGTCCGATATTCGATAATTCCTCATATAAACATGTCATTGAATCAGCTCCTTACATAATGCAATCATCTTTTCAGCCGCATCACTCTTTCCCTGTTTTTCTGCTTCAATGCGCATGGATTCTCTTCTGTTTTCATCCTTCATCAGCGCATTGACAAGCTGTGCCAATGACTGTGCACTCAGATCCTTTTCCTCAAGCAGCACTGCCGCTCCGGCATCACTCAACTGCTTTGCATTGTAATACTGGTGGTTGTTTGGCACATACGGGCTTGGAATCAGAATGGATGGACATCCGACGGCCGCAATCTCCGCCATCGTTGTGGCACCTGCACGCAGTACCGCAAGTGCACATCCCTTCAGCATCACCTTGCCATCCACATATTCCACAATTCTGATTGTGTCACTGCCTCTGAATCCGAATGTATAGCCGTTGGATTTTCCTGAGGCAATGATCACCTGGTAATCAGTGTCAAATAACGGGCATGCCTCATCCAGTACTCTGGAAACCGATGCACTGCCAAGGGAACCCATCATCACAATCACATACGGGATGGCTGGATTCAGGCCAAGGTCCTCAATCACCTTTGGATCAAACACGACATCCTTTGCCAGGGATGCCTGCGGGTTGCCAAGCAGTACCGTTTTATTCTGTGGAAACATGGAATCATCGGATGGATAACATGTCACAATCCGGTCTGCGATTCCGGAAAGATATACGTTTGCCTTACCCGGATACGAGTTCTGTTCATGCAGGAGCACAGGAATGTGCAGTGCATGGGCAGCACGGATCAGGGGTACGGAAATATAATTGCCGAATCCGATACAGATATCCGGTTTCTCTTCTTTCAGCATCTTCTTCGAAAACATCTCTGCTCTGATCAGAGATACAAGAGAACCGATCTTATTTACAATACCGCCCTGTGTACTGATCATATCCGTACCGATAAAGCGGTATCCACGGGATGGAATGATCGAGGATTCCAGACGATCATTTGACCCGAAAAATACAATTTCATTGGATGCGTCATCACGCATCATCATATCAGCCAGTGCAAGGGCAGGATAAATATGTCCTCCCGTACCACCGGCAGCGATCATGACTTTCATACCACAAAAAATCCTTTCTGATCACAGATATTTTACCATGATTTGATCTGAAAAATGCCTGTACATACAGGAATGTTGATACAGTGCATGATGGAATCAGAAAAAACAGACAATATCCGTTATGAATATTGCCTGTACTAATGTGATTCCGCTGTCGCAAACTGGCTGTTGAACAGATGTTCATAGAATCCCTTCTGTGCCATCAGTTCATCATGGTTTCCGCGCTCTATGATCGTACCGTCCTTCATTACAAGAATCAGATCCGCATTGCGGATGGTGGAAAGACGATGGGCTACCACAAAGCTTGTTCTGCCCTTCATCAGTTCATCAAATGCCTTCTGTACAAGGATTTCCGTACGTGTATCAATGGAAGACGTTGCTTCATCGAGAATCAGAATCTGAGGTTTTGCCAACATGACTCTTGTAATACACAGCAGCTGTTTCTGACCTGCAGATAAACGGTCTTCATGGATCAATGTATCCAGTCCTTTTTCCATCTGTTCTATCCATTCCAGGCACTGTGTTCTTTCACACGCTTCCCGGATTTCATCATCTGTTGCCTCCTGGTTCCCCATTGTCAGATTATCCCTGATGGTACCGGAGGACAGCCATGTGTCCTGTAATACCATACCGAAGCAGGAACGCAGGGAATGACGGTTGATTGAGGTGATGTCCTGTCCATCCAGCAGAATTCTTCCCCCGTCTGTTTCATAAAAGCGCATCAGCAGGTTGATCAGGGTTGTTTTACCACAGCCGGTCGGACCTACCAGTGCCACATGCATGCCCGGTCTGACATACAGGTTGAAGTCACGGATAAACGGTACATCCTTCACATAGGAGAAATCCATGTGTTCAATGGTGATTTCACCTTTGACATCATGGATATCCGGTTTCTGAACCTGCGCATAGACAGGATCCTGTTCCGGTGTTTCGTCAATCAGGTCAAACAGCCGTTTTGCACAGGCAAAGGCATTCTGAAGTTCGGTAATGACGGAAGTGATGTCATTGAACGGTTTCATATACTGGTTGGCATAGTTCAGCAGAATGCTCAAGCCGCCAACCGTCAGTGAACCTGCCAGAATCAGCCATGCCCCAAGCAGTGCCACGCAGGCATACACAATGGAGTTGACACAGCGTGTGGAAGGATTGGTCAGGGAGGAATAGAACGTACCCTTTACAGCATATTCCTTCAGTTCCTCATTCATCCTGCGGAATGTGTCCGCTGCCCGATCATGATATCCAAACGCCTGTACTTCCAGCATGCCGGAAGTCATCTCATCCCCATAGGCGGTCAGTTTACCACGTGTTTTCGATTGCATGGAAAACATCGTGTATGTATGGGTGGAAATGAATTTTGCGACAAAGAATGACAATGGCGTCATCACAATGACCGCAATAGTGACCATCCACGATGTGGTAAACATGAATACCAGTGTCAGTACAATGGTAACCACACCGGTAAACAGCTGGGAAAATCCCAACAGTAATCCATCGGATACGGCATCCGCGTCCGCAATGATCCTTGCGGCTATATCCCCGCTTTTCTGGTTGTCCAGGTATTTCAAAGGCAGATTGGCCATGGCATGCATTGCTTTGGAGCGAAGCCGTTTTACCGTATCATAGGCAATCCTGTTATTGAGCAGCGTCATGACAAACGATGACAGTGCACTGATGACAATACATACAAGTGCCTGTTTCAGTATCGAAGTCATCAGTACAAAATCCACATGTCCGGCTGAGATCATACCGTCAATGGCACGGCCAAACAGCACCGGTAAATACAGCTGTGTAAAGGAGGCAATCACTGCCAGTAAAAAGCTGAATACAAGCAGAATACCGTCTTTATCAATCAACCGGATCAGTTTTCTCATCACACTGCTCTTCATGCCTGTACCCCCTTTGGAAACTGGGATGCCATGATTTCCTGATAGATTTCACAAGTCTCTGACAGCTGTTCATGAGTGCCCTTTCCAACCAGTCTGCCATGATCCAAAACAAGAATCTGATCACAGTCTCTGACGGTACCGATCCGCTGGGAAACAATGAATACTGTCATATCCTTTAATCCACGGATTGCCTTTCTCAGCCTTGCGTCTGTCGCAAAGTCCAGTGCACTTGCAGAGTCATCCAGGATCAGGATTTCCGGATGCCCGACAAGTGCTCTGGCAATGGTAAGACGCTGTCTTTGACCACCGGACAGGTTCGTACCGCCCTGTTCCAGCATCTCATCCAGACCATGTTCCTTATTGGCTATGACTTCCGCTGCCTGGGCTGTCTCAATTGCCTTCATCAGCTGTTCATCATCCGCATCCGGATCTGCCATCTTCAGGTTGTCCCGGATCGTACCGGCAAACACCCTTGCCTTCTGTGGTACAAGGGCAATGATGGAACGAAGCTGTTTGTCCGGATAGGATCTGATATCATTCCCGTCAATCAGTATTTTTCCCTCGTCAATGTCATATATACGGTCCAGCAGTGAAACAAGGGTTGTCTTACCGCTGCCTGTACCGCCGATCATACCGATGGTCTGTCCCTTTTCCACGGTAAAGCTGATATCCTGCAATGCCTGTTTTCCGTTTCTGTTGTAGGAGAAACCGACATGATCAAAGACAACGGTTCCGGATTCGTGTTTCTGTACTTCTTCTGTTTCAAAGTGCATGTCATTTTCCGTATTCAACAGGTCGGAAACCCTTCCTGCACATGCCAGTGCCCTGTTGATGGTAATCAGAAGTGAGGATAACTTGATCAGTTCCACAATCATCTGTGCCATGTAGTTGTACAGCGCCACAACCTGTCCCTGCAGTAATGTGCCGGCATTGACCTGTAATCCGCCGGTGTAAATCAGTATGACAGTTGCCACATTGACAATCAGAAATGTCATCGGATTCAGCAGTGCGGTAATCCTGGATGTGAATGTACTGTATGCGGCAAGATCATTGTTTGCCTCATCAAATTCATTCACAACCTCCTTTTCCCTGCCAAAGGCACGGATGACACGGACACCTGTCAATGACTGGCGTGTCAGAAGTGAAAGATGATCCAGTTTCTTCTGTACCTTTGCGTACATCGGTATTGTCACAAGCATGATTGCCAGTACCCCTGCAAACAGCAGCGGTATGGCACAGGCAAAGATCATTGCGGCTTTGACATCAATACGCAGTGCCATGATAAAGGAGCCGAATACAATAAACGGACTTCTTAACAGCAGACGCAGTGTCATGTTTACACCGGTCTGAATCTGATTGATATCAGAAGTAATACCTGTCAGTAATGTATCGGAACCAATCCGATCCACGATATGCATGGAGAAATGCGTCACATGTTCAAACAGTGCCTGACGCACATCCGTCGCAAAACCGACGGAAGCACGTGCAGAGAAATACTGTGCTGTAAAGCTGAACATAAGTGACAGAACCGCCAGCATGACCAGAATCATGATTCTGCCTGATATATAACGCATATCATTCCCTGCCACACCGATATCAATGATATCCGCCACAACAACCGGTACAAACAGGTCCATCAGTGCTTCCGCCATTTTAAACAACGGTGCAAGCAATGCCTGAAACCGGTATTTTCTCATGTATTTCCATAATGTTTTCATCAATCATACCCTTTACTTAACGGAATTTATTATACAACGATACAGTATAAAAAGATGATGAGTTTCTCTGCCATCTGTTGTGTTTACACATCATCCATTGTTTTCATGTGTTTTAATTCGGTTTTCAGACTGTCTGTAAACAGATTGGAAAAGAGATCATCCTGTTCCACAAGAACAGATTCATCTCCAAACACAACAGTATCTTGAATTACCCCACCCGAACCTACGGTTATAGGTGGGGCTTCTAAGACTACGCATATATTTGACAATGGTCTGATATACTTC
>JBJEFE010000029.1:0-2622 GCA_051873755.1 Bulleidia sp. | reverse complement strand
TTACTGCTGTTTTGATTCCTGTACGTAATCCGGTAATGATTTTGACCAGGGCATCAGTTCTTCCGGTATTTCCGTAATCCCACGGGAATGCAGTTTGATCAGTTGATCAAGAACATAATGGAAATAGTATCCTGGATTCAGGTGGTTATGAAGTGCGGTTTCCGTAAACGTATAATAGAAGGCAGTACCTTCAAATGAGATATTTGGAATATACTCAAGGTCAAATACTTTTTTCTCATATCCAAGAAATTCTTTTTCATCCAAAAACATCAATCCATCTTCGAGAAATGCCCGTAAAAACTTTTCATTATGTTTTGCCATATAAAGAGCATTGTGAGGCTGCACACCTTCCGGAACATATTTCAGAGTTTTATCGACATACATGAAGAATTCATTGACCAAAGGTGCAACTTTCTTTTTCCTTTCCTGAACCTTCCTGTTTGGCGGAAGTCCGTTCAGTTTTTCCTCTTCATTAAATATATCCTTTAAGATCCTGATTCCTTTCATTGCCGTTTTTCCGGGTTTTTCATTTCTGCCGCTGTCAACTGGTGTTTCCAGCCTTGCTTTGATCTCAAACCAGTCACCATTGACCTTACAGCTTTCCACTTTGATCCGATTCGGTTCATCGGCGAGAATAATACCTGTATAACCTTCAAATCTTCTGTTTACATGTTGATACGCATATCCACGGGAATAATCGTATACTACAATTTTCTTCTGTGATTTCCTTGCCAGTGTTGAATATCTGAACAGAAAATCATATGTCCATAGTCGGTTATCCTGGTTTTGCAATGAAAGATTCTCCACACATATTGTCTTTTCTTTTCTGATTTCCTGTATCAGTCTGTCTGTAAAAGAAACAAAATATTCCTTGTATACCTTTGACAGCCAGTATGCCATCAGGTCCGGAGATAATTTCAGTTTCTGATATTTCAGATTCTGTTCAATCTGTTCCAAAGTGAAATCATTACAGTATTTCTCAACATATATTTCTGTCATCAGAGACGGTGTTACGATATTATCTTTTAACAGAACCGGTTTCTGTTTAGCGGAAATACGTTGATTCCTTTTCAGATTGATGTATTCCGGATATACCGATGTAATGGCCCTGATACAGTTCTTATGAAGCTCCAGCTGTTCAACCACACATCCCCCGCATTCCTGCAGAAGAACCTTACCATCATCGTCATAAATATAAAATGAATGATCATCGATTTCCGATTCTATCGGACGAATTTCCATGTCTTCACTATGTTTGACGCCACGTTTCATGATCACCTGATCAAGACGCGGCAATAAAAGCTTTTTCTTATTTTTAACGCGGTATTCAATTTCATTAAAAGTATGATTGTTGATTTCGTATTTCTTTGTTGGCATAAATCATTTATACATGTTCCACAGGAAATATACAATTGATTCAGAAAGTAAATCATTATTTTTTTCTGATGCTGACATGGTTGTATAGCCATTTCATGAATTCAGGTTCCTGATCATAAAGAAATCTGTTTTCATAAAACGTCGCCCTGATTTCCTCCCAGGTTCCCGGACGAAAAGCACCTTCCACGTTCAAAGGTCCGAATTGAGATTCTCTATTGTTCTTTTTTGCGCGAAGATAGAGTTTCGCATCTCTGTAATTCTGAAACAGTTTTGTAAGATAACCTTCAGCCTGATCCAACCTGTTCTTTTTGAATGCGATACATGCCATAGGAAGCAGATACATACAACCGTAATTATCACTTGCTCTCTCATATAATGCGTTTGCCTTTACATCTTCCTCAAGCAGTGCATACAGATGCATCAGACAGAATCGTGAGCCGGTATTGTCATTTGTGTTATACTTCATGATCGATTCACCAATTCTTACCGCCTCATTGTAGCGTTTAAAACCTACCAGCAAATCCATGAAATCATATAAACCACGGATAAAATCCCTTGTTTCCGGGATCTCATAGTATTTCCCAACCTCGTATCCTTCTGCGTGTAATCTTTCCTTTTCTTCTGACAATACATTCGAATATGCCAGAACAGGAGAATGACATTTACTTATCTCTACGATAATACGCGCCTTAAAATGATATGGATCAAGTTTCAGAAGTTTATAGGCGCAGGAAAGTGCTTCCTTTGGATTTTTTGCTTTTTCAAAACGTTCTATTGCTATATCAAGTTTTGTTTTCCTGCCAGAACGAATCCGGTCATTGTACATTTGCGAAAATTTACTGATTGCTGCATCCAGATCCTCATCATTGCTGATTTCCTGCTTTGCAAGATACTGATTCAATTCAATCGAAAATCTGTCCATTTTTTTCATCCATGCTCATATTGTATTTCTCCATTTTCTATGAAACTGTATTGTTGGAGTATCATAGCATCATCACCGGTAATGCTGACAATTATAATTTATATCTCTATTATATACTGATGAAACAGTCAGAACATCAAACCTTATAGTACTTTCACACCATCAACAGTTTCTATATTACCATGCTTTCAATAACAAAAAATACAGATTCATACATCAAACATGCAAACAGAAGTTTTTCTGTAATCGTGGATTTTTATTGTAATATAGTAAGCGTCAAATAGACAGGTGGTAGAAAAAGCTCCTCCTTTCGTGTGTAATCA
>JBJEFE010000028.1:0-14312 GCA_051873755.1 Bulleidia sp. | reverse complement strand
CATGTACTGGCTTTTTTCAATCCGTGTGATAGCATATCTTCTGAAATGAAGGGAGCGTGAGAAGATGAGACTGAACTGAATCCGATTACATCAGTTTTGTATTTGAATTCAGGGATGGTACGTCTTTCTCATTTTCCGATGGACCTGTCCTGTATCCACAGGAGGGGAAACATGTCAGTTATCATTTTAGACAATATTTCTTTTGCATATCCATCAGGTTCAGAACCTGTTTTTGATCATCTTTCATTCTTCTTCGATTCCACATGGAAAACCGGAATCATCGGACGTAACGGCAAGGGAAAAACAACTCTTTTCCGTCTGCTTATGCATCAGTATTTTGACAGAGAGCTGTTTGAGCGGGATATCTCTTCCTGTTCCTTCGGTCAGAAAAAGAAAACCGTGATTGCGGTTGCACTCTGTCAACAGTCCCATCTGTATAATCTGGATGAACCGCTCAACGACATTGATCTGTTTTCCAGAATCCAGATCGAGGAACCGATTGCCGGAAGTGACGCTGCATTTATCATCGTGGAACATGATCAGGCTTTTTAAGGAGGCCTGCATGTACACAGATTGTGTTGAAAAAGCCGTGTAATCTGAATGTCAGGTGAACATTGCACAAAAAAACGTCAATTGTGATTGTCAAGTATTGATTGAAGAAAGATTCATGATAATATTATTAGGCCATATAGGAGGTATGAAAAATTATGGAAACTATGAACAAGAAGATGCTTGCGGACGCAGTCGCTGAAAGCCAGAATATCACAAAAAAACAGGCGGTTGTTCTGGTTGACTGTGTTTTTACAACAATCGCAGAAGCACTGAAGGAAGGAACCAAGGTTGACATCACAGGTTTCGGTAAGTTCGAAGTCAAGACAAGAGCTCCGCGTACAGGTATCAACCCACAGACAAAGGAATCCATTGAAATCCCTGCCACAAAGGTACCTGGTTTCAAGGCTTCCAAGTCATTAAAAGATCTGGTTCGTTAATCCATTGTTTTATAATCAGAAGGTCATGTTCGCATGGCCTTTTTTGTTTCAAAAAGGAACGGACTCAACGTTCGTTCCTGATGACAGCCATTCTGTTGCGGACTTCCTCATAGATGCATTCCGGCACAAGGGATCTGAACTCACCGTCATTTTCCGCAATTTCCTTGACGGCAGAGGAGGAGAGGAACGAGTATTCCGGTCTGGCAATCAGAAATACCGTTTCAATTCTTCCATCCAGCATCATATTTGCGGTTGCCTGTGTCAGTTCATATTCATAGTCGGATACGGCACGGATGCCTCTGACAATCGCATTGATGTCATGTTCTGCCGCAAATCTGACGGTCAGACCGTCATTGACGCATACCCGGATCCTGTCACTGCAGGAAAGGGTGGAAACAGAGCGTTTGATCATGTCCATACGCTCTTCAATTGTGAATGTACAACGTTTTCTCGGATTATGGGAAATCACCACCACAACCTCATCAAACAGTTTTGCGGCACGTTCAATTACGTCCACGTGTCCTAAGGTAATCGGGTCAAACGTACCCGGATAACAAGCTTTCATAGTATTCCTCATTTCGGAAACAGTGTACCATCAAAACAGGTTTTGGAAAAGAAAATACAAATGTAAGCGGTTAAAATTGTGAAAGTTTTTTATAATTCACAAGCACTGAAAATTTTCATTTGATTCGATCCGGAATCCGTTGAAAACTTCTTGTGAATGATTTAACATTATACTGCACTAAAAAGGAGTACAGGACTATGAGTAATGGTTTTCATGAATTAAGACAGAAGGCAGCAGAGGGGTGCAAGAAGGTAATCTCTGTTACCTGTGCTCAGGATGAAGCCGTTCTGGAAGCGGTTTACGAAGCACATCAGATGGGAATCGTTGATGGTATTCTTGTCGGTGATGAGGCAAAGATCATTGAAATTGCCGCAAAGCTGAACATGGATCTTTCCGATTTCACAGTGGTCAATGAAACAGACAACGTACAGGCAACGCTCAAGGCTGTCAGCCTTGTCCATGAGGGCAAAGCCGACATGTATATGAAGGGACTTGTGCCGACAAAGGATTTCCTCAAGAGCGTACTGAACAAGGAAGTCGGTCTGCGTACAGGCAAAACACTCAGCCATGTGGCAGTCATGCAGGTGCCGGGCATTGACAGACTGCTGTTCCTGAGTGACGTTGCCTTCCTGCCGTATCCGACACTGGAAGACAAGAAACAGATCATTTCCTACGCTGTGGATGTCGCAAAGGCATGCGGTGTGGAAACACCGAAGGTCGCACCTCTTGCGGCAGTGGAAGTTGTCAATCCGAAGATGCCGGCAACGGTGGATGCGGATGAGCTGCGCAAGGCAAATGAGGCAGGTGAAATCACAGGCTGTGTCGTTGACGGACCGCTGTCCCTCGATATTGCCCTGGAGGAAGCCGCAGCGATTGAAAAGGGTGCCCAGGACCGTCCGTGTGCAGGCAAGGCGGATATCCTGTTATTCCCGGATATTCATGCCGGAAACATCACATACAAGACAATGGCACACCTGGTACCTGGAATTCAGATCGGATGCATGCTTGTCGGTACAAGCGCACCGGTGATCCTGGCATCCAGATCCGATTCCAAGGACGTCAAGATCAATTCCATTGCCCTTGGTGCGGTACTTGCGGAACATATGAAGAAAGTGAATGGTTAAACTGAAACATGGGGAAAAAAATATTAGCAATCAATCCGGGTTCCACATCCACAAAAATCGCATTATTCGATGACGAGACACTGATCAATGAAGTCGGTCTTGATCATCCGGTCGCACAGATGAACACATTTCCTACCACATTTTCACAGCTTGATTTCAGATATGAGGTAATTATGGATTATCTCAAGTCCATCAGTTTTGATATCAATACGCTGGATGCATGTGTTGGTAGAGGCGGTTATCTGCATCCGATTGAAGCCGGTACATACACGGTCAATGATGCGATCCGTCACGATCTTGAAATTGCGCTCAACGGCGACCATGCCGCAAACCTCGGCGGTCTGCTTGCACGCAAGATCGGAGATCAGGTTGGATGCCCGTCCTATATCGTTGACCCGACAGCAGTGGATGAACTGCAGGACGTCGCAAGACTGTCCGGTATGCCGGATATCAAACGTGTTTCCAAGATCCACGCTCTGAACATGAGAGCGGTGGCACGTGAATATGCAAAGTCCATCGGAAAGAAGATGGAGGATCTGGATCTGATCGTTGCCCATATGGGCGGAGGCTGCACAACCGGTCTTCTGTCCCACGGCCGTATGATCGACATGTTCAACGGTCTGGATGGCGACGGTGCATTTGCGCCGACAAGATGCGGTGCCGTACCGGTCGGGGATCTGATCCGTCTGTGTTATTCCGGAAAGTATCCGACAGTAGAGGCAATGATGAAGCGTGCTGTCGGCGATGCCGGTATTGCGGCATATCTTGGAACAGCCGATATGCGTGAAGTCAATAAGATGATTGATAACGGGGATGAAAAGGCAAAGCTTGTCAAGGAAGCCTTCATTTACCAGCACGCAAAGGATATCGGATCTCTGGCAGCTGCCAATCACGGAAAGGTCGATGCGATTCTTCTGACAGGAGGCATCGCCTATGATAAATCCGTTACCGGTGCCATTGCATCATATACGGAATGGATCGCACCTGTGGCAGTCATCCCGGGTGAAAGAGAAATGATTGCCCTGGCTCTTGGTGCACTGCGTGTACTCAATGGCGAGGAAGAAGCGAAGACATATTACGCCGAATAAGGTATTAACCATTTGAAGGAGGATATAAAAGAAAATGGCTAAGAAAGTAGTTATTGCCAGTGCTTGTCGTACAGCAATCGGCAAAATGGGCGGACAGCTCAGCTCTGTACCTGCAGTCGATCTGGGTGCAGTTGTCATCAAAGAAGCAGTCAGAAGAGCAGGACTGACACCTGAACAGGTTGACCACGTTTACATGGGCAACGTCATCCAGGCTGGCCTGGGACAGAACCCTGCAAGACAGGCTTCCATCAAGGCAGGTCTTCCTGTCACAACACCGGCAGTTTCCATCAACGTTGTATGCGGTTCCGGTCTGAACTGTGTCAACATGGCTGCTGAAATGATCATCGCAGGCGATGCGGACGTTGTCGTTGCCGGTGGTATGGAATCCATGTCCAACGCACCATATGTACTGCCGCATGCACGTTTCGGTTACAGAATGAACACACCGAAGGACGGCCTTGTGGATGCCATGGTTCATGACGCATTATGGGATGCATTCAATGATTATCATATGATGATCACAGCTGAAAACGTTGCGGAACAGTGGAATCTGACACGTGAGGAACTCGATGCCTTCGCTGCAAACTCCCAGAACAAGGCATGTGCCGCAAGAGATGCAGGCAAATTCAAGGATGAAATCGTTCCTGTTGAAATCAACATGGGCAAGAAGAAGGGTATCGTTACCGTTGATACGGATGAAGGACCACGTGACGGTCAGACTCCTGAAGTACTCGCAAAGCTGAAATGCTGCTCTGGTAAGGAAGGCGGCGTCGTAACTGCCGGCAACGCTTCCGGTATCAATGACGGTGCTGCAGCTCTTGTGATCATGTCTGAAGAAAAGGCAAAGGAACTGGGCATCACACCAATGGCAACATGGGTTGCAGGTGCTCTTGGCGGTGTTGATCCATCCATCATGGGTGTCGGTCCTGTCGCAGCCACACGTAAGGTCATGGAAAGAACAGGCCTGACAATTGAAGACTTCGATCTGTATGAGGCAAATGAAGCCTTCGCTGCACAGTCTGTTGCAGTAGGCAAGGATCTTGGCTTTGATATGAACAAGCTGAATGTCAACGGCGGTGCAATCGCATTAGGTCACCCGGTTGGTGCATCCGGCGCAAGAATTCTTGTCACATTACTGTATGCAATGCAGCAGAACGACGCGCACAGAGGTCTGGCAACACTGTGTATCGGCGGCGGTATGGGCTGCGCAACAGTAGTGGAACGTTAACGGAAAAGGAAACGCATATCCATGGGATTTGTAGACTATGAAGTAAAGGGCGCTGTCGGTATCGTTACCATCAACCGTCCAAAGGCACTGAATGCCTTGAATTCCGAAGTACTGAATGACCTTGAAGCCGTATTTGACGGCATTGATCAGGAAACAGTACGCTGTGTTGTCCTGACGGGTGCCGGCGATAAGAGCTTTGTGGCAGGTGCTGATATCGGTGAAATGAGCACACTGACAAAGGCTGAAGGCGAAGCATTCGGTAAGAAGGGCAATGATGTATTCCGTAAGATCGAAACATTTCCGCTGCCTGTCATCGCAGCCGTCAACGGCTTTGCGCTGGGCGGAGGAAACGAACTGGCTATGAGCTGTGATTTCAGAATCTGTTCTGAAAATGCGGTATTCGGTCAGCCGGAAGTCGGCCTTGGCATCACACCGGGTTTTGGCGGTACACAAAGACTTGCCAGACTTGTCGGTGCAGGCTATGCAAAGCAGATGATCTATACAGCAAGAAACATCAAGGCAGATGAAGCACTGCGGATCGGTCTTGTCAACCAGGTTGTTCCGTTTGAGGAACTGATGCCGACAGCGGAAAAGTTGGCTTCCATCATTGCCGGCAACGCTCCGATTGCAGTACGCAACTGCAAGAAGGCTGTCAATGACGGTATCGAAGTTGACACGGACAACGCTCTTGTTGTAGAGGAAAAGCTGTTCGGTGACTGCTTTGAAACAGAGGATCAGAAAGAGGGAATGGCAAACTTCCTTCGGAAAAAGGATGATCCGAAGAAGGTCAAGCACGTCGCTTTCCAGAATAAATAAGTAAATAGGAGGAATGAAGGAAATGAAAGTAGCAGTAATCGGTGCCGGTACAATGGGCCGCGGCATCGCACAGACATTTGCTCAGTGCGCTGATGTTGAAAAGGTTTATCTCTGCGATATCAAGCAGGAATTCGCTGACAACGGCAAGAACATGGTCAAGAAGGGTCTTGACAAGCGTGTTGCCAAGGGCAAGATGGCACAGGAAGACGCTGACGCAATCGTAAACAAGATCGTAACAGGTCTCAACAGCCAGGCTGTTGATCCGGATCTGGTTGTTGAAGCAGCCCTGGAAGTCATGGATATCAAAAAGGCAACATTCAAGGATCTGCAGGAAAACATCGTCAAGAATGAAAACTGCATCTATGCATCCAATACATCTTCTCTGTCCATCACTGAAATCGGTGCAGGACTCAAGAAGCCTGTCATCGGTATGCACTTCTTCAATCCGGCTCCTGTCATGAAGCTGATCGAAGTCATCAAGGGCGCAAACACACCGGAATCCGATGTCGAAGCTGTCAAGGAAATCTCCGCAAAGCTTGGAAAGACAGCCGTTGAAGTCAATGAAGCTCCAGGTTTCGTTGTCAACCGTATCCTGATTCCGTTAATCAACGAAGGTATTCAGGTTTACCAGGAAGGCATTTCCGATATCGCAGGTATCGACGCTGCCATGAAGCTTGGCGCAAACCATCCGATGGGACCGCTGGAACTGGGCGACTATGTCGGTCTTGATATTGTTCTGGCAATCATGGATGTCATCTACAAGGAAACAGGCGACTCCAAGTACAGAGCATGCACATTACTGAGAAAGATGGTTCGTGCAGGACACCTGGGTGTCAAGACAGGCAGAGGCTTCTACGTTTATAACGCAGACCGCACAAAGACACCTGTTGACGCAAAATAAAATCAGGCAGTGATTGTCCGGGTCTTCCGGACAGTCATTGTTTCATGTAAAGGAAATACGGAGGAGATAAAAATGGATTTCCAGCTTGATCAGAAGCATACGATGGCAAGATCCCTCTTCAGGGAATTTGCCGAAAAAGAAGTAAAGCCGGTTGCGATCGAAACAGATGAAACGGAGGTTTTCCCTCGTGAAACTGTCAATAAGATGGCAAAGGCAGGATTCCTTGGCATTCCGATGCCAAAGGAATACGGCGGTCAGGGATGCGACCCTCTGACATACGTCATGTGTGTTGAGGAACTGGCAAAGGCATGCGGTACAACATCCGTTATCGTATCCGCACACACATCTCTGTGCTGTGATCCGATCAACACATACGGTACACCGGAACAGAAGGAAAAGTTCCTGAGACCGCTTGTGACAGGTGAAAAGCTTGGTGCCTTCGGTCTGACAGAACCGGGTGCGGGAACTGACGCGCAGGGTGTACAGACAAAGGCTGTTCTTTCCGAAGACGGTAAGGAATGGATCCTCAACGGCTCCAAGTGCTTCATCACAAACGGTAAGGAAGCTGACATCTACATCATCATCGCTTACACGGACATCGTCGAAAAGAAGGGCAGAAAGTCCAAGAAGTTCACAGCGTTCATCGTTGAAAAGGGCACACCAGGATTCTCATTTGGAACAAAGGAAAAGAAGATGGGTATCCGTGGTTCCTCAACATATGAACTGATTTTCCAGGACTGCCATATTCCGGCAGAAAACCGGCTTGGTGATAGAGGCGCAGGCTTCCCGATTGCCATGCATACACTGGATGGCGGCCGTATCGGTATCGCTGCTCAGGCACTTGGTCTGGCTGAAGGCGCACTGGAAAGAACAATCGAATATGTCAAGGAAAGAAAGCAGTTCGGTCGTCCGATCGGTGCCTTCCAGAACACACAGTTCCAGCTTGCCAACATGGCAACACAGGTTGAAGCTGCTCAGCTTCTTGTATACAAGGCTGCTGAAGCAAAGGCAACCAAGAGCAGATACACTGTGGAAGCTGCCAAGGCAAAGCTCTTCGCATCTGAAACAGCAATGGACGTTACAACAAAGTGCGTTCAGCTGATGGGTGGTTACGGCTACATCAGAGAATACGAAGTTGAACGTATGATGAGAGACGCCAAGATTACTGAGATCTACGAAGGTACATCCGAAGTTCAGAGAATGGTAATCTCCGGTGATCTGCTGAAGTAATATAAAGGAGACGGGTAAAAATGAAAATCGTAGTATGTATTAAACAGGTTCCTGATACAGCCGGCGGTGTCAAGTTCAAACCGGATGGAACACTGGACCGTGGTGCAATGCTGGCAATCATGAACCCTGACGACAAGGCAGGTCTGGAAGCAGCGTTAAGAATCAAGGATGCCGATCCTGAAAATGTAACAGTCACATGTCTGACAATGGGTCTGCCAAAGGCGGATGCGGTTCTGCGTGAAGCCATGGCAATGGGCGCTGATGAAGGCGTGCTCGTAACAGACCGTGTACTGGGTGGTGCCGATACATGGGCAACATCCTCCACAATTGCCGGTGCTCTTAAGAACATGGAATATGATCTGATCTTCACAGGTCGTCAGGCAATCGACGGTGATACCGCACAGGTTGGTCCACAGATCGCGGAACACCTTGGTCTGCCATGTATCTCCTATGCAAAGGAAGTTTCCGTTGAAGGCGATACAGTCAGAGTACAGAGACAGTTCGATGATGGATACATGATCGTTACAGCCAAGATGCCATGTCTTATCACAGCTCTTTCCGAACTGAATGAGCCAAGATACATGACTCCTGGCGGAATCTTCGATGCATTTGACAAGGAAGTCAGGGTCATGGGCAGAGCAGATCTGGATGTTTCCGATGACAATATCGGTCTCAAGGGTTCTCCTACCAAGATTGCCAAGGCATCTGACAAGGTTGCCAAGGGCAAGGGTACTGTTGTCACACCTGACAGTGCGGATGACGCAGCTGCCTACATCGCAAATGTACTTGCGGAAAAGCATGTAATCTGAGGATGGAAAGAGGAAAACACAATGATCAATAAGAATCTTGAAGAATACAAGGGCATTGCGATTTATGCCCAGCAGGTAGACGGCAAGCTCTCCAACATTTCCCTGGAACTCCTTGGAAAAGCAAGAGAACTGGCTGAAAGCCTGGATGAAAAGACAGTTACAGCCGTACTGATCGGATCTGAGGTTGGCGGACTGGTTGACGAACTGGCTGCCTATGGTGCAGACAGAGTTGTCGTCATTGATGATCCGGAACTGAAGGATTACAGAACAGAACCATATACACAGGCTCTGGCAGGATACATCAACGAATTCAAGCCTGAAATCGTTCTTGTCGGTGCAACTGCCATCGGTCGTGACCTTGGCCCTAGAACTTCCGCAAGAGTACAGACAGGTCTGACAGCTGACTGTACGGTACTGGAAATCGGCGACTTCCCGCTGGTTGCGACTCCTGGCAAGGAAGCAGAACAGAAGCATAAGCAGCTGCTTATGACACGTCCTGCCTTCGGTGGAAATACAATTGCGACAATCGCATGTCCGGACAACCGTCCGCAGATGGCTACGGTAAGACCTGGCGTCATGCAGAAGATCGCTCCGATTGCGGATGCCAAGGCTGAAGTCATCAACTGGAAAGCACCGCTGGAAAAGAACAACTGCTACGTTGAAATCGAAAAGGTTGTCAAGGAAGTATCCACTGTTGCGGATATCTCCGAGGCTAAGATCCTTGTCTCCGGCGGCCGTGGTGTCGGTTCCGCAGAAAACTTCAAGCTGCTGGATGATCTGGCAGAAGTACTCGGCGGTACAGTCGCATGTTCAAGAGCTGTTGTCGATAACGGCTGGAAGCCAAAGGAACTGCAGGTTGGTCAGACAGGTAAGACTGTCCGTCCGCATGTATACTTTGCGATCGGTATCTCCGGTGCGATTCAGCACGTTGCAGGTATGGAAGAGTCTGATATCATCGTTGCAATAAACAAGGATGAGACAGCTCCGATCTTCGATGTGGCTGACTATGGCATCGTCGGTGATCTGAACAAGATTCTGCCGTTACTGACAGAAAAGATCAGAGCTGCACTTGCCGCAAAGAACAACGCATGACAATGTAAAAGGGAATGTATCACAGCGATACACTCCCTTTTTTTCTGAAGAAAAAACAGATGCGTTATCTGTTTTCAGATTCTGTGACAGGCACGATCCAGTTCCTTCAGGCGGCATTCAATTTCTTCCGCGATCTGGTA
The DNA here is from genome assembly GCA_051873755.1 of Bulleidia sp. Classification (GTDB taxonomy): domain Bacteria; phylum Bacillota_I; class Bacilli_A; order Erysipelotrichales; family Erysipelotrichaceae; genus Bulleidia. The sequence goes on along the minus strand of JBJEFE010000028.1, from coordinate 4,330 downwards.
TGCCTGGACTCTGGAATACTTTGAATTGGCACGCTGAATAAAAGACGTGCAGTCAAGCTTTTCAAAAGTACCTGCCTGTTCATGAATCGCATGTGACAGTTCATAAAGGATAATACTGTCAATCAGCCCTGAAACGTTTACTTCGAAATAATAGAGATTGCGGTAGGAGATGATGAATTTTCTGTTCTGTGTGGTGATATCGAAACCATGTTCAATAATCTTCTGTATCATTGCGGCTTTACCATTCATTCTGACTTCCTCCAATGTCTGTATAAATCGAACCTTCAATTTGTTAAGATACAAACAAATGATAATCGAATTCATTTTTTTTACAATGACTTAACCGGTTTTTCTGTTGCATAAATTGAAAAAATTCGTTTATATTCCGAATATTTTCATGAATTTCAGTTTTCCCAGTAACAATATTGCGGAAACATGTTACTAATATGGTGAAGGGGAAAAAAGATGAGTCATCCGTCGGAAATGCTGTATATCAGATATCACAGAGAAATCCGCAATTATTATTATGGACTCTGTCATGATGCATCACTGGCACAGGATCTGACATCCGATGTGTTTCTTGAAGTGATGAAATCATGGCACAGATTCAAAGGAGACAGTGATATCCGCACATGGCTGTATGCCATTGCCAGATACCGCTGGTACAACCACCTGCGCAAAAAGAAAACGACAGTTGAAACCGTCAGTCTCGATGATTTTCTCAATTATGACTTTACACCTGTATCGGACGGGGATGAACAGAGACTGAAACAAATCCAGGACATCGTTTCAGGAATGGATGATCGGAGTCAGAGACTGTTTACATACAGGCTTGAAGGGTATTCCTATTATGAGATTGCAGAAAAACTGAGGATATCGGAAAACTCAGCCCGTGTTCTGTTTTTCAGAATCCGGCAGAGAATCAAAAATGAAATCTTGAAAGGAGATGTATAGAATGCATGACATCAGCTGTGAAATATGCAGGGATCTGATCCCTCTTGTCAATGACGGTGTTGCCTCAAGGGAAAGTGAGGAAGCTGTCAGAAAGCATTGTGAACACTGTCCGGAATGTGCTTCATTTCTAAACGGCGAAATCAGTGATGATACACATGTATTTGAAAAGAAACTCAACCGTTCTGTCAACCTGTATGCGGCGATTGTACTGCTTGCGGTAATGATGTACGGCATTTCATTAACAGGCGGGAATAACATGTTAATGAATGCGGTGATCATGCCGGTATGCGGTATACTCGGGTTTCTGGTGTTCGGCTGGAAAGCCGTTTATAAGACACCTGTCATCATTCTGATCTTTACAGCCGTTCAGATTCTGAGTGAGACGGATAACGGCGGTATCTCTGAAGTTGTCATGATGGTCATTCTTTACAGCATCTTCGCTGTGATCGGAATTGTCATTGCGGCATTGTTGAAATATGCATTGCATAAGGAGGAACATGTATGAAGAAGAAAACACTGAAAATCATTGCCTTTGTGACGGCAGTGTTCCTGATCATCGGACTGGCAGTGTTTGCCAACAGTCTTGTCGGAAATCCGGTTTCCAGATGGATTGCCGCAAACGCTGTTACAGAATATGTGCAGGAAACATACGGAGATACGGATTTCATCATCTCTTCCGTCAGTTATAACTTCAAGGACGGCAATTATCTTGCACGCGTGGAATCTCCTTCCTCCAAAGATACCACATTTACCATTGAAGTCAGCCAGACCGGAAAAATCGGATATGACTGGTATGAATATGTACTGCGGGGAGAATCCACCGCAAACAGGCTGGAAACGGGGTATCGTGACATGTGTGATACGATCCTGGAAAGCTCATCCTTCCCATATCACAGGGGTGATGAAAACAGTGATATTGCCTTTGGTACACTCTGTTTCGGCGATCCTGAATATGCGTCAGAAGAAGAAATATACAGAAAACAGTATATGAAGACAGAGGATCTTGTACTGGATGGTATTTATAACATCAGTGAACTGGGATCACAGATCGGAAGTCTGGTCATTTATGTCAAAGAGGATACCGTCAGTATTGAAAGAGCTTCAGAAATCATTCTGGATATCCGTTCCATGTTTGATCAGGCAGGCATCGGATTCCATGACATGGATTTTGTACTGGAATCAGAAACAGGGGAAAAGGAAATCCGTGTATCCCTGTTATATGAAGATATTGTGGAAGAAGGTCTGTATGACAGAATCATAGCTTCCGATGCCGGATGGAAGGCATATTTTTCTGAAACAGATCAGATCAAACAGCAGGAAATGGAATAATTCCTGTATACTGAATACAGGAGAAAACATATGAAACGCTGCATTGTCAAAACCGGAACATTCTGACTTATCTGAACAAAAGACACGCAAAGGAGGATAACATGAGCGTTCCGGAAAACAGAATCTATCCAAGAGAATTCGATCATGACATTGTGTATCTGAAAAACGTTGTCCGTGATCCTTCCATCATTGTCGGTGATTACACCATATACAATGATTTTGTCCATGATCCAAGAGACTTTGAGAAAAACAATGTTCTGTATCATTACCCGATTCATGATGAAAAACTGATCATCGGCAGATTCACATCGATTGCCTGTGGTACAAAATTCCTGTTCAACTGTGCCAATCACACTCTGAAATCATTATCCACATATTCATTCCCGATTTTCTTTGACGAATGGAATCTGAACAGGAGAGAGATTGGAAAAGCATGGGACAACCACGGGGATATCATCATCGGAAATGATGTGTGGATCGGCTATGAGGCAGTGATCATGGCAGGTGTAACCATTGGCGATGGGGCTGTCATCGGCGCAAGAGCACTTGTCACAAAGGATGTGCCGCCGTATACGATCGTCGGTGGTATACCAGCAAAACCAATCCGCAGAAGATTCGATGACAGGACCATTGAAACACTGCAGAAGATATCCTGGTGGAACTGGCCGTATGAACGGATTCAGAAAGCAATTCCATACATCCAGTCAGGTGATATCAAAACACTGAAAAATCTGTAACAGATATCAAAACAGAAGATATGATTGCACGTATCTTCTGTTATTTTTGATGTGTCGTTTCTTCAAAACAGGTATATAATAAGTATCGGAGAATTAGCTCAGCGGGAGAGCAACCGCTTCACGTGCGGTGGGCCATCGGTTCGATCCCGATATTCTCCACTTCCTGTACAGTCGTCTGGCTGTACATTTTTATTCTGAAACAAGCTGGATCTTGGCATACAGATCCTCGAGAATCATCCTTGGATCTATACTGTCATAAACGCGGATCTGTTTTGCGTTGGTCAGTTTTGAATATGTCAGATCATCGTTTACATAAGGTGCATATTCCGTGTGAAAACTGTTTCTCCAGCCATTTGAAAGAAGTACACCGATGACAGGGGAATCTCCGACAATCCAGTTTTCACCTTTTCTCAGTTCATACGGTTCGTCACTGTCATAGTTGAACTCTTCCAGCTGATCGTAAAGATATGCACCGATTGTTCCATATGGTCTGATCCTGACAGCCAGTTCCGCCATTGTGACTTCCATGGCACCATAGGCTGTCAGAGGAATCTGCCATACCCTGGCTTTGGCAGCCATCAGCGCTCTGACTGCGTGGACATCCTGAGAAAAGTTGAATTCGTTTCCACCTGTTGGATACGCATTTCCTCCGGTAAATACGACTGTGATTTTTTCAGCGATTTCAGGACATTTGAGAAGGGCTGCACCGACATCGGTCATTGTACCAAGCACACATACAAACAACGGTCTGTCGTCCTCTTTCAGGGCTTCCTGAATGATAAAATCCACTCCATCGGATGTCAGAATCTCATCATCTGTTTTCATTGGTCCTGTACAGCCGTTGAAGATCGGAATATCATCAATCTGACAGGCATCGATCAGTGTTTTCAATGCCTTGTAATTCTTCGGTTGGGTTGTTTCAGGGATGATTGCCTTGGATTCATGGTGTGAAGCTATCATCCCTCTGACATCAAACATCGGTGTTAACAGAAAGTGTACGATCGCAAACGGATCGTCAGCTTCATTGGCAACGTCCGAATCCACAATCACACGCAGCTGTTTATGTATCGGCAACCGCAGATGCATCGTATTCAGTAATTCCATTCGTTTCATATTCTTTCTTTCCTTTTTCAAAAGTATATCAGAGCATATGACACATTTCTCTGTATTCTGTGTTATTGTACATCATTGATATCCTGTAAGATAAAGGTATGAAGAAAACAGGATGAATTGATTCCAATAAGAGTAGGGTCGAAAACTCGATTCACTGAGATGATATCCAACAGCCATAAGGGCTGAGGATATAAAAA
>JBJEFE010000027.1:0-51395 GCA_051873755.1 Bulleidia sp. | reverse complement strand
GAAATTGCATGATTTTTCGGAAACTGCTTGACTTTTCAGGTGGTTTCCTGTTTAATATACGAGTAGTTTGAAAAAGCCGGAAAGAAGAAGCACCGCTTCTCACCTGAGTATCCATCGGATCTGGGTAGAAATGCCGAAAGAAGTTCAACATGTATGTGGTCTTTCAGCAGGTGCGATGGCATCTGCTTTTTCAATATATGGAGGTTAACTTGGGAAAGGTTAAGTACAACAAAAACAGACGCAAGGAACCAAATGATCTGGTAAACGAGGATATTCGTTTCCCGAAGGTTCTGGTCATCGACGCCAACGGAACACAGCTTGGTGTATTATCCCGCAGAGAAGCCCTGGATCGTGCATTCGAACAGGAACTGGATCTGCTGTGTGTTGCGCCTAAGGCAGAAACACCTGTATGCAAGATTCTGGACTACGGAAGATATCGTTTCGAACAGCAGAAGAAGGAAAGAGAAGCGAAGAAAAACCAGCATGTAACGGAAGTCAAACCGCTTCGTCTGTCTCCTGTCATTGACCAGCATGACTTTGATACAAAGCTCAAGCAGGCCAGAGAATGGCTGGCGGATGGACAGAAAGTCCGTATTGATATGAAGTTCCGCGGCAGAATGATTACCCGCCAGGAAGTGGGCAGACAGGTTCTGACTGAATTTTCGGAAAAGGTTTCCGATATCGCAGAAATGTCCAAGGCTCCAAACCTGGAAGGCAACACGATGTCAGTGACATATTCCCCGAAGAAGGGCAAGTAAGAAAGGATAGCAAGGAGAGATTACTATGAAGGCTAAGGCAAGAAAACCAAAGAAGATCAAGATGAAGACAAAGAAGACTTTCGCAAAGCGCTGCAAGGTTACAGGAAGCGGAAAGATCAAAACTCAGCACAACTATGTATCCCACTTCGCGGCTAACAAGAGCCACAAGCAGAAGATGCACTTAAGAAAGACAACAGTGACTTCCGACTCCGATTTCAAGAGAGTCAAGGAACTGTTACAGGGTTAATAGGGAGGCTAAGTAAAGATGAGAGTTAAAGGATCTACACCAACAAGAAACAGACGTAAGAAGGTCTTAAAGCTGGCCAAGGGCTATTTCGGCAGTAAGCACCTGCTGTACAGAACAGCCAATGAACAGGTCATGCGTTCTCTGAGATATTCCTATATTCACAGAAAGCAGACAAAGCGTGAAATGCGTAAGCTCTGGATTGCACGTATCAACGCTGCAGTCAGACCTTATGATCTGTCCTACTCCAGGTTCATGTATGGACTGAAGAAGGCAGGCATCACAGTCAACAGAAAGATGCTGAGTGAAATCGCAATTCACGACGAAAAGGGATTTGCGGAAATCGTTGATGCCGCAAAGGCAGCTCTGGCAGCTGAGTAAAATTTACAGTTGTGTATTTGTCACAATTGTAGTAAACTGTACAGGCACACAGGGAAGAGATGATCTTCCCTGTACAATGGCGTGTTGGTGAAGCGGCTCAACACACTGCCCTCTCAAGGCAGCATTCACGGGTTCGAACCCCGTACACGTCACCTGAAGTCCATGCATGTCCATGGACTTTTCTTATGTGCTAAAATGGATTTGGTGAAAGGAAGAACGATGACTTATATATTTCATACGGATACAGATCCGAAAATGATGGATGCGTTTGTCATGTCATCTGATCAGAATACACTGTTTCAATGTTCAAAGTGGGCAGAGATCAAGGATAACTGGGATCACTGTTTCTTCAGCGTGACAGAAGGGGATCGCATTGTGGCGACTGCCATGGTATTATACCGTGCCATGCCTTTGGGAAAGACACTGATGTACATTCCAAGAGGGCCTGTCATGGATTACAACAACAGGGAACTTGTGAAGTTCACACTGGAACAACTGAAAGTGGAAGGAAAGAAACATCGAGCGATTGCCATGCGCTTTGACCCATCCGTGCTGTCAAGAAAATATCCATACCGAAACAGAAATGATGAAAATCCATACATGAATCAGAATGTGATTGATGACCTGACAGCTTTTGGCGCAAAACACAAGGGTTTTACAATCGCAATCGAAGAGAGCACACAGCCAAGATTCAACGCGGCCATGCATGTCACAAAAGACTACATGGATCACCTGGAACACAAGACAGCCAAATGCATCAGAGCAGCTGTACACAAGGGTATTGAAGTGGCGGAAGGAAAGGAATATATTCCGGCCTTCGCAAAGGCCATGCACTTTACCGAAGTGCGCAAACAGGTTGCCCTGCGTAATCAGGATTACTTTGAACATATGATGGAAGTCTATGGTGATCATGCCATCTGTATGGTAGCCGGACTCAACTTTCCAAAACAGATTGAAAAGCTTGAGAAATCCATTGCGGAAAACCAGGAGAAACTGGATGCGGGAACACTGAAGAAAAAGGAGAAGGCTGCGGTAAACCAGTCTTTGACAAATGACAGAAAAGAGCTGGAAAAGCTGAAAGAGGATTATGCAAGAGAAGGGAAGGACGAGGTTCTGACCTGCGGTATTCTTGCGGTATACAACGACAGCCTGATGGAACTGTTCTACATGGGCAACAACCCGGATTACATGCGTATGTATTCCTCTTACCTGCTGTACAAGCTGTGCCTTGACCGCTGTGTCGAACTTGGCATTGAACACTGCAGCTTCGGCGGTATCGAAGGTACGCTGGATGATGGTCTGACACTGTTCAAATCCAACTGGATCATGGATGTGGAGGAATACATCGGGGAGTTCAATATCGTGCTGGATCCTTTGATGTATACGGCTTTTGACAGAGTCTATCCGTTTGTTCTGAAGACTGCCGCAAAGCTGAAAGGCAGAAAATAAACATAAATCAGGATTTGTTGTGTTGTTATTTGAAAGAATGAAGTAAAATAATCACGACTATGAAGAAAAAGAAAAACCTGAAAAATTCACTGTTGATGGGAGGTATGATCGGTACTGCGGGCATGTTCGTTGCCAAACTGATCGGCCTTCTGTATTCCATACCGTTATCCTCGATCCTTGGATCGGATATGTTAATGAGTTATTACGGTACCGCATACCGCGTGTATTCGTACATTCTCAATGTATTTACAGCCGGTATTCCGTTTGCGATCTGCACGCTTGTCGCCAAGTATACGACACTTGAGGATAACCGGTCGTTATTGAAAATACGGAAGCTGTCACGCACCATGCTTGGAATCTTCGGATTCTTCGGCATGTTGTTATTGATGGCGCTGTCATACCCGCTTGCGAAAAACGTATGCGGAAATGATGATCCTTCGATCATGATGACAGTGTTCCTGCTTCTTTCCATCGCACTGTTTTTTGTGCCGATTCTTTCCGCCTACAGAGGATTCTGGCAGGGCAGAAAGGAAATGGTGGAATATGCGGTATCACAGTCCTTTGAACAGATCTTCCGCGTTGGATTCCTGCTGTCCACTGCCTATGTCATTGTCTATACCATGGGGAAGGACAGAACGTATGCATTATATGCGGCAGTGCTTTCCACAAGTGTGGCAGCCATTGCCGGAATCATCCAGATTTATTTCTTTGATAAAACAAAACTCAGACCGATTCAAAGTGCCGCAAAACACCAGAAGTTCCGCTCTGTCAAAAACAGGGAGTTATGTCGTGAACTTCTCATTCTTGCCGGACCGTATCTTCTGACAAGCATGATCGGGTATATCGATGATATTCTCAATTCCACACTGCTTCCGATCGGTTTGCGTCTGTACGGCTATTCCGCTGCGGACAACAGTGTCATTCTCTCGGCATTCAACTATGTCGGTACCAAGCTGTGCAGTATTCCGCAGATCCTGTCACCGGGCTTTGCGGCAGCGCTGATTCCGTATATTACGGAAGCCGTCACAAACAACGACAGGAAAAAGATCTCATCGATGATGACGGAATGCATCGGTATCGTATTCCTCATCGGTGCTTTCCTGAGTTCATTGATAGCGATCTATTCCACGGATATCTTCAATGTTCTGTTCTATACATCAAATCAGGCGCTGTCAGCCGATGTGACCCGATGGATGGCCATTGAAGGATTCCTTGGCACAATCTGTCCGATCATCAGTTCCCTGATGCTTGCGGCAGGACTGCGTAAGGCGATTCTGAGAAGACAGATGATTACCGCTGTAATCAAGGCCGTTCTCATCGTACCGATGACAATGTTCCTGGGATATCGTGGTGCGATCCTGTCATCCATGATCGGTTCATTATATTTCTTCATCGCCAATCTTGTTGAAATTGATCTCAAGTTCAATATCTACCTGAAGAAACTGATGAAGAACTTCCTGTTGATCGCAGTATCACTGCTTGTATCGTTTGGCGTGTCATACGCACTGCGTATGATCGGCCTGGATGGAAGTACCGGCAGCAGAATCGCTGCATTTGGAAAACTGTGTATCAACGGTGTTGTCATGATGTGTACATACTTTGGATTAACCGAACTGTTCGGTGTTCCAAAGGCACTGTTTCACCGCAGTATGATTTCCGTTGTTACATCCAGACTGAAGAGAAGCTGAGTCATCCATATCCGGATGGCTCTTTTTATGCCAAAAAGTGTGATATAAAACAAAAAAGACCGCATGTTGTGCGATCTTTCCTGTAGGCTGGGATAGAGAGATTCGAACTCCCGAAATGACTGGTTCAGAGCCAGTTGCCTTACCGCTTGGCTATATCCCAACAGCAATATCAATTATACGCATTCCCGATCTTTTTGCAATAGTTTTTTATAAAATTTGTTTGGAATTCACATTGTATTCATATTGCAATCAGAGTAAAATGGAACGGCAAAGGAGTGGAAAACATGGCAATCAGAACAAGATTTGCACCAAGTCCTACAGGCTATATGCATATCGGCAACCTGCGTACTGCCTTATATGCATACCTTGTTGCGAAAAAGGATCCGGAAGGCGTATTCATTCTGCGTATTGAAGATACCGACCAGGGTAGACTTGTAGAAGGTGCTACGGATATTATCTACGATACAATCAGAGCGTGCGGACTGAAGCACGACGAAGGACCGGATATCGGCGGTGACTTTGGTCCATATGTACAGTCTGAAAGAGTGAAGAGCGGCCTGTACATGAAATATGCCAAAGAACTCATCCGCAAAGGCGGTGCACATTACTGCTTCTGTGATGAGGATATGATCGCAGCTTCCAGAGAACTGCAGGAAGCACGCGGTGAAAGCTTCAAGTATGATGATCCATGCAAGGAGCTGACAATTGAAGAAGCGGAAGCACGTATTGCGGCAGGGGAGAAGTTTGTCATCCGTCAGACAATCCCGACAACCGGTACAACATCCTTCAACGATGAGGTTTTCGGAAAGATCACGGTTGAAAACGATACACTCGATGAACAGATTCTGATCAAGAGTGACGGTTTCCCGACATACAATTTCGCCAATGTCATCGATGACCATCTGATGGGCATTACCGATGTTGTCAGAGGTATGGAATACCTTTCCTCTTCCCCGAAGTACAACCTGATCTACGAGGCATTCGGATGGGAGATTCCGCGTTACATTCACTGCCCGCCTGTCATGAAGGATGAACATTCCAAACTATCCAAAAGAAACGGAGATGCCTCCTTCCAGGATCTGGTAGCCAAGGGATACCTGCCTGAGGCAATCCTGAACTACATTGCATTACTTGGATGGTCTCCAAGTGATGACCGTGAAATCTACACACTGGATGAACTGGTTCAGGCATTTGATGTCAAACACATCGGTACTTCCGGTGCGATCTTCGATCCGGAAAAGCTGAAGTGGGTCAACGGCATGTGGTTAAGAGGCATGGATCTGGATTCCTACTACAGCCTGGTAAAGCCGTACATTGATGAGGCGGTTCATTCTGACCTGGACAAGAAGGCCATCGCCAGGGTTGTTCAGCAGCGTGCAGACACCCTGATGGACATTGCCCCGATGCTCGATTTCTTCGATACATTCCCGGCCTATGACAACAGCCTGTACACAAATAAAAAAATGAAGACAACCCCTGAGATTGCGCTCAATGCACTGACACAGTGCAGGGAAGTACTGGAAAACCAGGATGACTGGAGTGAAGAGGCATTACATGCATCTCTTCTGGAACTTCCAAAGAAGATGGGCGTCAAGAATGGTATTGTACTGTTCCCGCTGCGTCTTGCGATCACGGGCAAACAGTTTACTCCGGGCGGTGCGATTGAAATCGCTGCGATCCTGGGTAAGGAAGAAACACTGCGCAGACTGACACTTTCCATTGAACAGCTGTCAAGTTAAATCCAAAAAACAGATTCCGGTTATCAGGATCTGTTTTCTTTATGCCTGACCATAGTAATGTCTGCACGCAGGCAGACATTACTATGGTCAGGCAAGACCTCCATTTTTCATCCACAACAGGAATACAACCGAGGATAATGACCATGTGATCGGATACAGCCACAATACAAGCCTCAGATCATGAACAGTCTGACCGATTGTCATCAGTACCGCCACACGTACACCACACCAGCAGATCATCATGACAACCATCGGAAGGACCGGTTTTCCGACACCCCTGGCAATGGCCGAACAGATGTGCGAGAACCCGCACAGGAAGAAGAACAGCGTCACAATCCGTGCCCGCAATACCCCATAGGCAATGACCTGTAGATCCTGACAGAACAGGGAAAGAAGCTGCGGGGCAAAGATGAAGATCAGCACACCGATGGTTTCAATGATCGCAAGGGCCGTCACTAATCCAAAACGGATACCTGCCTCCACACGATCCTGTTTTCCCGCACCGGTATTCTGTGATACATAGGTTGTCAATGCATTGGAGAAGGCCGTAATCGGCAGAAAACCAAACCCTTCAATTCTCGTATACGCACCCAGTCCGGCAATGGCAGCTGCACCGAATGTGTTGATATATGACTGAATCAGAACATTCGCAAAATCAATGATCGTACCCTGAAGGCCTGTCGGTAATCCATACCGGATCGTTTCCTTCAGAATTTCCCCATCCAGCATCCACTCTCTGATGGAGGCATGAATCATACTTTTTTCCCTTGTCAGCCTCACAAATGCAAGAATCATTGAGAGAAACTGAGACAGGATTGTCGCAAATGCGGCACCGCCCACACCCATATGCATTGGACCGATCAAGACAAGATCCAGAACGACATTTACAATGGAACTGCACACAAGGTAATACAGCGGGTGTTTCGCATCACCACCTGCCTGTAATACCGATACGCACATGTTGTACATGATCAATCCAAAGCTTCCAGCAAACCAGATGGACAGATACACATCCGCAAGGGGCAGAACATTGTCCGGTGTTCCCATCATCCGCAAAAGAGGGCCTGCGGTACATAATCCAAGCACCGTCATGACCACACCAAGGATCACACCGAATGTCAGGGTTGTCTGTACTGCCTTGTGGCACATACCGGCATTGTCCGCACCGATCAGGCGGGCAATGATGACAGAGGCACCCGTCGCAAACCCGGTAAAGAACCCGATAAACAGGAATGTCAGAGATCCCGTTGAGGTTACCGCTGCCAGTGCATCGGAGCCAAGGATATTCCCGACAATCAGGGCATCCACGGTACTGTATAGCTGTTGAAACAGATAGCCGACAAAGATCGGCAGTGCATACAGAAGGATCTGTTTCCGATGGTTTCCTTCTGTCATGATCATCATTGAATTGTTTTTCATAGCCTGTACATCATACGCCGATTCACCGGTTCCGACAATTGGAAGAGGATCATTTCATGATTCATGCATACATTTGACACATAACCGTGTAAAATAACATGTAAGGATAGGTTAACTGACAATGAAAAAATTACTCACACTGGATCTCAACCGCGGATGGCTTGGTTATGCGGTCACGACAGAAACACTGGATGTGCTGGAACACGGAAAGGTTTCCATTGATAATACGCATGATCCGGAAGCGGTGTTCGGTCCGATTGAAACACTTGGAAAAACATATCACGATCAGGTGGAAGGCATTGCCATGACACTGCCCGGCGTCATTGATTACAAAAACGGAATTGCCTATTCCGGAGGGATGTACACCTGGGTCAAAAACATGGAGTACGCAAAGATCATTGAGGAAAGAACCGGACTTCATACCGTCATTCTCAACGATGCCAAGGCGGCAGCGCTGGCGGAAGCCGGGTATGGATCATTGAAGAAAGTCAAACGTGGAGTGCTGTTGATGTTATTGGGGACAGGTATCGGCGGTGCCATCATTGATCAGGGTCTGATTATCAACGGTTCCCACTTTGCGGCAGGGGAATTCTCCTACATCTATGGTGACTACCAGGATCGTGAGGAAGGAGAGGACATGTTTTCAAGAGCGATGTCCATCAATCACCTTGTTGAGATTGTAAAGGAAACCACCGGGAATGAGAATATGAATATCATGAAGATCATGCGCGGGATTTCCGTACATGATCCAGGAATTGAAGAGGGTGTGCGGATCTACTGCCGCAGACTTGCGACCTTCATTCACAACATTCAGGCCATTGAGGATGTCGACCAGTTTACGATCGGTGGAAATATTACCGATGAACCGGGATTCATCAGAATGATCCAGGAGGCTGTGCATGAACGGTTTGAAAAGAGTCTGTACCACAACCTGTTTGAACCTGCCATCCGCTCTGTCTCATTCCATGAGGATTCAAGAAAATACGGTGCAGTACACCTGTATTCCATGTTGAACTGGGAGAATCAGTAAATACGGAGTATTCCTTTATTTCCAGTCCCGCATCTGAAAAGCGATGCCCTGCAGCGTTTAAAACACATTGACATGAACTGCGGCGTGAACCACACCGCTTTTCCTTTGTCTGATCAGATCATTGCCGATGATCCCATCATAAGAGCACAGCTGAACCATGACGGCATTCCGCTTTCAGAAGTCTCTGATTTCCACATCTATCCTGTATGCGACAACCCGACACCGCATTTATGCATTGACCGGCTGGAATACACATGCGGAAATCTGATCGGTTATGGCTTTGGAACACGACAGGATGTGAATGATATCCTGGATGATATTGTCGTTTCTGACAACGAAAACGGGACACAGGAGCTTTGTTTCAGACATCGCAGTACAGCCGGAATGTTTCCGCTGTATGCACTGCGCTGCGGCACAATCTACTCCTCATTCATGGACAGATATGCCATGGAACGACTTTCAATAATATTGAATCAGGCTTAGAATTGCCATATCATAGACAGGGATGATCTGTATACGACAGAACCTGAAGTGATTGAAAAACTGAAACACTCAAAACTCAACGATGCCTGGCAGGCATACTGTACACTGCACAGAGTGGATGTGATTCACACACAACAGGAAGGGTATTTACGGATTCATACCAGGAAACGCCGGATTGACCCTGGCAGAGTTTCACAACTGAATGAAAACATCCGATTCCGCATCGATCAGCCTGTGCGGGATCCACAGAATACATATATTAAAGGAGAATAGAAAACATGAGTGACAACGTCATTGTAGTGGCTTCAGGAAATGAAGGCAAAATCAGAGAATTCAGGGAGCTTCTCGAACCGCACGGATACCAGGTAAAGGCATTAAAGGATCTGCCGGCTGTCCCGGAACCGGAGGAAAACGGCACTACCTTCCATGACAATGCGATCATCAAGGCACAGGCGGTAACCGATGCCTTTGGACTGATGGCGGTTTCGGATGATTCCGGACTGGAAATTGATGCCCTGGACCGCAAACCGGGTGTATTCAGTGCCAGATGGCTTGGACATGATACACCGTATTCCATCAAGAATCAGAAGGTGCTGGAACTGATGGAAGGAAAGGAAAACCGCTCCTGCCGCTATGTGTGTGCGATTGCCTGCACAAGACCGGGAAAGGAACCGGTTGTATTTGAGGATACGGTGGAATGTGTCATTGCAGACGCGCCAAGAGGGGAAAACGGATTCGGGTATGATCCGATCATCGAATATCCTGAAACAGGTAAGACAATGGCGGAAATGACAAAGGATGAAAAGAATGCCATTTCCCACCGCGGCAAGGCAGTGCGCAGATTTGAGGCATGGCTGAATGAGACCGATCATCACTAAGGCATGCAGTATCATTGCCTCGCTGTGTTTTCTGATCACACTGCTTGTGACACTGATTGACTGCCTTTGTTTCAACCGCGGTTTTTTCTCGTATGAATATGAGAAAAACGGACAGGCGGAAGTCATCGGAATGAGTGATGCGGACCTGATGCGTGCAACGGATACCCTGCTGGATTACCTGAAGGGAAAACGGGATGACATTGCGGTAACGGCGGAAATCAACGGCGTGACGTCTGAGGTGTTTACAACCCGTGAATCCATGCATATGGTGGATGTGCGTCAGCTGTACCGTAATGCCCTGGCTGTGCGGAATATCTGTGCCGTGGTATGTGTTGTACTGTGTATCGGACTTGTATGTACAGTGAAAGACAGAAGGTTTTCCGTGTTCCTGGATGGTTTTGAAAACGGACTGTTTATGATGGGATGCACGGTGCTATGTATTCTGTTATGGGCAGTGCTGGACTTTTCCGATTTCTGGATGGACTTCCATTATCTGTTTTTTGACAATGATCTGTTTCTGCTGGATCCATCCTCATCCATCATGATCAACATGTTTCCGGAGTCATTCTTCTTTGACATGGTTCTGATGATCATTGTGTGTTTTGCGGTTGTCTGTGCCATGTTGTTTTTCGGATTCCGGCACATGGAGAAAAAGGAGAGTGCACTATGATCCACGTTGTATTGTATGAACCGGAAATTCCTGCAAATACAGGAAATATCATGCGTACCTGCGCTGCCTTTAATGTCAGACTGCACCTGATTGAACCGCTTGGTTTCTATCTGGATGAAAAACATCTGCGCAGAGCGGGTATGGACTATCTGCTCAAAACCGACTATACGATTCACCATGACTGGCATGCCTTCAAAGACGGCAGAGAGGGTGCGTTTTACTATGTAACCCGTTATGGCGATCATCTGCCTTCCTCATTTGATTACCGCAGGGATGACAGGGAGGGAAAGGATATCTACCTTGTGTTTGGCAAAGAGAGCACCGGAATTGATAAGAATATCCTGTATGAAAACCTGGATCACTGTATCCGGATTCCGATGGTGCCTGAGGCAAGAAGCCTGAATCTTTCCAACTGTGTGGCGCTTTGTGTGTATGAGGTGCTGGATCAGCTCGGATTTCCCGGCTTATGCACAACCGAAACGATCAAAGGTGCCGATTTCCTTGTCCGTGAGCACAATCATGGACAGAAACAGTAAACAATTCTATACTGAAGACAGCACAGGAGGCCTGTATGCTTGAAAATGTTTCCGATATGATTTCTCTTTATGTTCTGATCTTTTTTGTCCTGGCAGGCCTGTATGCACTGTTTATCGTAACCAGTGCCCACCATGGAGACCTGGTGCGCAGACGAGAGGAAGCGTATTATGCACTGCTGGATGAAATCGGCAATGAATACGAGGAAGACGACAATGATGACGTAGCGGTGGAAGACCGTTAAGCAGGAGAACAGTTATGAATATCAAAGAAACGATAGTATCAGACAATGCCCCAAAGGCCATTGGACCATATTCACCGGCACTTGCGGTGGGAGATTTCATCATGATCTCCGGTCAGCTGGGTGTGGACCCTCTGACGGGAACGCTGATGAAAGACATTGAGGGCCAGACAAAACAGGCACTGGAAAACCTCAGAACACTGTTGCATCAGGCAGGCATTGACATGCGCCATGTGCTCAAGACAACCGTGTTTTTACAGAACATGGATGACTTTGCGGCGATGAATGAAATCTATGCACAGTACTTCAGTGAACCGTATCCGGCCAGAAGTGCTGTCCAGGTTGCGGCACTGCCAAAGGGCGCACTTGTGGAAATCGAAGCCTTTGCGATTGATACAAGGGCACTGGAAGTGATGGAGGGACAGTGTGCCGGTGAATGCTGCTGCGGTTGTCATGACTGAGCTTCCCTCACTGATTTACGCCCATGGCAGAGGTTCTGTGCTGACCTTTCCTGATGGCAGACAGGAACGGATTGAAGAAACGCCGATGCAATTTCTGGAGTCGCTGGTGCTGCTTTCGTGCAGTACATTACAGGGAAGGGTGGAAGCCTTCCGGAAACTGATGCATGTATCACAGAAACCGTGCATTCTCATATCCGAATGCACACAGAAGCTGTATTTTCCAACAAGGGGATCTGAACATCCGGACTGTCAGTATGTGCTGTATCAGGATGTCATATCCTATCACGCTGTGGATTCCTCTTCTACACAGCTGATTCTGACGTCCGGGTACCGTGTGAATCTGGATGTCAATGTCCGTACGATCAAAGGGCAGATGGACCGGTGTGACCGGTTTCTGAAACAGATGAATCCGATCAGAAACGAAAGATAACACATTTCTTTCGTTTTTTTGATGACTGATTGTGAAAGCGGGATTAGAATAATACAGGAGTATTCCAAAGGAGGTGATGTTTCATGAGTATATGCAGTTTATATAACAGTACGGATGTACCCCCATCGCAATATGACATGAATCACATTTCCGGAGGAATAATAAAATGGAAGAAAAAGATCTCAGAAATCTGGAGAAATTCAGATCACTTTTAAAGGACAAAAAATTCTCTGCTCTGCGCAGTATGGCTGCGGATATGAATGAATCCGACCTTGCGGTCATCCTGCAGTCAATGGAAGACGAAGACATGCTTAAGATGTTCCGTCTGTTTCCAAAAGAACTTGCTGCGGATGTATTCGCACAGATGGACGATGAATCCCAGCAGTACATCATCACATCGCTTTCCGATAAGGAAGCCGGCACAATCATCGACAACCTGTACGCCGATGACGCGGCCGACCTGCTGGATGAAATGCCTGCCAGTGTTGTCAGGCGTCTGCTTGCCAATACAAGTCCGGCAACCCGTAAGGATGTCAATCATCTGCTTCAGTATCCGGAGGACTCTGCCGGTTCCATCATGACGGTGGAATTTGTGGACCTTAAGGAAACGATGACGGTCGCCGATGCCAAAAACAGAATCCGTGTTCTTGGAACGGATTCGGAAACCGTCAATGTCTGTTATGTATTGAATTCCAAACGCCTTCTGCTTGGTACCGTGGCTTTACGGTATCTGATTATCCGCAATGATGATGAGATCATCGGGGATATCATGCATGAGGACGTCGTTTCATGTTCCACCGACGACGATCAGGAACATGTTGCCCAGATCTTCAAGAAGTACGACTTTACCGCACTTCCTGTTGTGGACCACGAAAACAGGATGGTCGGTATCATCACCGTCGACGATATCATGGATATTGTGGAACAGGAGACAACCGAGGATATTGACCGCATGAACGCGATCATTCCAAACGACAAACCATACCTTAAGACAACCGTGTTTGAAACATGGAAGAAGAGAATTCCATGGCTGCTGTTACTGATGATCTCCGCCACATTTACCGGTAAGATCATTACAGGTTTTGAGGATTCTCTGTCAAAGATGGTCATCCTGACAGCGTATATTCCGATGTTAATGGATACAGGCGGTAATGCGGGCGGTCAGGCATCCGTAGAGGTTGTGCGTGGATTGTCGCTTGAGGAAATCTCATTTAAGGATTTCGGAAAGATTGTCTGGAAGGAACTGCGTGTCGGTGTATTGTGTGGACTGACACTTTCGGCAGCCGTGTTTGCCAAATGCATGCTGTTTGACGGGCTTTCCCTCAATGTTGCGGCAGTTGTGTCATTAACCGTCATCTGTGCGGTATTCTTTGCAAAGATGATTGCCAGCTGCCTTGTCATGCTTGTATCCCGTACGAAGTTTGACCCGGCAGTGGTGGCTTCCCCGATGCTGACGACGGTGATCGATGCACTGTCACTGATGATTTATTTCGCAATTGCATCGACATTTCTGCCGATCTGACTACAAGTCAGTTTCGTCAATACGAATCCGTGCTATAATGTCTGAACAGGGAGGATAATTCTATGATTGTTGTCTATACATCACCAGGCTGCGCTTCCTGCCGTAAAGTCAAACAGTGGCTGAAGGATCGTAATCTGCCTTTTATTGAAAAAAACATCTTTAAAACACTCCTCAATGACAACGAAATCAAACATCTTCTTTCCCGGTGTGAAAATGGAAGTGATGATCTGATTTCCAAACGTTCCAAAGTCATTCAGGAAACCAGAATCGATCTTGATTCAATGACAACGGATGAACTCATCCGTTTCATCAAAGCCAATCCGAGTGTGCTGAAACGTCCGATCATTCTCAATGAGACGAATTTCCAGGTCGGTTATGACGAGGATGAAATCAGTGTATTTGTACCGCAGGAGCTGAGGAATCTTGCAGCCCGGTCATGTTCTTCCGGCTGCCCGAATTTCAAGGCATGCGGCAGTGTGCGTAAAGAAGCGGCCTGAAAAGAGGAATGACAGCGATTCCTGTCAGATCCTCTTTTTTTCATGGTATAATGTGTGCATTATGAAGAAAGTACTTGTAGGTTTATCAGGCGGTGTTGACAGTGCCGTGGCTGCCTGGCTGCTGAAAGAGCAGGGATATGATGTGACTTGTGCATTCATGCGCAACTGGGATTCCATGGCCGAGGATGACTTTGCGGGAAATCCGACCATCAATGATCCGGTATGCCCGCAGGAGGCGGACTGGATGGACGCAAAAAACGTTGCGGATGCACTTGGATTACCGCTGTTACGGATTGATTTCATCAGAGAATACTGGGATGATGTGTTCTCGACATTCCTGAACGAATACCGTAAGGGGCGAACACCGAACCCGGATATTCTGTGCAACCGGTATATCAAATTCAATTCGTTTATGAAGTTTGCCGAAAGTCAGGGATTTGACACCGTCGCAACAGGCCATTATGCAAAGATGGGATCTGAAAACGGACACAATGTGATCATGAAGGCGGATGATCGAAACAAGGATCAGTCCTACTTCCTTGCCGAAGTATCGCGTGAGGCACTGGACCATGTGCTGTTTCCGCTTGGAAATATCGATAAACCGAAGGTGCGTGAAATTGCGGATCAACTGAATCTGAGCATCGCCCGGAAAAAGGACAGCACCGGCATCTGCTTTATCGGAGAACGTCATTTCCGTGAATTTCTAAGCAACTATCTGCCGATGAAACCGGGAAAGATCATCAATATCGCAGACCACCATGAAGTCGGTACCCACCAGGGGGTGCTGTATTATACAATCGGACAGAGAAAAGGACTGGATATCGGTGGAATCGGACCGTTTTATGTCATTGGAAAAGACGTTGAGAAAAACGAACTGTATGTCACGGATGAAGCGCATCAGGAATGGCTGTATTCCGATGAATGTCTGATCAGTGATGTCAACCGGATGGCTGAGCGCACCCTGCCGATGCATGCCTGTGCCAAGTTCCGTTATCGCCAGGGGGACAATGAAATCACTCTGCGCGAAAATCCGGACGGAACACTGACTGCCCATTACCCGCAGACCATCCGTTCTGTAACACCGGGTCAGGAAGCGGTGATCTACGATGGGGATGTGATGATCGCCGGCGGAAAGATCGAACATGTATACCGAAACGGAAAGGATCTGATGGAGGAAATCAGATCGGAAATCAACAGAAAATAGGAAAGAGAGGAATGTATGGAGGATATCAGAGAAACAGTGGAACTGACTGGAAAATTCACATACATTCTTTTTCACAGTGAATCCAACTTCTATACTGTTGCCAGATTCCTTCTTCATGACGAATCGGAACGGATGATTACGGTTACCGGTACTCTGCCGGATATCGTGCTGGATGAGCTGTATACCGTTAATGGAGAATATGTCGAACACCCGAAATACGGTATGCAGTTTAAAATTGAAACCTTCCGCAAGCAGCTGCCTTCCGACCGGGATGCGGTTGTCCGGTATCTGTCGTCGGTCCGGTTTTCCGGTGTCGGGAAAAAGAGTGCGGAAAAGATCGTTGACAGCCTTGGGCCTGACTGTTTACAGATGATCAAAGAGGATCCGATGGTGCTGTATCAGGTGCCTGGATTATCTGTGAAAGTCATTGATTCGATCAAAGACAACATCGGAAAACAGGACGGTATGGAGGAACTGGTGTCGTTTCTGAATATCCACGGCATCGGAATGCGCAATCTTGTGCGTCTGAATGCGGCCTATGGAAGTGATGCCCTGAAGAAAATCAAGGAAAACCCGTACCGTGTCATTGAGGAATGTGACGGTATGGGATTTGTGACAGCCGATAAGATCGGGCAGGCTCTTGGCATTGAAAAAGGGGATCACAGAAGACTGTATGCCTATCTGTTGGCCCTTGTATCGAAAATATGCATGGACAGCGGTGACAGCTATGTACCGTATGATGAACTGCAGGAATCATGGCATGTCAAGACAAAGGAGTACGATGACATCTTTGAGGAACTGGTGGATGAGGGAATCATGAACCGGTCACTGTACCGCGAGGATGACCGCATATATCCAAAAGCACAGTATGATGCGGAGATTACCATTTCATCTTCTCTCAATCGTTTTCCGGATGAACCGTTTGAGCCATGCGATCATGAGGAACTCATGGAACGGCTGAAAAAGATGGAGGAGGAAACAGGGATTACCTATGATACCCTGCAGGTACAGGCCATTGAATCATTCTTTGATTCTCCGCTTTCCATCATTACCGGAGGTCCGGGTACCGGCAAGACAACGGTTGTCCATGCTTTCATGCGTCTTTTTCATCAGATGTATCCCAATGCCGTTGCGATGTGTGCTGCCCCGACAGGCAGAGCCGCCAAACGGCTTTGTGAAGTGACCGGAACACAGAGTACGACAATTCATTCATTACTGAAGTGGGACCTGGAAACCAATACATTTGCGAAGAATGAAAAGGATCCGGTGGAAGTCGATCTGCTTATCATTGATGAGTTTTCGATGGTTGATGCCTTTCTGTTTGCGGCACTGATGAAAGCCGGGAAAAAGATCCGAAAGATCTGTCTGATCGGTGATGAAGACCAGCTTCCAAGTGTCGGTCCGGGGTGTGTACTGCGTGATCTGATTGCCTCACAGCGTTTCCCGCTTGTACGCCTCAATCACATCTACCGCCAGAAAGACGGCAGTGAGGTGATTTCCCTTGCCCATGAGATCCGCAACGGAGAAGTACATATGGATATGTATGATCGGGATGTGCATTTCATTCCCGCATCCGATACACAGATCCGTGATCTGATCATCCGTTATGTCAATGAATCCCTGCAGGAAGGATATTCCATGGATGAGATCCAGGTGCTCTCCCCGATGTATGCCGGCAATGTCGGTATTGACGTGCTGAACAATGCTCTGCAGGAAACCTTTAATCCACCATCGCAGACACGTCGTGAACTGAAGTCGGGTTACCGCACCTTCCGTGAAGGTGACAAGATTCTGCAGCTGAAAAACCAGCCGGATGACGATGTATACAACGGAGATATCGGAATTCTTGAGGAGATTGAACTTCCTTCCGAAAGCGATGATCACAAAGCATCTCTGTTTGTCAATTACCAGGACAACATGGTCATGTACAAACCGGAAAACTTTGATAAGATTACCCATGCCTACTGCATATCCGTACATAAATCACAGGGAGGGGAATATCCTGTCATCATCATGCCGTTTATTTCAAGACACATGATCATGTTACAGAGGAAACTGATTTATACTGCCGTGACCCGTGCGAAAAAGGCACTGTATCTGATCGGAGACATGAATGTGTTTCAGAAGGGAATTCAGTGTGCCGACCGTCATGTACGACGCACAACACTGGAAAAACGACTTCATCTGATCCCGAATACAGATTGATGCATTCGTCAATCATTCGGGTTTTTTTATTTGTAATTCAGGGGAATGCGATTTAAAATATGGCGTACATTCGAGAGGTCATATGAGAGCAGGTTTAGATATCGGGTCCACAACCATTAAATGTGCGGTATTGGATGATGATATGAATGTGATTCATACATCCTATGAAAGACATTACAGTCATATACTGGAAAAGACACGGGAAATCCTGATGGGTTTACAGGAAACTGTGGGAGACAACGTGATCCTTGCGATCTCCGGTTCGGCAGGAATGGGACTTGCGGATGAAGCGCATGTACCGTTTGTACAGGAAGTCTATGCGGAGAGAATCTGTGCCGGAAAACTTAATCCGGATACGGACTGTATCATCGAACTGGGCGGTGAGGACGCCAAGATTCTGTTTTTAAGCAACGGAATGGAAGTGCGTATGAACGGAAGCTGTGCCGGTGGTACCGGTGCGTTCATCGATCAGATGGCCGGATTATTGAAAATGCAGGCGGATGAAATGGATGAGGCAGCCTCAAAGGCAAAAAAGATATACACGATCGCATCCAGATGCGGTGTGTTTGCCAAATCGGATATTCAGCCGCTGATCAACCAGGGAGCGGAAACTTCAGATATCGCAGCTTCGATTTACCAGGCGGTTGTCAACCAGACGATTGCCGGTCTTGCCCAGGGCAGAGTCATCAAAGGCAATGTGCTGTACCTTGGCGGGCCTCTGACATTTTCGAAAACACTGCGCAGGTGCTTTGATCAGACACTGAAGGTCAACGGCACATGCCCGGAAAACTCCCTGTATTATGTGGCGCTTGGCGCAGCCATGTATGCACAGGATACCGTATGTATTTCAGATGTCCTGAAACGGCTTGAGGAATACGGTGCCCACAGTGCCTATGCGGCATTACCGCCGTTGTTTCATAATCGTGAAGAGTACTGGGAATTTCACAACCGTCATGCAAAGGCATCCGTACCGCGTGTTCCGTTTGATGAGTCCATCAGACGTATTCACATCGGTATCGACTCCGGTTCCACAACCATCAAGATTGCGGTGATTGACGATGAGGGAAATCTTCTGACGACGGACTACCGTTCCAATGACGGCAACCCACTACCGATTGTGCAGAAGTTCCTGATTGAACTGTATCAGAAACATCCATGGGTAACCATCGGATCCGTCACATCCACAGGATATGGGGAAGAGCTGATGCGTAAGGCATTCAACTGTGATTATGGACTTGTGGAAACCGTTGCCCACTTTACGGCAGCTTCCCACTTCATGCCGGATGTTGATTTCATCATCGATATCGGCGGTCAGGATATGAAGTGCTTCCGCATTGAAAACGGCATGATTTCCGATCTGTTCCTCAATGAGGCATGTTCTTCCGGCTGCGGCAGTTTCCTGCAGACATTCGCAGGTGCCCTTGGATACAACACCGAGGAATTTGCCAGACTGGGTCTTTTTGCGGAACATCCGGTTGACCTTGGTTCCCGCTGTACGGTATTCATGAACTCCTCTGTCAAACAGGCACAGAAGGAAGGCGCGACCATTGAGGCCATCTCGGCAGGCCTGGCCGTATCGGTTGTCAAAAATGCATTATATAAGGTCATACGCTGCGCTGATGCAAAACAGCTTGGCAGACATATTGTCGTTCAGGGCGGCACCTTCTACAACGAAGCCGTTCTGCGCGCCTTTGAAATGGAGATGGGTACGGAAGTCATCCGTCCGGATATTGCCGGACTGATGGGTGCCTATGGTGCAGCATTGTACGGTAAGAAAAAAGCAGGGGCATCCCATGTTTCATCCCTGATGTCCTTACCTCAGCTGGAATCCTTTGAACGCAAAACCAACAGCTTTACGTGTCAGGGCTGCGGCAATCACTGCCAGCTGACCGTCAACACCTTTCCTAACGGAAATAAGCTGATTTCCGGCAACCGCTGTGATAAACCGGTCACCGGAAAGAGCGAGGATACAGACCTGAACCTGTATGCCTATAAACAGCAGAAACTGCTGCGGTACGCTTCCATGCGTCAGAAGGGAAAACCGACCATCGGGATTCCGCTTGTGCTGAACATGTATGAACTGTTGCCGTTCTGGCATACATTCTGGACCGTGCTTGGGTATGATGTTGTGGTTTCACCGCTGTCATCCCATGCCCTGTATGAAAAGGGAAGTTCGACCATTCCTTCCGATACCGCATGTTATCCGGCCAAGATGGCACACGGACACATTGAATGGCTGAAGGAACAAAATGTCGATCACATCTGGTATCCATGCATGTCATACAACGTGGATGAACACCTTGGCGACAACCACTACAACTGTCCGATCGTTGCCTACTATCCGGAAAGTCTGAAGAACAACGTGGAGGGACTGACGGAACCGTATTTCCTGGAACCGTTTATTGACCTCAATGACAGAAATCTGTTATGCACACATCTTTACCAGTGGTTCAGGGAACACTTTGAAATGATTCCGAAAAAGAGGATTGCCCATGCCCTTGAACTTGCCTATCAGGAATATGAAAACCACATGCATGATATCCGCAGCCGTGGTGAATACATCATCAATCAGGCAAGAAAACAGGGAAAACAGATCATTGTACTGGCAGGACGTCCATACCATGTCGATCCTGAAATCAACCACGGTATTGACCGGATTGTCACAAAATACAATGCGGCTGTCATTACCGAGGACGCGGTTTCATGGCATATGTCAAAGTTTGACACATCCGTTCTCAACCAGTGGACATATCACTCCAGACTGTATGCGGCAGCCCGTTACTGTACCACACAGCCGGATATGAATCTGATCCAGCTTGTATCGTTTGGATGCGGACTGGATGCGATCACAACGGATGAAACAAGGTCCATCCTGCAAAGCGGAGGACGCCTGTACACCCAGCTGAAGATTGATGAAATCACAAATCCAGGTGCGGTAAATATCCGGATCCGTTCACTGTTTGCGGCACTGGAGGAAAGGGAGGAAGCACATGCATGAAACCAATCCATGGAAAGACTATCTGATTCTGATTCCAAACATGGCCTTCCATCAGTTCACACTGATTCAGGCCGCATTGGAGTCCGAAGGCTATCATACGAAACTGCTTTCCACAAACGATGCGGAAATGTCACAGCTTGGACTGCAGTATGTGCATAACGATACATGTTATCCGGCACTTCTGATCATCGGCCAGTTTATTGCGGCACTGGAAAGCGGGGAATATGACCTGGATCATACCGCTTTGATGATTACACAGTCTGGTGGAGGATGTCGGGCATCCAATTATATCAAACTGCTGCGAAAGGCACTGGATCAGGCAGGGTATTCAAACATTCCGGTTATCTCCGTCAACGCCTCCGGACTTGAAAAGGACATGAGCCTGAAGCTGACACCAAAGCTTGTGCTGAAAGTGCTGGCTGCGGCGGAATATGGCGATGAGATTGACGCACTGTACCATCAGACCGTTGCCTATGAGGTAAATCAAGGGGATGCACGGAAAAAAACGGATTACTGGCTGAGTGAGGTTTCACGCTGGATTCTGGATGGTGTGCAGTACCATCCTCCGCAGATCAGAAAGAACTTCAAAACCATTGCGGATGACTTTGCGACAATCCCGTTAAACAGAACACCGAAACTGAAAGTCGGTATTGTCGGTGAGATCTATGTCAAATTCTCACCTCTTGGAAACAACAATCTCGTGAAATTCCTTGAGGAACAGGATTGTGAAGTAAACATGCCGGGACTGATGGGATACATTGAATACTGTATTGCCAATTCCATCCTGGATCATGAGATTTACGGCTTCAAGGCACTTTCCGGCAAAATCTGCGGTCAGCTGCTGAACATTGTGGATTCGCTTGGAATGGCCATGAGCAAAGCAATGAAAGAAGCGGGTTTCTACGCACCGGGTTCGTTCCATGAACTGATGCAGAAACCGGAAGGCATCCTTTCCCTTGGTGTCAAGATGGGCGAAGGGTGGCTGTTGACAGCGGAAATGGTGGAACTGATTGAAGGCGGTTATACAAACATCGTCTGTGCACAGCCGTTTGGCTGTCTGCCAAACCACATTGCAGGAAAAGGGGTCATCCGCAAAATCCGTGAGAAATTCCCGGATGCCAATATCACACCTGTCGACTATGACCCTTCCTCCACAAAGGTCAACCAGGAAAACAGAATCAAGCTGATGCTGGCGATGGGAAGAGAAAAACTTGCACAGTAACATACGTACCACTTTGGAAACATGGAATTCAGCCATGTTTCTTTTCAGTTGTGCGGATTCATGACACAATCATTGTATCAAAGGAGGTGCCCATGAACACATTTGGAGAAAAACTGAAACAGGCAAGAGAAAGAAAAGGATATACGCAGGAACAGCTTGGAGAGAAACTGTTTGTGACAAGACAGACAATATCAAGATATGAATCCGGAAACAGACTTCCGGATATCCATACCCTCAAAGCCATATCCCGGCTTCTGGACTGTTCCATGGATGAACTGCTTTCGGAAAACGACCTTTCCGATCACTGTAATACCCAGCCGGTCTACAATGATCGAAAGGGAATATCCATTCTGATCATTCTGTATACCATGATCATCTGTATCCATACCATTCTGATGATTCAGTCATTTCCATCCTTCTCCTTACAGGAACTGTCATATCCTGTCGTCATGATCCAGGCATGGATCCACGGTGTTCAGGCTGTTCTGTTTGTATACGGCCTGGTTGGCCTTGTGCGCAGTGATTTCAACGCAAGGCAGGCAGGCATCATCACAACGGGTTTCCTTCTGACAGAGGCTGTACAGCTGTTCAGCACGTATGTTTTGAGTACACCTGAAGCCGCACTGCTGTTATCCATGCCGTATCTCATCGGTGCTGTATGTGCATACCGGTTTTATTTCAAAGAGAAACAGAAAGACAGAGTGATTGTGACTGCGGTATGTATCTATGCAGTCTTTGTTCAGGTATATGGAATGTATGCCATGTTACTGTATGCGGATCATCTGTATACATCACTTCATACAGTCAACAGAATCGGTTCTGTTCTGATAGATATCATGTTGATACAGCAGATCCATCTACTGTATCAAAGAAGAGAACTGACAAAAAGTCTGACCAGGCAGCACATATAAACATATTGTAATATATTGTGTAAAATACTCCGGAATGATATCATGATGTCATAAATCGAAGGTGAGGAAAGTGGAAACAGGATTGGCAAAGTGTCTTGATTCTGCGGGGGCGGAAGCCAGGTATGATCATTGTGCAAAAAAGCATCATCGGATACAAGGCAATCAGTGCCTGGATTCTGAAAACATGTGTCAGGAAATTTGCGGATTGTGATGTTTCGTTTATTGCGGAACATTGTATCAGTGATGTCAGTATCGCAGTCAAAGCAGTACATCAGGATCATCCGGATCGAGCGGAAAACATCAACGTTGATCAGAAAATCAAAGAGACTCAACTCGGAATCGACGTCAATCAATGAAGGAACAATCTACTACGATATCAGATTTCAGGCCACCGTACCGGGTAAGGAAAAACCGATCGGTCTGATCATCAATATCGAAATGCAGAGAAGCGATAAACCGGGTGATGCGATTCCTCCCAGAGCGGAATATTACTGTTCGAGAATGATTTCGGAACAGTACGGGACGGTTTTTACGGAAGGCAGATACGGAGATCTTCAGAAGGTGTATTCCATCTGGATCTGTCCTGATCCTGCTCAGAAAAGAGAGAATGTCATTATCAGATTCCGCACTCATCAGGAAATTGAATTTGGACATTCATCTTTTACGGAAGCTGATTATGATAAAAAAGAATCTGTCATTCTGTTTGTCGGTAAGAACGGAGATCCAAACAATCAGATTTTGGATTTGTTGTATACTGTTTTCTCTGATAAAATGACTACAGAAGAAAAGAAACGCAGACTCAGTTCAACGTATGGTATTGAAATGACAAGGAAGCTTGAAAATGAGGTGCAGGAAATGTGTAATCTGAGTAAAGGAATCGCTGATGTAAACAGGGAAATCGGTATTGATATCGGAACAGTCGGACATATAGTGCTCTGATTGCTGTAGGAAAACTGACGCTTCAGGAAGTGGTGGAACATGCAGGCATGAGTGAGGACGAATTCCTCAGAAAAAGAGAAGCATATGAATGCATGGTTCTTTCAGGCAAAGAAAAAGACGCAGAATGCGTCTTATCTTGTCAGAAGTGACTGATCGTCAGTGAATTCTTCGCCTGCGACTTCAGAGAACTTGCGCATCAGATCATCGACGGTAAGCAGCTTTTTGTCTTCGCCCTTTGCCTCAAAGATGATTCTGCCTTCATACATCATGACAAGTCTGTTACCTGTCGCAATGGCATCTTTCATGTTGTGTGTGACCATCATGGCTGTCAGGTGCTGCTGCTCGACAATCTGACGTGTCAGTTCGAGTACCTTTCTGGCTGTTTTCGGATCCAGGGCAGCCGTATGTTCATCCAACAATAACAGTTTCGGATTCTGATAGGAAGCCATCAGAAGGGTGACTGCCTGACGCTGACCGCCGGAAAGAAGTCCGACCTTCTGGGTAATCCGTGTTTCCAGACCAAGATCGAGTGTTTTCAGGGATTCCACATACTGTGCGGATTCCTTTTTTGTAAAGCCCCAGCGTAATGTACGGCGTTTACCGCGTCTTGCCGCAAGGGCAAGGTTCTCACCGATCTGAAGATCCGGGGCAGTACCCATCATCGGATCCTGGAACACACGTCCGATATACGGTGCACGTTTGAAGTCCGGTAATCCCGTAATGTTTTCTCCGTCGATGATAATCGCACCGGAATCCACCGGCCATACACCAGCGATTGCGTTTAACATCGTACTCTTGCCGGCACCGTTGCCGCCGATGACCGTGACGAAGTCTCCTTCATCCATGGTCAGATTCAGATCATTCAGTACATGTTTCTCATTGATTGTACCGGTATTGAATGTTTTATTTACATTTCTCAATTCAAGCATTGCGCACATATCATCTGATCTCCTTCTGTGAATTCTTTCCTGCCTTTTTGAATGAGGAGTGGGAAAGGGAACGCAGATACGGCACTGCCAGGAAGATGACGACAATGATCGCTGTCATCAGCTTTAACATGTTGGAGTTGATTTTCAGCCACAGGGCAACACATACAACAAGGTAGTAAATGATGCCGCCGCAGACAATCGAACAAAGTCTGCCGTAGAAGTTCAGGCGCTTCCTCATCAGCATCTCACCGAATACCTCACCGATGATGACTGCGGCCAGTCCGATGACAATGGCACCACGGCCCATGTTGATATCGGCGAAACCCTGGTACTGTGCCATCAGACCGCCGGCGAATGCCACAAGTCCGTTGGACAGGGATAAACCGATGACCTTCATGGAGCCGATGTTGATGCCAAGGGCTTTGGACATGTCCGGATTATTACCGGTAGCGCGCATTGCGGAACCGTGTTCGGTACCGAAATAC
This sequence comes from Bulleidia sp., assembly GCA_051873755.1. Classification (GTDB taxonomy): domain Bacteria; phylum Bacillota_I; class Bacilli_A; order Erysipelotrichales; family Erysipelotrichaceae; genus Bulleidia. The sequence continues at coordinate 26,078 of JBJEFE010000027.1, read as the reverse complement.
CAGTACAGAACAGATACAAGTGCGATGGAAATCACAACCCCGATGATCAATGACGGGGAAATATAACGGGATGAAACCGAAAGGGAATACTTATCAACCGATACAGCACGGTTTGCGGAGAAACCCATGATTGCCAGGTTGATGGAATACAGCGCAAACTGTGTCAGAATACCGGCAAGGATTGCCGGGATACCGAGTTTTGTATGCAGGACGCCTGTCACAAATCCTGCCATCAGTCCTGCGATGACGGAACACAACAGGGCAAGCCAGCAGTTGACGCCGGATGTGATCAGAACCACTGCGACAGCACCGCCTGTTGTAAAGGAACCGTCAACCGTCAGATCCGATATATCCAGCATACGGAATGTGATATACACACCCAGTGCCATGATACCCCAGATGATACCCTGGGCAATGCCACCAGGGAATGTTCCGATCAGATTCATGATATTCAGCCCGCCGCGGGCCAGTACAATATGCATAGTTTGTCCTCCGAATTTTCAAAAAACAACAGGGCATCGGGAAGATGCCCTGCCATACAGTGTAACCGATTATTCAGCCGGTGTATAGGCTGTATAATCATCTGTCACTGTGACACCGAGTTTTTCACAACGGTCAGCGACATATTCCTTAACAGGATTTTCGTAGTATTCAATCGGCATTTCGGAAACCTTTGCCTCACCGGAAAGGATCTTTTCTGCCATCTTGGCTGTTGTGACACCGAGTTCATAGTAGGAGATTGTCAGCGCAGCGATACCACATCCGGACATGATACCTTCTTCACCGGCAATAATCGGTGTGCCTGCCTGAGATGCGACGGAATCGATGGCTTCTGTGCAGGAAGCTGCTGTGTTGTCTGTCGGGATATACAGTGCATCGGATTCATCACACGCTGTCTTTGTGACCTGGGAAACGTCGTTGGAGTCAGCGAATGTATATGTGTTGACTGTCTTACCTGCTTTTTCAAGAGCTTCCTGGACAACCTTTGCCTGATATACGGAGTTCGGTTCGCCGGAGCAGTAAAGAATTCCGATTGTCTTTGCCTCAGGCAGAAGTTCATCAAACATGGCTGCCTGCTGTTCCAGAGGTGCCAGGTCGGAAGTACCGGAAACGTTTGTTCCGACAGTTCCGGAGAAGTTATCGATATCCAGGGCTGTACCGTATTCTGTTACGGCTGTGCCGAGAACCGGAATGGTGGAAGTCGCAGAAGCGGCTGCCTGCAGAGCTGCAGTAGCGTTGGCGAGAATCAGATCACAGTTCTCATTGACAAGTGCTGTTGCGATGGAAGAACATGTGGCTGCTTCACCGGCTGCGTTCTGGATGTCAAAGTTTTCATCCGTTAAACCAAGGTCTGCCTTTAGTGTATCGACGAATCCCTGTGTCGCCGCATCGAGGGCAGGGTGTGTCACAAGCTGTACAACACCGATCAGAATGTCTCCGTCATCAGCGGCGGAATCTGTGGAAGAACCAGGTGCGGCAGCGGATCCTCCGACACTGCATCCGGCAAGTGCGGCTGACAATGTAAGAGCCGCAATCCCCTTCATGAATCTTTTCATTTTTTCACTCCTTTGTAAGTATTTTCAAGATATTTCTAATTTTATTCTTTTTCAGATGTCATTGCAATGGAAACAGATTTAAAAATCAGTTCATTCCGAAAATACAATGAAACAAAAAAACATGTTTTCATTTTGTAAAACCGTGGTAGTATATTAGGGAAAACGAAGAAAAAGACGAGTAGTACGGTACGAAACGTTCAGCGAGAAGGGTATGGTGAAAGCCTTCCGTCAAGTCTGTATGAAGCTGCTTTGGAGTGCAGCCAATCCCTGCCGCATGCCTGCGTTACAGGCCAATTGAGGTGCGTGTTCTGAATGAACACGAATCAGGATGGTACCGCGTAACTTACGTTCCTGTATTGCAGGAGCGTTTTTTCTTTGAGGAGGACAGAAAAATGAGTGAAAAGAACCTGACAGGCAATCAGATCCGTCAGATGTTCCTGGATTTCTTCGCTGAGAAGGGATTCATGATTGAACCTGGCGCATCTCTGATTCCGCATGACGACCCGACACTGTTATGGATCAATGCCGGTGTCTCCGCATTAAAAAAGTACTTCGACGGAAGTGAAAAACCGAAGAGCCCGAGAATTGCCAATGCGCAGAAGTCAATCCGAACAAATGACATTGAGAATGTCGGTAAGACAGCACGTCACCACACATTCTTTGAAATGCTTGGAAACTTCTCCATCGGTGACTACTTCAAGCAGGAAGCCATTCCGTGGGCATGGGAATTCCTGACATCTGAAAAGTGGATTGGCTTTGATCCAAAGCGTCTGTATGTCACAGTGTATCCGGATGATGATGAAGCCTATGACCTTTGGGTAAAAACAGGCATGATCGAATCTCATATCCGTAAGTCCGATGATAACTTCTGGGAAATCGGAAGAGGACCAGGCGGACCGGATACCGAACTGTATTACGACAGGGGTGAAAAGTACGATCCGGAAGGTATCGGGGAAAGACTGTTCTTTGAGGACATCGAAAATGACCGTTATGTCGAACTGTGGAACATCGTATTCTCCCAGTATGACTGCAGACCGGGTGAAGTGGACAGAAGTGAATACAAGGAACTGCCGCAGAAGAACATTGATACAGGTATGGGTCTGGAACGTCTTGTATGCATGGTACAGGATGGAGAGACAAACTTCGATACGGACCTGTTCCTGCCGATCATTCACGCAGCGGAGAAATTCGCAAAGCATTCCTATGATGAACCTGAATACAAGATGGCCTACAGAGTCATTGCGGACCATATCCGTACCGTCACATTTGCGATTGCGGATGGTGCGATGTTCTCCAATGAGGGCAGAGGCTATGTCTTAAGAAGAGTTCTGAGAAGAGCGGTACGCTACGGCATTAAACTCGGTATTGAAGGTGCGTTCATGTACAGACTTGTTTCTGTTGTGGCTGAAAACATGAAGGACTACTATCCGTATGTCTGTGACAAGGTCAGTCTGATTGAAAAGCTTGTAAAGAATGAAGAGGAATCCTTCCACAAGACTCTGGCAAACGGTGAATCCCTGCTGAATGAGGCTCTGAAGGATCACGCCGATACAAAGACACTGCCGGGTGAAGTCGTATTCAGACTGTATGATACGTACGGTTATCCAAAGGAACTGACAGTTGAGATTGCGGAAGAAAACGGCTATGCCATTGATGAGGAAGGCTTTGAGCGTGAAATGGCTGCCCAGAAGCAGCGGGCAAGAGATGCGCGAGGTGACCTGCAGTCCATGCATGGCCAGTCCAGGGATCTGATGGATTTCACGGAAGAATCCGAATTCACAGGTTATACCGATACACACTGCAGCGCAAAGGTCATCGGCCTGTTTAAGGACGGTGTACGTGTCAGTGAACTCGAAGGAGAAGGCGATGTCATTCTTTCCTCCACATGTTTCTACGCTGAAAGCGGCGGACAGTGCGCAGATACGGGTAAACTGTGGAACGATGTGTTCAAGGCTGACGTGGATGATGTGCAGAAGGCGCCGCACAAGCAGCCGATGCACCACATCACAAATGTGGAGGGAACACTCCATGAAGGTGACATGGTTGAAGGTGAATACAACTTTGAAGACAGACAGAAAACACGTGCCAACCATTCCTCACTGCACCTGTTACAGGCCGCATTGAAGAAGGTGCTCGGTGATCACATTGCCCAGGCAGGTTCCTATAACTGCCCTGACTATGCAAGATTTGACTTCACGCACTTTGAGAAGCCGACGGATGAACAGCTCCATGAAGTGGAACGTCTTGTCAACCAGGAAATCAACCTCGACATTCCTGTCACAACCCAGGTGCTCTCCATTGAGGACGCGAAGAAAACAGGTGCGACTGCACTGTTTGATGAAAAGTACGGTGACTTTGTCCGCGTCGTATCCATGGGTGACTTCTCCAAGGAATTCTGCGGCGGTACGCATGTGTCCAACACCGGAGATCTGGGATGTTTCAGAATCATCTCCGAGGAATCCGTCGGTTCAGGTGTACGCCGTATCACATGTCAGACAAAGATGTGTGCTTACGATGCATTCAGGAAGGAAGAGGACTACCTCAACCAGACAGCCGCATTACTGAAGATGAAGAACTGGGAAGGCCTGCAGGAGCGTATTGAAAAGCTGCTTGAGGAAAATGCGGGACTCAGACGTCAGGTTGCCGAAGCAACATCCAAGGCAATGGCTGCGGAAGCCGATGCGACTCTGGCAAAGGCAAAGGAAATCAACGGCATCAATGTCCTGATTCTGAATCTGAAGAACAGAGACGGCAAGACGCTGAAGGAATATGCGGAAACACTCCGCAACAAGCTCAACAGCGGACTTGTGTTTGTCGCAAATGAAGCAGGCGGAAAGATCACATTCGTATGTGCATCCAGCAAAGACGCCATCGCAAAGGGATACAGGGCAGGCGACCTTGTCAAAAAGGCTGCCCAGATCTGCGGGGGCAACGGCGGCGGACGTCCGGATATGGCACAGGCCGGCGGAAGAGACATCACAAAGACTGATGAGGCTCTTGAAGCAGTCAGAACATCCATTACGGCTTAACATGCAAAACGGTACGACATTACAGTCATACCGTTTTCTTTTTCAGTTTTTCAGGCACATGTCTGATTGTGAATTCATGCGGAACAATCAGATTCAGATCCACATCCGGATGTGCACCGGCGTATTCACACAGGAATGCATACAGGTTGTCCTTTGACTTCATGTAGTCATCTATGATGATCTGATCATCACAGCCCATCCGATGCAGAAGGACTGCGGATACAACACCGGTTCTGTCCTTACCGGCAGAACAGAAATACAGCACACCGCTTTGGGCATGTTCAATTGTTTCAATGATTCTGTCCATCTGATCATCGATCATCGAAAGGCAGCGGCTGATCAGATCCTCAATAGAAACAGGCGTACTGCCTCCACCGCTGACAGGCATATGATGATATGTGAATCCCGGTTCGGATTCCAGCCTGCATGGATGAACATCATATTCTTTCTTTTCCCGCAGGTCCACAACTGTTGTGATACCAGTGTCTTTCAGATTCTTCACTTCCTGATCCGTGATCTGTGCAGGAAAATCACTGCGGACAAGGAATCTGTCAGTGATTGGCAGAAGACGTGTGTTGCGTATAGATTGAAAGAATCTGTTCATTGCGGTTCTCCTTCTGTGCTGACATGATATCATATGCGGAAACAATAAATATATGTCTGTGATGATTGTGTGTAAACATCGAATTCTGACACGATTATATACAGAAGCGATTACAAATGAATGTATACAAAAGATGAAAAAATGTTACAATATTAATAATATCGGGAGGGTACTTCTATGAATAACATACATGGAACAACCGAAACAGTCAGCTTCAATTCTGAAGAAATCAGACGCGAGAATATCCGTGATATTCTGAAACATGTCGAACAGGCGCTGAATGAAAGAGGATATAATGCGATCAATCAGATGGCAGGTTATCTGATCTCCAATGACCCTGCCTATATTTCCTCTCATAACAATGCGCGTGCAATCATTCAGTCCGTGGAACGGCATGAGATCATCGAGGAACTGGTACGTTTCTATCTTGAGGAGCATCAATGACAAAATACCTCGGACTTGATTTGGGGAGTGTCACTTGTGGAATCAGCTGGAGTGAAACAGGGTTTATCGCATCCACGGTAAAGACCATCCGCTTTCCATCCGATGACTATGATACGGCCATTGAGATGGTAGAGGAGATTGTAAAGGAAAAGAAACCGGATGTGATTGTACTGGGACTGCCGCTGCTCGAAAACGGAGATATTGCGGAAAGAGCACAGATCTGCCTGGAATTCGGCAGAGCTTTGGAAGTGGAAACGGGAATTCCTGTGAAAATGCAGGATGAACGCAACACAACCCAGGAATCGGAAGCGATTCTTCTGGAGGCGGATATTTCCAGAAAGAAGAGAAAACGGAAAATTGACCAGCTGGCAGCGGTGGCGATTTTGCAGAGATATCTGGATTCGCAAAGAGCTTAGGCTCTTTTTTGTTTTGGCATGAGGTGTGATTTCTGTTATGATTAGTACATGCAGGCACTGTTTTTATTGTGCGGTGCCGGGAGGTTCTTATGATAGATACAAATAAGATGATCATTACCGATGAAAGCGGACAGGAACGTGAAGTGGAAATCATTCTCACATTTGACAATGATGAGACAGGCCGCAGCTATGTTCTGTTTACCGATCCGCAGGATCCGGAAGGAAATGTATATGCATACCGTTATGACGAAGACGGAAACATGAGCGAAGTCAGCGAAGAAAGTGAATGGGAGATGTGCCAGGAGGTTCTTGGGGCATTTATCGAAGAGGAAGACGCAGATGGCGAAGAACAGGACTGATATCGATCTGGATGAGCTTGATGAACTTCCGGATGTTGTGCTTGGCGAAGAAACAAGGGCACTGCGGATTCAAAGAGAAGGAAGTTATGACGAAAGCCTGATCAATCCGGAAGAACCGGAAATCCGTCCGATTCAGAACCAGTCGGATGATTTTCAGTTCACAAGATCTCTGGACGCAAAACGGATCGCGGAGGAAGCCGCAAAACTGGATGCACAGCAGAGAGATGAAACCGCAAAGACGGAAATTGTGCCGCCGGTGTTATCCCGTACAGACAGAAAGAAAAAGAAGGCTGCCGCAGAAAAGACGGAAGTCATTCCGGTGAAAAAACCAAAGCCAGTCAAGGCTGAGGAGACACAGATCATTGATCGGGATGAGATTGCGGAGGAAGTACCGCCGTCCATCATTGATGATGATCCGGGTATAGAGGATGAACTGGCGAAACTGTTTGTCCAGGATGAACCGGAAGAAGACGGCACAACTGCTGTACCACAGCCGGACGTACATACTGAAACACAGAAGACCGTCACAAAGAAAGCGGAGTTTGACGAAACAAAACAGACAACCTCTCAGCTTGTCTATGAGGAACCGGAAGAGGAAACACGTCCAAAAAAGAGAAAACGCAGAATCAATGTTGTGCATACCATTGTTGTGACGCTGTTATGTGTACTGCTTGTCCTTCTTGGTTTATCCTGTTATTCCATCTATCAGTCATTCCAGCCCGTATCGGCAAACGGTACAACTGTTCCGTTTACGGTCAACGAAGGTGAAACCATGTCTGAAATCTGTGAACGACTGGAAGAAGCAGGTGTCATCCGCAATGATCAGGTTGCGTATCTGTATGCCCGGATCAGAAAATACAACAACTACACTGCGGGCAATCACACTTTCTCAACCGATATGACACTGGATCAGGTGTTTGCGGAACTGGAAACACCGACCATGGCGGACAATGTCGCAAGAGTCACGGTCATTGAAGGCGACTGGGCAAAGGATATCGCATCCAGATATGCGGAAGTCACCAATGTCAGTGCCGATGAACTGCTGGCCCTGTGGAACAATGCGGACTGGATCCGTTCCCAGATGGACGCATACCCGTTTTTAACGGAAGACATGATCAATGATTCGGTTCGGATTTATCTGGAAGGGTATCTGGCACCGGACACATATGAAATCTATAAGGAAACAACGGCGGAAGACATCACAAAGCGCATGCTGGATCAGTCTCTTGTCATCTATGATCAGTATAAGGATGACATCGCCGCAAGCGGACATTCGATCCATGAGATCTACACCATGGCCAGCATCATTCAGTATGAGGCCGGAACCAATCCGGATGACCTTGCCAAAGTCGCATCCGTGTTCTACAACAGACTGGCGGCGGGCATGCCTTTGGGAAGTTCGGTAACCGTATGTTATGCGATTGACTTTGACAGGCAGACAGACGGCTGGCAGGCATGTGAAATGAATTCCGACTTTGATTCTCCGTATAATACATACCTCAACGGCGGACTTCCTCCGGGAGCCATTGAAAATGCGGGGGCTGCCGCAATTCAGGCTGCGATTTATCCGGCGGATACCGACTACTACTACTTCATGGCGGATGTATGCGGAGACGGCACCGTACATTATGCAGAAACGCTGGAAGAACACGATGCCAATGTGAACACCTATCTCTCGGATATTTCCAATGGCTGTAACTGAGAGTACATGCGTCTATCTGATCCGGGATCGTCGCTGGCTGATGTTGTTGCGGAACAGAAAACAGAATGACATCAATGAAGGCAAATGGATCGGAATCGGCGGAAAGCGGGAAGGAAACGAAACATCTGAACAGTGTGCACTGCGGGAAGTCAAAGAGGAGTGCGGACTGGACATTGATACGCTTGAATACTGCGGGGAAGTATATTTCTCCGTTGACGGTAAAGCCAATGAGTATATCCGGATTTACAGAAGCTCTTACTTTCATGGGAATCAGATTCCATGCGATGAAGGTACACTGTCCTGGATTGATGAAGATGACATCCTTCGACTGAACCTCTGGCCAGGGGACAGACTGTTTCTGGAAAAGATGATTCGCAATGAAATCCCTTTTTCAATGAAACTTGATTATGATGCACAGGGAAACCTGTTATAAGGAAACCAACTATGACAAAACCACTGATTATCGGAATTGCCGGAGGAACGGCTTCCGGAAAAACATCGATCTCCCGTCATATCCAGGAGACGTACAATGATCTGACTTCGGTTCTGATCATCCGTCAGGATGACTATTACAGAGACCAGTCCGACAAGACCATGGAGCAGCGTGTTCTGACAAACTATGACCACCCGGATTCCATTGATACGGAACTGCTTGTTGAACATGTCAGACAGCTGATGGAAGGCCATGCCATTAACAAGCCGACCTATGATTTTGTCAATCATACGCGGGCAGCGCAGATTGAAGTATGCAGACCATGCGATGTTCTGATCCTTGAAGGCCTGTTTGTGCTGCAGGATGAAAGGGTGCGTGAGCTTCTTGACATCCGTGTGTTTGTCGATACGGAAGCTGATATCCGCTTTATCCGCAGACTGCTTCGTGATGTACAGGAACGTGGAAGATCAATGGAATCGGTTGTCAACCAGTACATGTCAACCGTGCGTCCGATGCATGAATCGTTTGTGGAACCATCGAAGAAATACGCGGATATCATCATTCCGGAAGGCGGCGAAAACCGCGTTGCGATCGATCTGTTGAACACAAAAATTTCTAGCATCATCAACCACTCGGTGCTATAATATTTCACGCTGATTGAAAAAAGATAAAAAGGAGATTTTTATGGCAAATACAAATATCACATATGTAACAGAAGAAGGTCTTGCGAATTTACAGAAAGAATATGATAATCTGGTCCACGTTGAACGTGAAAAGGTAAAGGCTGAACTGGCGGAAGCACGTTCTCAGGGTGACCTGTCCGAAAACGCGGACTATGATGCGGCACGTGAAAGACAGTCCGAAGTCGAATCCCGTATTGTCGAACTGGAAAACATGCTGCAGCCGGGACATTACGAAATCATCCGTAAGGGCGGCAAGAGAGAAGTCAACCTCGGTTCCTCCGTCAAAGTGGAATTCAACGATACACATGAAGTTGAAACCTATGCCATTGTCGGTTCCACGGAAGCTGACCCGCTCAACGGCAAGATTTCCAACGACTCCCCTCTGGCCATTGCCATCATGGGTGCCAAGGCCGGTGACACAAGAGAAGTCAATGTCCGTACACCATATAAGGTCACAATCATTTCCATTGACTGATTTTGCGTAAAATTGAGAAAAAACGGTAATAAGATAAGCAGGAGGTTCACGCATATGAAACAACTGCTTATCTTTTTTGTACTGCTTGTGCTGGTGCTGGGCATGGATCTGAAGGCTCTGGATCTTTCCGACCCCGCCTCAGGCACTATGAACGTTACCGTCACAGGGGAGGCTCTGCATCCCGGTACCTATGAACTGCCGATGTATGCCGTCATTCAGGATGTGCTGGATGAATGCGGCACAACTGAAAACGCGGACATTTCAACCCTCAATCCGAATCTGATCCTCAAAGACCAGGATGTCGTTCACATCCCGGCAAAATCAGAAGACAACATGGAAAGGATTTCAATCAACAGTGCAACGGCAGAACAGCTCTGTTCCCTGCCGGGAATCGGTGAAACGATGGCCAATCGGATCATTGACTACCGCAATGAACACGGACTGTTTCAATCCATTGAGGAGATCATGAATGTCAAAGGCATCGGACAGGCAAAGTTTGAGAAGATCAGGGACAGGCTGACGCTATGACATCCCTGCGGGAAAACCCGATTCTGTTTGCGGTGATTCTGTTTCTGTTTTCCTGCGGTGTGCATGTGCTGCCATGGACATCGGTTGTCCTCCTGTCCGTATTCTGGCTGTTCAGGACAAAGGACAGATCCGTTCTGATTGTCCTTGCATGCATGGCTCTGATTGCACTGCCGCGGTTTTCAGAAGAAAGACCGGGCTTCACAGAAGGGGTTGTTGTGGAAATCCGTTCCTCTTCAGCGATCCTGCAGAAGGCAAATACGCGGTTTGTGGTATACACCGATCAGGATATCAGCTATGGAGAGGTTTACACGTTTCAGCCGTATTTCAGTAAGGTGGAAACCATGTCTTCATTCTATGGCTATGACAGCCGGGCAGCACTTGAGAGAAGCGGAGTATACTATCGTCTTGACAGTACGGATCTGACATATGTCCGATCCTTTCCCTCACTCCGGGGATTTCTGTATCATAGAATTCAGAAGATCTCAGATCCTTTACAACAGGAAATACTGAAGAAAGTGTTATTGAACATCAGTACGAAGGATGGCGAATATGACTTTCTTTCATTGTCCGGTTTTTCATGGGCGGGGATTCTGTATGTGATCCGCAGTGTCCTGAAATATATACTGGATCGTAACACCCGCACAAAGGTGATGCTTGTGCTGGATTCTGTTTTCTGGTTCAGCTTCGGGTTTCCTCTGCCTGTGTTTTACAGGCTTGTCAGTGACGGGATGCGGCTGTTTCCGTCAGATCGGTATGAACGGTGCGGGTTTACAACATCTGTGGTATTGTGTCTGTATCCATCTTCTGTTTTTTCACCGTCTTTTCTGATTCCTGCGGTATACCGTATTACGAACTGTGTATGTGAAAAAGGAAACTGTTTTGCGATGACATTCCTTCTGATGTTTCAGAGCCTTACGTATTCCTGCATGAATCCACTACGCAATCTGCTGTACGGAGTGCTTATGAAAGGGTCGGGCATTCTGTTTTTCATCGGACTGTTGTGCCTGTTTACAGGGAATGCTGTACCGTCAGTTCTTTTATCCATACCGGAAACCATACATCGGTTTCTATCTGTGTTTGAGATTCCCGGTAATATCAAAGGTATCGGATCTGTGTTTTTTGCATTGCTGATATGGACCTTTCGACACAGGGAACATTATGACAGGTATGTTCTGACATCTCTGCTTGTATTCCAGCTGCTTGGTCTGTTTCATCCGTTTGCAGAGATCAGTTTCATCAATGTGGGACAGGGCGATGCGATCTATATCCAGGGACCGTTTCATACTTCGCGGATTCTGATCGATACCGGAAAGGAAACTGCCTATGACAGAGTGGACACGTTTCTCAAAGCCAACGGTGTTTCCTCCCTGACCTCACTGATTATCACACATTCCGACAGTGACCACGCCGCAAACAGAGACAGAATCATACAGGAATACAATCCAGAGCAGGTGATTGAAACCCATGTGGATGAGATTCATGATGGAATCTACACACTGTACGATCTGAATCCGATCATGGATGCGGATGAAAACAGATCCTCCCTGATGCATGTGTTTTCCATCAATGGTCTGAATGTACTGTTGACAGGGGATGGGGACAGTGAAAGTGAGGAAGCCATCCTGAAAGCACATCCCGATCTTTCCGTGGATGTACTCAAAGCAGGACACCATGGTTCAAAGACGGCGACTTCTGATCGTTTTCTCGATACCATCCGTCCTTCATCTGTCATGATCAGTGCGGGAAGTCCTTCTCTGTATCATCATCCATCTGATGAAATGATCCAACGGCTGCTCAAACGTCATATCCCGTATTTCAACACCTTTGAGACGGGTGATATTACCATTGTCTGTCTGTTCCGTTTCAATCTTCTGTTCACTTCCGGAGGAATTGTATCCCTGCTTTGATCAAACTGATGTACAATAACATCAGAAGTGAGGTGATTGGGATGTACATGTCATACTGGTATCTGTATGATCTGTTTCAAATGTTCTTTTTCGGGATTCTGTTTTCCTTCTTTGCGGTATTCTTTCTGACAGTCATCGGTACGTGGATGATCTTCCGCAAAGCCTGTCAGCATCCATGGGCTGCGCTTGTGCCGTTTTACGGTTCCTATGTCATGAGTGAAATCACCTGGGGTCAGGGATGGCTGTTCCTTGTGCCGTATGCTCTGGGTGTGCTGTCCATGATTCCGATCATCGGAAAGCTGTTTTCGCTGCTTTCCCTGATCTTCTATATTGCGACCGCATACAAGCTTTCTCTTGCCTTCGGTCATGGCATCGGCTGGGCATTTGGACTGTTCTTCCTGCCGTTTGTCTTCCGTCTGATCATCGGACTGGGACAGTCGCATTACTTCGGTGTTCCGCTTGACGGCTTCAGCTGGACGGATATCCATGGCTGGATTCAGAAGGTACAGAACCGGGATATGGAATATACCACACCGGAACATCACGATCCGGATCAATCTGAAGAAGAATAAAAAATGCATGCCTCAGGCATGCACTAGGGCATATGCATTGACATATGCACCATAGACGCCGGCCTGATTGGAAAGACCGGCTTTTCTGATTTCCGTACCCGCAAATCCGGGAATCAGATGGGTGTGAAACTGTTGTACGATGGTATCGTAAACAAACGGCTGGGAAAGAATCCCACCTCCCAGAACAAGCAGAGGCAGGTTGTACACATGGGTGATTGAACATAAGCCGATGGCGGCTTCCTTACACCACTGTTCCACACAGTCTCTGACTTGCGGTTCATTGAGATGTTCAAACAGAATTCTGCCGTTATTGTAATCCGGATGGATCTGTACTGCCTTCTGAATCAGTGCGGTCGTGGACGCATGGCGTTCAAAACTGCCTTCCCATGGGTCCAGGCTGTCACAGGCATGAGTAATCATTCCGCCGACCATGATTCCCGCATTTCTTCCGTTACCCTGATATGGCTTACCATTCAGAAAGATGCCGGCACCGATGCCTGTCCCAAAGGTAATGACAAGAAAGTCATCACATCCTTTCGCACTGCCGAAGGCATGTTCTCCAACCGCGGCACAGATGACATCGTTTTCCACACTGACCGGCACATGGAAGTGATCGTGCAGTGTCTTTTCCAATGGGAATCCGGTATACCCAGGCATGTTTTCATTGGCGTAGTGAATGGAACCGTTTCGCACCTGTCCGCATGTGCTGATGCCGATCGCATCACATCTACCGTACTGTTCAATCTGTCGGATCACACGCTGAATGACAGTGTGGGCACCGTCTTTTGCGTCAGTCGGGATCTCATCTGTCTGTACAATCGTTCCGTTTTCAAATACCGCCAGTTTGATATTCGTACCGCCGATATCTGCTGTGATGATCCGTTCCATCAGTCCTCCAGTGCCTTCACAAATGTCTTTGTGATTTCATAGGGACGTGTGATGGCCGAACCTACGACAACCGCCCATACACCCATGTCCATCGCATGACGCAGACTTTCCGGTGTGCTGATATGACCTTCGGCGATGATGGTACTGTCACAATCCCGGATCAGTTTTTTCAGGATTCCGTACGGAGGTACCTTTGCGCCCTTTGAAGCAGGGGTATAACCGACCATGGTTGTACCTATGATGTCAAAACCGATCTTTGAGGCATGCATGCCGGATTCATATCCGTCACAATCCGCCATGAACAGCTGATCCGGATACTTTGTCCGTACTTCGTGAAAGAAATCATCAAGACTTCTTCCATACGGCCGGATTCTGTCCGTCGCATCCATCGCAATGATTTCCACACCCGCCATAACAAGGGCATCCACTTCCTCCATTGTCGGTGTGATGTAGATATCCGAGTCATCATAATCCTTTTTGATGATGCCGATGATCGGAAGGGATGTGCTGTTTCGGATTTCCATGATGTCCTCAACCGTGTTGGCGCGGATCCCGCCTGCGCCGCCTCTGTCTGCCGCAAGGGCCATGCGTCCCATGATAAAAGAGGAATGCAGAGGCTCATCCGGCAGTGCCTGACAGGATACGATCAGTTTTCCCTGAATGGCATTGAGTATGTTCTGATTTTTCTGATTCATAATGTGTTCTCCTGTTTCCATTATACTGTACAAAAACAGGAAGTCGTGATGTATGATCGTGTTTTCCTGTTATAATACATGTGCTTATGAATCTGTATCTGTTTGAGGGAACGGACCTTTACCGCCAGGAGTCCGCATTGAAAACACTGTTGAAAAAACATGATATCCCGGACAACCGGGTTGTTGTGATTGACGCATCGGATAAAAAGTCATTCCGGATGGACCGGGTGCTGATGGAATGTGATATGATGTCTCTTTTTGATGAGGGAAAGAAAGCGGTTATTGTACGCAATCCGTTCTTTCTGTCCGCGGATCAGAAAGAAGGCGGAAAGAGCGGGAAAAACGATACGCCTGCCGCGAAAAAACGACTGGAAGCGGAAAACAGAACAAAGGAAGAAAGGGCACAGCAGCTGACCCGGTATCTCAGAGAGCCAAACCGGGATACACTTCTGATCTTTCAGTGCCATGGATATAAAGCGGATTCACGCAAGAGTGATTATAAACTTCTGACTGCCCATGGATGTGAAGTCATCACAAACAATGAGATGGAGGAAGAGGAATTTCAGGGTTATGTATCCAGACAGCTGAAAACAAAAGGCTTTGTGCTGGATCAGGATGCGATGAGACTGCTTCTGGAGCGTACCGGCACAAAGACGATCCTGTTTCAGAATGCGCTGCTTCGCTTTGAACTGTATGGAAAGAAGAACCTGGATTTTCAGGATGTCCGGCATCTTGTACCCTTAAATCCGGATATCAATGTGTTCAACCTGACTTCCGGGTTTACTTCAGGCAACCTCGGGCTTGCATTGGATACCAAAGAGGAGATGTGCAATGCCGGTTATGATACGATGGCACTGATCTCCATGCTTGGAAAGCGGCTGCGTGTCATGTACAATGTGCGGCGGTTATCGGAACAGGGTCTGAACAATGAGATGATTGCGTCCAGACTCCATCAGAAAAAAGGATATGTGTATTATGTACTGAAGGATTCCTCGCGGTTTACATCGGCGAAGATCCTGCGGCTGTTGAACGAACTTGCTGAGCTGGATCAGGGCATCAAGCAGGGCATCATGAATCCGGAAGTCGGATTTGAACAGTTTCTGATCAGAAACGGAAAGTAGGAATCATGCAGGGAATCAGAGAATTATACAAGATCGGAAGAGGACCGTCATCCTCACATACACTGGCACCGGAACGTGCCTGCACACTGTTCACAAAGGTGTTCGGTGTCTTTGATCATTATGTGGTTGAACTTTACGGATCCCTGTCACTGACAGGCAAAGGACATCATACAGATCAGATCATCATTGACACACTGCCTGGGAAAACGCACGTTGTTTTCTGCCTGGACTGGGAAGAGGAATTTCCGAATGGATTCTATCTGAAGGCATATGATGAACATGATGAGCTGAAACAGAAGTGGACCGTGTTTTCCATTGGCGGCGGTTCACTGCAGATCAGGGAGTATCC
The DNA here is from genome assembly GCA_051873755.1 of Bulleidia sp. Taxonomy (GTDB): domain Bacteria; phylum Bacillota_I; class Bacilli_A; order Erysipelotrichales; family Erysipelotrichaceae; genus Bulleidia. Next base: position 10,317 of record JBJEFE010000027.1, on the reverse strand, counting down.
GTTGAACTGGAATGATGAGGTGTACCATGAAAGATCGCTTTCTGAAATCTACCGGATTCTGGATACACTGAATATGACCATTACCGATTATGTGTACGAACATGAACCGGATCTGCCGGAACATCTGTCCCATATCCTGGATGCAATGTGCGACTGTGTGGACCGCGGTATTCACGCCGACGGTGTCCTGCCGGGAAAACTGAAGATGCACCGAAGTGCGGCGGAACTGCTGGATGAGGCATATCACGCACCGGTTGAAAACCAGGAAAAACTGAAGCTGATGGCCTATGCCTATGGGGCCAGTGAGGAAAATGCGGACGGTCATACATGTGTGACTGCCCCGACGCTTGGGGCATGCGGCGTCATGGCTTCCTACATGTATCATTGTGTCAATGATCTGCATATCCCACGCCGTAAGCTGATCGATGCCCTGGCGGTAGGAGGTCTGTTTGGAAATCTCATCAAACAGAATGCGACCATCTCAGGTGCGGTCGGCGGATGTCAGGCGGAAGTCGGTGCTGCGGTATCGATGTGCGCTGCCGCAAGTGCGTTTCTGATGAATCTGAACAAAGAACAGATTGAATATGCGGCGGAAATCGCCATGGAACACAACCTTGGTCTGACGTGTGACCCGGTTATGGGCTATGTCATGATTCCATGCATTGAACGTAATGCGATGGGTGTGACCAGGGCATTGGACTCCGCGGTTCTTGCCCGATACATGTCAAGAATCAGAAGACATCTTGTATCCTTTGACATGGTTGTGGAAACGATGAACGAAACAGGCAGACAGCTTCCGATTGCCTTAAAGGAAACATCGGAAGGAGGTCTGGCAAAGGAATATGAAGAAGCCTGTGCAAAGAGTCATACATCCTCTTCCACCGGTTTATGATCAGACAAGCCGGGTACTGATACTCGGCTCGTTTCCTTCCGTGATTTCAAGAGAAAAGGCATTCTACTATGCCAATCCGAACAACCGGTTCTGGAAGGTGCTGGCACAGGTGTTTGAATGTGAGATTACAGACAGAAAACAGTTCTGTCTGGATCATCATATCGCCCTGTGGGATGTGATCGGATCCTGTCTGATCCATGGAAGCAGTGATGCGTCCATCCAGGATGTCAGAGTCAACGATATAACGGGATTACTGTCTGAAACAAAGATCCATACGATATTCACAACCGGGAAAAAAGCATATGATCTGTTTCAGAAACACATCGAAACTTCAATCCCGGTGATTTCACTTCCCAGTACATCCTCAGCCAATGCGGGGATGAAAACAGAGGATCTGATCAGAGCGTATACTGTGATCAGGCTGGAGGTAATGCATGAAAAAGATTGAACTGCTGGCACCTGCCGGCAATATGGAGTCACTCAAAGCCGCAGTAGCGGGCGGGTGTGATGCCGTGTATATGGGACTGACCGTGTTCTCCGCAAGAGCGTTTGCGGGGAATTTTACACATGAACAGTTTCAGGAAGCCATTGCGTACTGCCATCCGAGAAATGTTCGGATTTATGTCACAATGAACACAATGCTGTATGAGACGGAAATGGAAAATGCAAAGAAGGAAGTGCAGTTTCTGTATAACCATGACGTTGACGGCATTCTTGTACAGGATATGGGACTGTTTCATTACATCCGTACGTGTTATCCGGATCTGGATGTCCACTGTTCCACTCAGATGCATATCCATAATATCAACGGCGTGAAAAAGATGAAACAGGAAGGCGCTGCCAGAGTCGTACTGGCAAGGGAAACACCGATTGAGCTGATCCGCAAAGCGGTACAGACCGGGGTTGAAATTGAGGTGTTTGTGTATGGTGCGATCTGTATTTCCTACAGTGGGCAGTGCCTGTTTTCCGCAGCCATGAAACACCGCTCCGCCAACCGGGGAATGTGTGCGCAGTGCTGCCGGCTGAAGTATTATGATGAGGATGGAAAACCATTCAGAGAAGGGGAATACATCCTTTCCCCAAGGGATCTGAATGTCATTGATGAAATACCGCAGTTAATCGATGCCGGTGTGTCATCGCTCAAGATCGAAGGACGTATGAAGCGTCCGGAATATGTATACCTTGTCACAAAGACATTCCGGGAAGCCATTGATGCCTGTTATGCGGGGAAACCGTATACGGTATCCGGACTGAGAGAAAAACATCTGAAGGAGATGTTCAACCGTGACTTCTCAAAAGGACATCTGTTCCACGATGATGTCGAACACAGAATGTCATCGTACCGCCCGAACCACAGAGGCATTACTGTCGGTAAGGTTGTCAGCTGCCACAGGGGAAGGGTTACGGTGCATCTGAGTGAAGGTATCTGCCAACATGATGGACTGCGCATTCTTTCCACTCCGATGGATATCGGAATCAATGCCGCAAGGATTGAGAAAAACGGCAGGCTTGTCAACCACGCCGATGCCGGTGATACGGTTGTACTGACATGCCCGATGGATCAGAAGGCCAGGAAAGGGGACTTTCTGCAGAAGACAACCGACACGGTACTGATTGAGCAGATCAATGCGGAAATCCGTGAACGTGTACGCACAATACCTGTTACGATGGATGTGTATGCACATGTGGATGAACCGCTGAAAATCATAGTAACGGATGAAAGAAACAACATTGTGGAGGTATGTTCCGATGTTGTGTGCCAGAAGGCACAGAAGGCCCCGTTAAGCACAGAACGCATTGAATCAGCAATGACGAAAACAGGTGATCTTCCGTTTGAAATCATCATCCGTTCAATGGACTGTGATGAAATCTTCCTTCCTGTCAGTGTATTGAATGACACCCGCAGAAACGCACTGGAAAGCCTGTATGCCAAACGCAGGACACTGCATGAACGCAAGGGTATGAAGCCGTATTCTGTTACACTGAATGTAACAGAGAAACCGGCTTTCCGTATGATTGTGCAGTCAGATTCTGATATCGATGGTGTACAATATAATGCATGGATTGTCAGGAAAAAACAGATCCTGCCTGTCATCCATGAGGATTTCGATGAACAGCTGATCCTGTCAGACTGTATTGTTTCATCCACAGGGGATTTTTCATGTCAACTGAAACAGGGCGTGATTGCGGGAATGACATGCAATATTGCCAATTCATATGCCCTTGCCTGGTGTTATATGCAGGGTGTGCAGGGTGTGATTGTCTCATCGGAAATCAGTGACGATCAGCTGGAAAACATGATTGCCGGCTTTGCGGCACGTTACGGGTTTGAACCGGCCGTGTATCTGCCTGTGTACGGGCAGCGTACTCTGATGTACATCAAGGACCGTTTCAGACGGAATCCTGAAACGATCACCGACCTGCACGGGAATGTGTATCCTGTTCATGTGGAAAAGGGTGTCACGATGATTGAGGAACCGGAATGTTATACAAGGCATAACCCGTGTGCCTATGGCAGCTATGTGATTCTGAATGAAAACGTCGAACATATACAGGATATACTGGAGGAATGTTATGAGGAAATTTCTGGACGAATTCAAGGCATTTATCAATAAGGGCAACGCCATGGATCTGGCGGTTGGCGTCATCATCGGTGCCGCTTTCAAATCCATCGTGGACTCGTTTGTCAACGATATTATCAATCCACTCATCGGAATCGCATTCCGGGTGGACTTCAGTGATGTTGTCATTCATCTGACCGATGAGGTCACACTGAATATCGGAAGCTTTGTTTCCACGATCATCAACTTTGTGATCATGGCATTTGTGCTGTTCTGCTTTGTCAGGGCCATCAATTCCATGAAGGCAAAGCTGGAAAAGCCGAAGGAAGAGACACCGAAGGCACCGGAAAAGAGTGCGGAGCTTCTCGCATTAGAGGAAATTGTTTCGATTCTGAAGGAAACAAAGTAGGAGATATGGCGGCATGCAATGCCGATATCTCTTTTTTTTGTTATAATAGTACGGAATTGAGGATAACTATGTTTCTGAAACGTATTGAAATGCAGGGGTTCAAATCCTTTGCGGATAAAACAGTCATTTCCTTTACCGATCCGATTACCGGTGTAGTCGGTCCAAACGGATGCGGGAAATCAAATATTGCGGATGCCGTACGATGGGTGCTTGGGGAACAGAGTGCCCGCAGTATGCGCGGTGAAAAGATGAATGATGTCATCTTTGCCGGAAGTGCAGACCGCAGAAAGGTAAACATGGCGGAAGTCACACTGGTGTTTGACAATTCCAGTCACATACTTAACGATGAGCGGGATGAGATTGAAGTCACAAGACGTCTGTACCGTGACTCCAATGAGGCGGAATACCTCATCAACCACAACAATGTGCGTCTTAAGGATATCGTGGATCTGTTTCTTGACACAGGTCTTGGAAAGGATTCGCTTTCGATCATTTCCCAGGGCAACGTTGTTTCGTTTGCGGAAGCCAAACCGTATGAACGAAGAGGCATTTTTGAAGAAGCTGCCGGTGTTGCCAAATTCAAAAAGCGCAAGCTTGAGTCATTATCCAGACTGGAGCGTACAAAAGACAACCTGGAAAGAAGCCAGGATATACTGGCAGAGCTGGAAAAACAGGTTTCTCCTTTGAAACGGCAGGCGAGAAAAGCGGAACTGTACCGTGAGAAGAAAGCCAGACTGCAGGAAATTGAGATTTCGGTACTGGTGAAGGATATTGACAGTATCAACCGTGAGATTGAAGCCGCAAAGAAATCGCTGTTTGAGATTGAAACGGAAATCACAATGAATACCACCGGCATCCAGGTATCCGAGAGAAGAATTCAGGAATCACGGAATCGGATCAATGATCTCGACCGCAGAATCAATGCCCTGCAGGATTCCTTCATGTCCAATGCCAATGACATCCACTCCCTTGAAACAAGAAAAACGGAGCTGGATGAAAAGAAGAAATACATTGTTGAAACAGGAACTTCGGCGGAAAAGGAAAAAGAGCTGAAGGGACTTGTGGAAGAGGCAAAGGCTGAATATGAGGACCGTCAGAAACGACTGGATCAGCTCCATGCGGAAATTGACCTGGCATCACAGAATCTGTCCGATGCCGCATTGAAGATCATGGATGCACGTACGGAACTTGACAGTACATCGATGAAACTGCGGAATCTGGAAAACAGGAAAAACGTGCTGGAATCCCTGATGCGCAATCCGTTCAACAGCCAGGCGGGTGTGGCGGCGATCATGAATGCAAGGCATTCCCTCAAGGGGATTCTGGGTGTTATCGGTCAGTTATTTACAATTGAAAAGGGGTATGAGGAGGCACTTTCCACAGCCCTTGGCGGTTCGATGAACAACATCGTCACAACCGATGAACAGGCCGCAAGAGATGCGATCCGCTTTCTGAATCGGAACATGTCAGGCAGAGCCACCTTCCTGCCGATTACCGTATGTAAACCAAGGACTGTGCGCAAAGAGGATCTGATTGTGGCACAGAATACGGAAGGATATCTTGGCTGTGCCAGTGATTTTGTACAGTGTGACAACAGGTTTGTGCCGGTATCACAGAATCTGCTCGGCAATGTACTTGTCGTGGATTCCATGGAATGCGGAAACCGGCTGTCGGCTTTGACCAACCGCATGTACAAGATTGTCACACTGGATGGGGAAGTCATTCACCGCGGCGGTTCGATGACCGGCGGTAAGACAAAACACAACACCAACCTTGTTACGATGAAAAAGGAAGCTGCGGATATTGCATCACGCATGGATTCCGCCAAAGCCGCTGTTGCGTTGGCACAGAAAAAACTGGAAGAAGCGGAGAACCGGAAGGAAAGCATTTCCACCTCTCTGCAGGATAAACGGTTTGCCTGTGCGTCTTTGGAACAGATCGTTGCGGCCAAGCAGGATAAATATGAAAAGCTGAAAAATGAACTGGCACTGATCAACCCGCAGTCACTGCTGGAGGATCAGGAATCCCATGTCAATGAACTGATTGTCAGACTGAATACGGCCTACAGTCAAAGAGATGAGATTACCAGGAATATCTCCTCCTGCCGGAATGAGAGAATGAAGCTGGCAAATGAGAATGAGAGAAGGGAAGCACAGCTGCGTCAGATGCGTAAGGACCTTTCCGTTTCTCAGGACAATGCCAATGCGATCCGTGTGGATCAGGGAAAGCTTGAGACAAAACTGGAAAACTGCCTGAATCGATTGAGCAGTGAATACCAGATGACATATGAGTATGCATTGACAAAGGTAACCGATGAACCTGTTGAAAATGCCCGTGAGGAAGTTGCACAGCTGCGCAGTGAAATTGAACATCTCGGGAATGTCAATATGAACGCACCGGAGGAATATGAAGAAGTCAATACCCGGTATGAGACACTCAAACAGCAGATTGACGAACTGACTGAAAGCAGAGACAAGATTCTGGCAGCGATTGATGAGATGGACACGGTCATGAAGAAACAGTTCAAAGAGACTTTTGACGCCATCAATGTGCAGTTTAATGATATCTTCCGTTCGCTGTACGGCGGCGGTAAGGCACGACTGATTCTACTGGAACCGGATGATATTCTGAATTCCGGCATTGATATCGATGCCCAGCCTCCGGGAAAGGCTGTCACCAACAACATGCTTTTCTCAGGCGGTGAGAAATCCCTGATCGCATTGTGTGTCCTGTTTGCGATTCTGAAGGTCAAACCGGTACCGCTTGTCATCCTGGATGAAGTGGAAGCCGCACTGGATCCGGGCAATGTCGAACGGTTTGCGCAGTTTCTGCACAACTATACCCAACGTACACAGTTCATCGTCGTCACCCACAGAGTCGGTACGATGGAAAAGGCGGATATCCTGTATGGGGTCACCATGCAGAAACAGGGTGTTTCGCAGATGCTGAAAGTGGAACTCAAGGATGCCATGAAGATGGCAGACACGAAAGAAGGAGGACAGTCATGAGCTTTCTGTCAAAATTAAAGGAAAAATTCAGTAAGAAGGAAGACAGAGGGACGTACCTCTCCGGCTTTGCCAAGGCAAAACAGTCATTCGGAGACCGTCTCAATGATCTTGGAGATACATTCAACGGCGTCGATGATGCGTTCCTTGAGGAACTGACGATCATTCTGCTGGAAAGTGATGTCGGCATTGATACTGCGGATCTGATCTGTGATCACCTCAAGGATGCGGCACAGGATTACCCGGTTGTCACATTCAAATGGGCAATGAACTTCCTGATTGAGGAAATGCGTGCCATTTACGATGAGGTGCCGGATGTACCGATGAAATGGAATGAAAACGGACCGACGGTCATCTTCCTGGAAGGTGTCAATGGTTCAGGTAAGACAACCACTGCCGCAAAACTGGCACAAATGTGGAAAAATGAAGGGAAAAAGGTTGCCTTTGTGGCAGCGGATACGTTCCGTGCCGGTGCGATTGCACAGCTTGCGGAATGGGGTAACCGGCTTGATATTCCGGTTGTCAAAGGCATTGAAAACGGGGATCCGAGTGCAGCGATCGTCGATGGCTGCCGCTATGCTCTGGCAAATGATATCGATGTGCTGATCTGCGATACGGCCGGAAGACTGCAGAATAAAGTCGGACTGATGCGCGAACTTGAAAAGATGAACCGTGTCAGTTCAAGGGAAATCGAAGGGGCACCACACAATGTATGGCTTGTACTGGATTCCACAACCGGTCAGAACGGTCTTGCCCAGGCACAGACATTCTATGACGCCACAAACCTCACCGGCATCATTCTGACAAAGATGGACGGTACGGCAAAGGGTGGTATTGTCATTGCGATCAAGCACAGACTCCATATTCCGGTACTGTATCTGGGTCTTGGCGAACAGCCGCAGGATCTGCGTCCGTTTGATCTGGATTCCTATCTTTACAGTATCTCTTCAGGTCTGAAGGAACATGGATGACAAACTGATCGTCAATGATCTGCTGGATGCCTATGGAACACTGTTGACGGAAAAACAGCAGTCGATCTGTGATCTGTATTTCCGTGAGGATGAATCATACCAGGAAATTGCGGATCTGGTCGGTATTTCCAGGGCTGCCGTGTTTGATACGGTCAAACGCTGCCGGCAGGAACTTTCACGATATGAGTCGCTTCTGCATATCGTAAAGGATACGACTGAAAGAAGGCGGCTGTATGAAAACATACTTCGATCCAATGATATCAATACCATACATCGTATGGTTGAAGAACATATGAAAACGGAAAATCAGGAGGATATATGACAAAGGTAATTTCAGTTAATTCAGGTTCATCATCATTAAAATTCCAGCTGTTTGAAATGCCGCAGGAAACGGTACTGACAAGCGGTCAGGCGGAGCGCATCGGCCAGGACATGGGACAGTTCACCATCAGGGTCAACGGTGAAAAGCATGTCACGACAACACCGATTCCGGATCATCAGAAGGCAGTAGACCTTCTGCTTGAGGCACTTGTGGAATACAACATCGTGGAATCTCTCGATGAAATCAAAGGTGCGGGACACCGTGTTGTCCAGGGTGGTTCCTACTTCTCTGATTCCGCAGTTGTTACGGCGGATGTTGTGGACAAGGTACGTGAACTTGCGGATCTGGCTCCTCTGCACAATCCGGCACACCTTGTCTGTTATGAGGCATTTCAGAAGGCACTGCCGGATGTCGGTCATGTGTTTGTCTTCGATACCGCATTCCATCATACAATGCCTGCTGAAGACTATCTGTTCCCTGTACCGTATGACTGGTACAAACAGTACAAGGTCAGAAGATACGGTGCCCACGGTACATCCCATTACTATGTATCCCGCAGATGTGCGGAATTAATGGAAAAAGATGTCAATACCATGAACATGATCACATGTCATCTTGGCAACGGTGCATCCCTGACAGCCATCCGCAATGGGGAATCCATCAACACATCCATGGGTCTTGCGCCTTTAGGCGGTGTCATGATGGGGACCCGTTCCGGTGATATCGATCCGACGGTTGTCTTCTACATGGCAAAGAAACTCAATGCGACCTGGGATGAAATGGATACCTACCTCAATAAGAGAAGCGGTATGCTTGGTGTATCCGGTATCTCCTCCGATGCCCGTGATATCCAGGCAGCTTATGAAGCAGGTGAAGAACGTGCGATTCTGACTGTTAATCTGTATGTCAACCGTATCATCAATGTACTGGGCGGTTATTATACCGAACTTGGTCATGTGGATTCGATTGTATTCACAGCCGGACTTGGTGAAAATGACGTGGATATGAGAGAAAGAGTACTGAAGAGATGTGAAGAGGCACTTGGACTTTCCATTGACTATGATCTCAACCGTACCGCAAGAGGGAAGGAAGTCAGAATCTCCAAAGATGATTCCAGGATTTCCGTGTATGTCATTCCGACAAACGAGGAACTTGTCATCGCAAGAGATACCGTGCGTCTGCTTGGTCTTTGATTATGACATTTACCCATTTCTACAATACGATTCAACAGGCGGATATCATTACGGTATTCCGTCATACCAATCCGGATTGTGATGCGGTCGGTTCCCAGTTTGGACTGGTGCAGTGGATCAAAGACAACTGGCCTGACAAACAGGTGTATGCCTGCGGCTTTGATCAGCCAAACCAGGGTGTATGGCCTGTTTCCGATGATGTTCCGGATGCAGTGATCGAAAACTCACTGGCCATCGTCCTGGATACTGCCAATCGGGAACGGGTTGACGATGACCGCTTTGTCAGGGCAAAGACTGTATACAAAGTGGATCACCATCCAGTCAGGGATAACTTCGGTGACTATAATATTGTGGATGAAAACAGCGCTGCCACATGCCAGCTGCTGGCGAAGTTCCTTGAGGAAACACAGCCTTCGACAATCACAAAGCAGGCTGCGGAATACCTGTATGCGGGTATTCTGACCGATACCCTCAACTTCACCACATCCAACACGACCGCAGATACTCTGAAATCCGCAGGATTCCTCTGTCAGTACGGCGTGGATATTCCGGTACTGGCAAGAAGTCTGTTTGATAAGAGCCTCAACGGATTCCGTTTCTCCGCATGGGTCAGATCCAATGTGCAGACGATTGACGGTACACTTGCCTATGAGATCATTCCCGCATCCGTACAGCACAACTTCAACATGACCCCATCCAAAGCAAGAAGCTTTATCGATGAACTCGGTCATGTCCGTGATTTCCAGGTCTGGGTTGTCTTTACCGAAAAGACAGTTGATGGGAAAACGCTGTATGACGGTTCAATCCGCTCCAAAACGGTGACTGTCAATGACATTGCGGAACAGTATAACGGCGGCGGTCATAAAAACGCATCCGGAATCAAAAACCTTACAGAGGATATGGTGCATTCCGCACTGAAAGCACTGCAGGAAAGAATCCGTGAATCCACATAAGTCAGTACCAT
>JBJEFE010000026.1:0-2743 GCA_051873755.1 Bulleidia sp. | reverse complement strand
GATCATAACAGAAAAACCGGTAGAGATACATAAATTGAATCAATTCCGGTAAAAAACAATCACAAATCAGCACGACCTCAAAAAACCTCAAGAAATTGGAGAGCGGTTTAAAACCTCATACAAATTTACATATTCAAGAAAACCTGATGAGCAATTCATCAGGTAATTTATTTCAATATTTCCCAGTAACCGTTTTTATTGCTGCCAATTCTATGAATATATCCTTTTGACTTTAAAATTTGGTTCGAGTGTCAAAACTCAAGTTCTCTGTACGACTGATCTATGATGATCAGGCGTATTTTCGTAGTGATCGTGTTTCTTTGTGAAATGTTGGGATATTTCACAAAGATGTATTACCGAATAAGAAATGGTATGTCATCAGAATGCATATCCTTCCTGAATTTGTGCCGTTTTACCCATGTGTTTCAGTAATTTGACCACATTAAAGGCGCCTACCTTCAGGTAGAAGAACTGCTTTGATCTGTTTTTTCCAAATACAGGTATCTCATCCACTCTGTATCTCCTTCTCAATACAGACATGACTCCTTCAACCGCATTTCTCTGTCTGGTAAGTGCCTTGTATTCCTCTGTTCCTAGTTTTTTCAGATATTCTGCTCTTGCGATCATCTTTTTGGATACAATGACAACTGCTTCCTTTTTCTGCAGTTTTGCCTGGCATTGTTCTCTCAATGGACATGTACTGCAATGATCCAGTGACACCTTCATTCGGATCAGATCTGTATTCTCATAGTATGTACTGGATAGTGGTGTATGGCCTTGCGCACATGTAATGACTTCTGTTCCTTCTTCATTCAATTTATACTCTGAGAAAACAGGATCCGGATCTTTACCTGTCAGGCATGTAGTTACCAGTTGAATGCTTTTCTTTTCTGCCATTTCCTGCAGTTCCACGGATCCATATGCACCATCTGCGATCATTGTCTCATCGCTGTTGTTTTCGATGTATTCTCTGCTGAAGTCCTGATCTGCGTGTATGTTTTTATCATATGCGAAGTCCACAATCTGTGTCGCTCCATCGTTCCCTACAGCTTCGATGATATTACCGACATATCCTTTATGATTCTTGCCAGCCTTCTTTCTATAGGTGGCGTCTGTGTCATTTGGATTCTGCATACTGTCAGATCGGATATCCTTCCTGTTCTTTGGCTTTCCGTTATCATCGCTCTGTTCCTTCAGCACTCGAATCAGCAGCTGGTATTCTGTTGTATCATACCATTCATCACGGCTCATGATCTCTTTCATCCTGTATGCCTCATTAATGACTTTCTGAAGCCTTGGATTGACATCTTCACTCTTTGCATAGTAAATGACATTATTCAGATCATCACTTTCAAGGTAATGCTTCATATCCTCAGGAATCAGATCTTTATGATGATTCTTATCCAGAAGAGATACGCATTTGGATACTGTTGTATAAATGATTTCAAGTCGTGACATTGCCTTGGCATGCGTAGATACCATCAGGCTGTCCATTCTCTTGAGTTTCTTATTGATTCCAAGATACTTACAGAACACATCAGACATTCTCTTCATTTCATCATGCAAAAGATCAATACCTGTTTCCTGTTCATAGTTGTACAGACGCTCTCTGAATCTGCTTAAGGTTCTATCGGATATCGGCTGTTCTTCCAGAGATGTGGTATGCAATGCATACTGAGCTCTGACATCGCACTGGATCATTTCAACAACCTCGTCATCTGTTAAGCCAAGCATCTCTTTAATCAGTAAAGCACCAATCACAAAGTTGGCAGGAGTAGCAGGTCGGGAAGCGGCGTTATCCTTGTACAGTACCTTAAACGCATCGCTGTCAATCGCAGGGAAAACAAACTCCGCAAATCCTTTTGCCTATGACTTAAGTACAACCTTCTTCTTTCTGTCTGATAACATTTCAAACGAATCATTCATGGAAATCTGATTACTGATGTTACTGCGATATGCCATAGATGTCACCTCTTACTACTTGCACATCTATTATCTCATATCTGTACATATGCTGGGCGGTTGATTTACTTTTGACACCCTAACCAATTATAAATGCTTAGTTCTATCCTTGATAACTCTTGTTTTATTGGGACATCAATAGGGACATTATTATTGGTATTTGCCCGGCTAAAAAAAAGAATGAAAACCAAGGCTGCTGAAAAAGTCCCAATGTATCACAGGAGATCACCGGAAATATTTCTTAGGTATAGTACCGGGGCTTTTCCCTTGTCCTTTCCTATGACGGGCCGAGCAGCGACTATCGCATGATCATGAAAGGCACGCTCTCCCACACGGCAGTCCTGGTCGCGGATGTGTTTGGCAATCTGACCCGTATGGACAATGTGATTGACGGACTTTCCGGCAAGCTGGAGGCGGTTCGCGCAGAGCTGGCAGACACCCAGGTGCAGCTTGAAAATGCCCGCACCGAACTTGCGGCTCCCTTTGCCAGAGAAGCGGAACTGGCTGAAAAGACAGCACGATTAAAGGAACTGAATATCCTGCTGAACATGGATCAGAAGGATAAATCCCTGATTGATGATGTGCCGGACGAGGATACGCCGGAGCGCACCCGTTCAAAAGGAATGGAACGGTAAACAGAAAAAGACAGGAACAGGTCTTTTACAGACTTGTTCCTGTCCTAATCCATGCTATATAATTATTTGCAATCAAGCATCATTTTCTGGAGTGTCCTTCTGCTGTTCTTCATTTGGAACGTGTGCCGCAATTTCCGACAGAGAAC
>JBJEFE010000025.1:0-2812 GCA_051873755.1 Bulleidia sp. | reverse complement strand
TTTTGCATAAAATTAATTGATTCAGCTCTATATCAAAGGTATAATTATAGTGTTTTAGATAGATCTCTAACCGATCTGTCTGACATAGGAGGAACAGAGTTTATGAAAAATTGGATCAAGGGCCTGATGGCCTGCGGACTCGCATTTGCTCTGACTACTACCGTTTACGCAGAAGGTACAAGTCCTACCGGCGTTGGAACAGTGGTTGGAGTAACGATCGACGGTAAGGAAACAGACGCAAAGGTTTCCTTCACACAGGTTGGATCTTTCACAGCAGAGAATGCTGGTGGTAATGAAAAGGCAGCCACCGCAATCAACAGCCTCAGCACAGGCGAAAAGACAGTTTCTGATGTCGTAGCTGAAATCATGGATTCCGGCACAGAATTCACAGGTGCTTCCAAGAATGCAAGCGGCGAAATTGTTGTTAAGGCAGCCAATGGAGAAACAACAGTCAAGATGAGCGAAGTCAAGATGCTCACACCATTTACAGATCTGAAGGTTGACGGCGTTACTAACGCAAAGAACGTCAAGATCACATGGGTTGAAGACTCACTGACATCCGGTCTTGGTGCAGTAGTGATTCTCCACTACTCCACAACACGTGGTGAATTTGAACTTCTCCTTCCGGATGCTGTAGATTACAACACAAAGAAGATTACCTGCACATTCCCGGATCTGTCTCCGGTTGCAGTTGCATATGTACCAAAAGACAAGGTTGATACAGCGATCTCCGGCAAGCCGGTTGTAGATACACACTCCAACGCAACAGTTGAAGCTGTCAGAAACAACAACAGCTGGATGTTCATGGCTGGTGCAGTCGCAGTCGTTGCATGTGCTGCAGGCTACGGAATCTTCAGAAAGAAGACACAGGAGTAATCTTCCATGAATGCAGGAAATAAAAACCTGAATGTCATGGATGAAGATGTGATCGATTTAAAGGAATTGTTTCTTGCACTGAAAAACAGATGGAAACTGATAATTGTGGTAACATTTGTTACCACAATTATTTCGTCTGTATATACGTTCTGTTTTACAACACCGATGTACAGTGCGGAAGCTACGATTTATATTCAGGGAAGTGACGGTTCCACCGTCAGTGAACTGATGCAGGGATTACAGCTTGGTGCACAGCTTGCACCGGACTATGAGGTATTCTTCAAAAGCAGACCGGTTGTCAGGAATGTCATCAAGTCACAGAATCTGGACATGACGGTTGAGGAACTGAATGCCCAGGTTACCATCAGTAATCCGACAGACACGCATATGATTGTTGTCAAGGTTACTGACAGCGATCCACAGCGTGCAGCGGATATCGCCAATGCGTACATTGAATACGGCATTGATGCGGTCAGAGAAGTTGTTGTCAAGGAACCGTATGTCGTTGAAAGCGCCATTGCGGATGACAGAAAGGTATCACCAAGCAATACAAAGAATATTCTGATGGGTATGCTTATTGGCATCGTATTGTCCGGTGGTTATGTTGTTGCGAGAACTCTGCTCGATGACAAGCTCAACAGCAACGATAAGATTGAACGTGTACTTGGTTATAACGTACTTGCAAGTTTCAAAGAGGACAGCTCTTTGAAGATGGTACGTGAAGAGAAAAAGAAGAAAGGTAAGAGGAAGTAGTCATGCCGGAGTTACAGCTTGATTTAAAAGGTGTTGGAGGAAGTGTACTGGATTCATTACAGACACTGCGTTCCAGCATCATGTACAGCAATGACACAAATGTCATCAGCTTTACATCCACCACTCCGGGTGAAGGTAAATCGGTATTATCTTTCTATACAGCCGTATCCTTTGCGTCTTTGGAAAAGAAGACACTGTTTATTGACTGTGATATGAGAAAATCTCATATTCACAGATACTTCGGTGCCACCGGTACGAAAAAGATGAAGGGGATTTCCGAGTATATTACAGGACAGACAAAAGAACTGATCTTCAAGACAAACTATCCGAACCTGGATGTTATTCCATGTGGTAAATGTCCGCCGGATCCAAGTGGAATTCTGAGTTCTGAAATGTTCGCAAGAATTGTAAATGAAGCCAGAGAACACTATGAATATGTGATCATCGACACACCGCCTGTTACGGTAGCCGGTGATGCATGTATTGCCGGAAGACTCGCAGATGGTGTGATCTATGTTGTCAGAGACAACTTTGTCAAAAGCAAGGATGCGAAACACTGTATTGATCTTCTGGAAAGAAGTGAATGCAGAATCCTTGGTATTGTTTCCAACATGGTCAAGAAGAACAATTCCCAGTCCTATTATTACGGAAACTATGGCTATTACGATCACGAATGAATCGTTCATGCATATCCGTTATGGGTATGCATTTTATTTATTCATTACCCTCAACAGGTGAGGTACTGTTATTCACGATACTGACCTGTTTTATGCGTAATTACAGTTTTGTATTTATCAAAAAACGTTTTACTGTAAAATTTATGTGCACAGATTTGAGGATAGTGGGTGAGGCTTGCGGCTACGAGAAAGCAGCCTATATGCAACAAAAGCTGAGGCAGAAAAAATCCGAAACACTCAGTCAATGTCATTAAGTTAAGATCCATAGATATGGGATAGGAATCCAGTGAACAATCGAACATCAGCCCAGTATGGTATGTACAATAAAAGGGCTGATGCAGGAGCCTGCTGAAAAAGTCCCAATGTATCACAGGAGCTCACCGGAAATAATCACTGATATTATCTGGTGAGTTTTCATATATTCTCTTTACACTAGCCGCCAGGCATGACGTAATGTATCTGTACCTGGAGGTGTGGCTATGCAGAACAAAAAGGATAAGGCACAG
>JBJEFE010000024.1:0-2852 GCA_051873755.1 Bulleidia sp. | reverse complement strand
TTATCTTTCTCGATGTTAAACCAGAGAGTCAAACGTTTCATATGAGTCTTCTGGTTACTGTGCCTTATCCTTTTTATTCTGTATAGCCACACCTCCAGGGACAGATACATTACGCCATGCCTGGCGGCTGGCGTGAAAAGGGGGATAAGAAAACTCACCAGAAAATATCAGTGATATTTCCGGTGAGATTCTGTGATGCATTGGGACTTTTTCAGCAGCCTTGCAGCTGCACCTTTTCCATACAATGATGATATGCTGTGAATGATTACTTCCTGTATCCGCACTTCGGACATATGCCGTTTTCGTTTAATGCGATGCCGCATAACGGACAACGGTCCTTACTGGAAGTCGGCTTGTATTCTTCAGAAGCTGCGTTGACGCCGCTTGTGAATGTGAGCTTGGCAATGTTCAGCTTGTCTTTTAACAGATCATAGACAATCTTGATCATGCCTTCAACAGTCATTGTCTCTTTTGTTACGACAAGACGGCATTCAGGATAAGCTGTGGCAAGTTCTGTGCTGAAAGCAGGGCCCTTCATCCTGTTTGTCGGTGCACCGTCTTTGATTCCCTGCTCTTCATAAACCTTCAGAATTGCAGGAAGAAGCGGGTCATCCTCTCTTAAGATCAGTGCGTGATCGAAGTTCTTGAGAACTTCCCATGCGGTTTTCTGGATTTCGTTACACGGGAATACCATGTTTACGCCCGGTTCGATATCATCTTCGACTTCGATTGTCAGGACACCTGTGTGGCCGTGAAGGTACTGTGCTTCACCCTTGAATCCATAAAAACGATGTGCATACTGTAAATCCAACTTTGTGATACTTCTCATGATTCTTCCTCCTTGTGTATCATATGTCTGCGCTTACTGCGTTACTGCCTGCCTTTGCATGTTGGACATGTGCCGTGGAAGATAATCTCATAATCTGTGAAATCAAAGCCGTGTGTATCCCGGATTCCCTGTTCCAGTCCTTTGACAAACTCCATGTCGACATCATACAGACGTCCGCACTGATCACATTTGACATGGCAGTGTCTTGGTACGATATGGTCATATCGGTCAGGACTTCCCGGTACTTCCAGCCGCCGGATCTTTCCCATCTGTGCCAGCAGATTCAGATTCCGGTAGACTGTGGCTCTGCTTATGGAAGGATATTTACTGACAACATCCTCATACACCTCATCCGCAGTAGGATGCGACCGCATGCGGTTGATACTTTCAAGTACAAGCGTACGCTGAATGGTATTTCTTCTCTCCATAAGTATCTCCTCTAACGATATTCTTTCCTTATTGATATTATATACTGATAAGAGATTTCTGGCAAGATCAGTTACGCATATTATGCAAAAACGGAAATGTATTCATGATATCTGTTTACTACCGATCGGTAGTAATTGTATAATGCCTGTAAAGATAACAGGAGGCAATGATGGCAGAAAGAGGAAATACAAAGAAGGAAATACTGGAAGTATCGTTGGATCTGTTTTCAAAACAGGGATTTGAGGCAACATCCATTTCACAGATTGCACAGGCTGTGGGTATCCGGAAGGCGTCACTGTACAGCCACTATGAAAGTAAACAGGCAATTCTGGATGCGTTGGTGGAAAGCGTACTGGAACAGTATAATCTCCATTCCATTTTATCCATGTGTCCATGGAAGGAAACAGAGATGAACGGGGATACCGCATCGGAGATGATCCTGGGACAGATGCGTTATATCATGCATGATCCGCATATCAGTAAAGCAAGAAAAATGCTTGTGATTGCCCAGTATCAGAACCGGGAAATGGCGGAACTTCTGACAAGACAGAACTATACGGATGTCATGCATTACTTTGAGGGGATGGTCGGATATCTGATCGATCAGGGAATCCTTGTGGATGGGGATCAGACCATCATGGCAGCGCAGTTATGTCTGCCGGTATCGGAATGGATCAATCTGTGTGACCGTCAGCCGGAGATGGAGGAGAAGGTACAGGATCTTGTGAACCGCCATGTGCACCAGTTCTTCCGGATATACGGGAAAAACGTATGAACAGCTATGACAGACTTTCGGAATGGATTGTTGAAAACGGAAGGGACAGATTTGAACTGACATTTGATCAGATGGAACAGATTCTTGGATTTCCTGTCAATCATGCCTTTCTGACATATAAGAAACAGCTTGTGCAGTATGGATTTGAGGTTGTGCGGATATCCATGAAAAACAGAACCGTGCTGTTCAGGAAGGTATGAAATATGGCTTCTCATCAGGAATATCTGGAATATATCCTGGAATCATCACAGGATCTGAAAGCACGGAAGATGATGGGAGAATATCTTCTGTACTTTAAAGGGATTATGATTGGAGGGATCTACGATAACAGGCTGCTTGTTAAACCGTGTCCGCAGGCAGGGGATTATCTGAAGGAGACAATCTTTGAAATGCCGTATGAAGGAGGTTCACCAATGTATCTTGTGCGCGAAACAGACAACAGAGTATACCTCAGAGGATTGTTTGAAATACTGGCAGCGGCACATGAAAAGAAAGAGAAACCGGTGATGAAACACGATATGGACACTGAGGAAAAGATCTGTCTTCTGAATGGAAAAGATGACAGGAAGGCATATGCGCTGTTGAAGGAAATGATCAGGGAATCAAAGAAATCTTCAGAATATGTGCAGTACGTGGATACATTTCTGGAAATGATACGGGATCAGAGATCATCTGTGCGTGTCAGAGGATTCCGGATGGCATGTGCACAGGGCGTGCATCTGGAAACAGAGAGGATGAAAGAGATTCTGTGTGTACTGTCCGGCGTGCTGGATGAGGAAAAACCGACAGCACTCCGTCAGTATCTGGCATCGCTGTATG
>JBJEFE010000023.1:0-15295 GCA_051873755.1 Bulleidia sp. | reverse complement strand
TCCCATGTGGACCCTTTTTCTTTGGGCAGATAACAGAAAACGGATCGGTTTCAACCGGTCCGCTGTGATCTGAAATATCTGCAGTATTGTGTAAACGGGCATCTCTGACACTCGGGATTACGGGCATGACACAGATATCTGCCGAAGAAGATCATCTGATGGTGTGCCCTGATCCATCTTTCCTTTGGAATCTTCCCCTTCAGCTTCCGCTCAATCACATCCACATTGTCCTTTTCAAATGCCAGGTACAGGCGTTTTGAGATCCTTGATACATGGGTATCCACCGCCAGGGATGGAATCTGAAAACATTCGGAAAGAATGACATTGGCACACTTTCTGCCGACACCCGGCAGGGTGGTCAGTTCATCCATTGTATCAGGAATCCTGCCGTTGTATCTCTCCTGTACGCCTCTGGCAAAACCCTGTATGGAACGGGCCTTGTTGCGATGCAGTCCAAGTGAGGAAATGCATGCCTCAATCTCATGGATATCACCGTCTGCCAATGCGGCAATGTCCGGATATTTTTCAAACAATGCCGGAGTGACACGGTTTACCGATGCATCGGTTGTCTGAGCGGAAAGAATCACGGCAACCGCCATCTCATAGGCATTGCGGTGGTTTAGTTCACAATGGGCATCGGGAAACAGCTGTTCCAGCCGGTCCAGCACTTCCACTGCTGTATAGTGTTTCATGACAGTTTCCCCTCTTCAATCATCTCTGCCGTATATCCTTTTTCCTTCCAGGAGCGCAGGATCGAATCAATGTAGTTAATGGAAAGCGAGCAGTAGGCACTGGCTTCCCGCAGTGCATAGATAATCAGTTTTCTGTCCGTTGTCCGGTTCCATTCACTGATCTTTGTCATTTCCATCTGGGTCAGGGGTCTGCGGAATTCCGTTTCAAACAGTTCAAACAGTGAGGAATCCAGAATTCTCTCACTCTTTGCGACGTCGGTTTCATACAGTCCGGACAGGGAAAATCTGACCTTTCCTCTGGCGGCACTGATCTGAAGATATTTCTTTGCGCACAGTGTGGAGATCGTCTCATTTGTCTCATCCACCGTCATGCCTGTTTTCTTTGCCAGATCCTCAACCGTGATCTTCATCTGATGTTCATCCATGAAGTCAATCATCAGAACCGTGATCGTCTCTGCCGGGGATAATCCAAGCAGTTCCAGATGGTCCAGAATCCAGTCTCTGTGACTGACAAATCGTTCCTCATACCATTTCATTCGTTTATACCTTTTCTGTTATCATTGCCAATCTGATGAAAGCTCTGTTAAAATGAATCCATGTTAAAAAAGATTCTGTTTTCACTTTTAAGCTTTCTGATGGTGTACAGCATATGTGTCGCTGCCTTTCGTATCTTTGAACCGGACACCGAACCGGTTGGTGAAGATACTTCATCTTTCATCAGCTATGCGTCCCTAAAAGAATATATCGTATCCTCCGGTGAATCAAGTGAACATTTTCTGTTCTTCTACAATCCGCTTGATGCGGACAGTGTCTATGTGCGCACCAGCGTCATTCCGGATGTGGAGTCCAAAACGGACCTGGATCTTTCATCGATGATTGAGACGGTTGACCTCTCCGGGGTACTGGTGGAAAACCTGCCGACATCGCTGGCATCCGACTGGGGTCTTTCCGATTATCCGGCCTTTGCGCTTGTCGGACTCAGGGATGGTGAGATCGTGATTGAATCCACGCTGCAGTCATCGTCCACCACACCGATTACCACACCGGTACTGACGCAGTGGCTCAAGGATAACGACATGTATCAGTCAAACTGAAAAAGCCTTTACGGCTTTTTTGTTTTACTCTGGTGTGTATGTTTCCTGCGGCATGTCAGCCCACAGTTTCTCAAGACGGTAGAATGATCTGGCATCGTCTGTAAATACGTGGACAACAACCTCGTTGAGGTCAAGCAGAATCCAGCTGGATTCACGGTCGCCTTCTCTCAGGCGTACCGGATATCCGTTTTTCTCCGCTTCCTGTTCCGTAAATTCACATAATGACATTGCATGTCTGACATTCTTTGCGGTACATACCACATACCAGTCACTGTACGGGTTGACGGTGCGCATGTCGATCATGACAATATCCTCAGCCTGTTTCTCATCCAGAGTCCTGCATACAATATTCAGTAAATCACTCATTGTTTTCCGGATTCCTTTCTTCGATATTCCTCGCCCTCTTTCTTCACATATTCCATCGCTGCACGCAGATCCCTGCATGCCAGGGCCAGATGGTATGTCGTGTCATAGTTCCGATTCGGTTCAATCTTGTCCGCGATGTACAGAATCCTGTCATAATCGGATTTTCCTTCGCCAAGCGTATGATTCCAGATCGGATTGAGTATTTCGGGATCATACAGTCCCATGTTCTGTTTCAGCCATACAACCGCTGTCCTGGAATGCCAGATCGGCGGGGCAAGATGCAGATCAGCCGGACTCCACACCTTCAGGATGTCCGCGCTCTGTTCCTCACTCATGGCCTTTGTGATATCGTGCAGATATCCCATCCGCTGTGCTGTTGTTTCATCCAGGCCATGGGCATGGGCAAGGATGACGCAGGTGTCCGCAACCCCTTTGGAATGGACTGCCCGCTTTGGTCTGCAGTTTGCCTGTACAATCTGCGGCAGATAACAGTTGTGTTCGATCAGATATCTTCGCACAGGCTTCTGGCAGAGTCTGAAGTATCCGCTGCGTGCCTGTTTCTCCTGTTCTTCATACCCGGTGAGAATCTGATCCGCCCGCCTGTTTTCACATACATGCACATGGCGGTATGGCGCAAAGGCAAGCTTTACAACAGCGGTGCGTGTTTTCTCATCCAGCACACCGTCCTTTGACACCTGTACATGAATGTCACGGATCCCGGACTGTTTTCTGAGATTCAGGACTTCCTGCACCTCAGAAACCGTGATGGGATCGAATGTACCTTCCACAATCATGGCAGAAGAATCTTCGGCTCTTTCGCCTTTTTGTAGAGAATAATGGTTCTTCCGATAATCTGCACGACTTCACTTTTTGTCAGACGTGCCAGATCAAAGGAGACTTCCTTCAGATCAGTCGGTCCTGTTTTCAGAACACTGATCTTGACCAGTTCCCTTGCATTTAATGCATTGGCGATCTGGTCGATGTAGTTGTCGCTGAGCCCGTCCTTTCCCATCTGGAAAATGGCTTTTTCACTCTGGGCAAGGGAGCGCAGATAACGTTTCTGTTTTCCTGTCAACATATTACAGCATTGCCTTTCTGAATGTCACATTGACATGTTCCGGAACATGAACATCAATGTTGCGCATCTGACCGTGCACGGAAATCCATCCAAGACCGTCAATGACGATATCCATCTTGTCCATATCCTTATGAATGGAGAACGTTCTGAATTCCGGTGTATCCGCAACCGGTACGAACAGTTCATTGTAGTGTTTTTTCCATAATGTATCCGCGGCGGATACCTTGGATCTGTGAATCTTCAGGGAATTACTGATATAGAATACCGCGGAGGCATGATCACATCCATACAGATCCATTCTTGCAAGACCACCGATTGCGAATGACTGATCCTGACGCAGCTGGAACACGGCAGGTCTGATTCTGCCCGATGGTATCACGGTACGCAGATCCTTTTCCGCCACCCGCATCAGAATACTCGATTCATTTTCCAGTCCCGGTGTATCGATGTATATCTGATCCTCAATTCTGATTTCATTGAAGTCCAGAGTCGTACCCGGATATCTTGACATGGTCAGTGCATTATCTCCGATCAGTCTGTTCAGCAGTGTGCTCTTGCCGGAGTTGGCCTTACCCATGACAACCACAGGTCTGCCCTTTGCATACAGTCTGACGGCTTCTCTGATTTCCTCGATTCCCTGGTTTTCCTTAGCGGAAGTCAGAATCAGGGATCGGATCGTAATCCCCTGTTCCTTTAATCTGCCGAATACAAAGCGTGCTGTTTTTTCCGCACTCAGTGTTTCCGGAAGAATGTCACGTTTACCCGCAGCCAGGATGATATCCTTTCCGATCAGCTGACGGTTGAGTCCCGGTACCATGCCTGCTTCAAAATCAAACAGATCCACGACCCACAGAATCAGGGCATCCATGGAAGCGATCTTTTTCATCACTTTCTCAGGATCAATTCCCTGCCGCATTGACACGGTCAGATCATCATAATGAATCAGACGGAAACATCTCTGACAGTATTCACTTTCCTTTTTCGGTGTATACCCCGGCAGTTTCGGGTTGTCATACTGCAGGTGCACACCGCATCCTTTACATGTTGTCATATTTACCTCATATCAGAACAGTGAAATCCGTTCCACATCCTCATGTACGGTTTCATCCGCATCTTCCGGTATATCAATAATCCGGCAGTCTTCCATATTGCGGTACAGACTCCAGCCCGGTTTCAGCACAAGCGGTGTGGAATAACCCGCATCCTTCTGTTTGAGCGGAATTTCACTGGAGCGGATCGTCTGGATTTCCGGATCCGCAAACGTCAGTACATCCGATGGTTCAATGCGTTCCACAAGAACAGTCATCGACGGATTCTTCTTGAGTCTGCGGCAGATCGTCACACCCTTGAGCGGACGGTTGCCAGGCGGAATCTCCTCAACATATACCCGTTTCATACCACCGTTTTCCTCCATCATCAGCACTGCGGTTTCATTGCCGTTGATGGCACACCCGGACATAATCCTGTCTCCGTTGGCCAGGTTCATGGCTTTGACGCCTTTTGACTTCACACCGGTGGATGGAATCTGATCGATGCCAAAGCGGCAGGCAAAGCCGTCCCTGGAACACAGCACAATCTGCTGTCCCTCATACACGCACATCACATCCAGCAGCCGGGCATCCTTTGACAGCGTCATTGCCGGCATGACCTTTGTGCAGCGGTCTGTCTGGAACTGGGATACCGGTGTCTTTTTGATCTGGTTGTTGGAACCAAGCGTCACAATTGAGGCATATGTATCAAATCTGTGAATCACGATGACACGGATGATCTTATCATCCCCTTCAATCCGGACGATCTTGTTCAGATGGGTACCGATGTCCTTCCACTTGGCCTCTTCGATCTTCCATACCGGTACACAGGCATAATTGCCTTTGACCGTAAACAGAAGCAGGGTATCCAGTGTATTGACTTCCTTTGCGCCGATCAGTGTATCCCCGGCTTTCAGGCCTGTGGAATCGCCGGATGCGGAATAGGAACGCAGGGAAACACGTTTGACATAGCCGTCTTTTGAGACGGTAACCATGACCTGTTCCGGTGTAACCATGGCAGCTCTGTTGATCACAATCTCCTGTACTTCCGCTTCGATGGCGGTTCTTCTTGGATCGCCGTATTCCTTTTTCACACTGCGCAGTTCTTTTATGATCACAGACTTCAGCACATTCTCATTTTCAATAATGGAACGGGTTTCCTCAATCTGATTGACAAGCTGTGCAAATTCATCACGCAGAATGCGGATGTCGGTATTGGACAGGCGGTACAGACGCATGGAGACGATGGCTTCCGCCTGCGGTTCATCAAACCCGAATTCGTTCATCAGGTTTTTCTTGGAGTCCGCCTTGTCTTTGGAGGCACGGATGATCCGGATCACCTCATCGAGAATCGATACCGCCTTCATCAGGCCTTCAATGATATGAATTCTCTTTTCCATCTTGTTGAGTTCATATTTCGATCTGCGCAGTACAACTTCCTTACGGAAATCAATAAAGGCATCGAGAAGTCCTGTCAGTCCGACCTGTACCGGTCTTTGATCAATGATCGCAACATTATTATAACTGTAATAGATCTGCAGGTCTGTATTCTTGTACAGATAATTGAGAATCAGATTCGCATCCGCATCCTTTTTGATGTCCACCACAATTCTCAGACCGCTGCGGTCGGTTTCATCGCGGACATCCAGAATTCCGTCGATATCCTTTGATACACGGATCTCATCCATCTTGCGGACAAGGTTGGCCTTGATGACTTCATACGGAATTTCAGTGATGACAATCTGCTGGATTGTACGGGTGGACACAATCTCGCATTTCCCGCGTACAACAATTCTGCCCCTGCCTGTGGCAAAGGCATCACGGATTCCCTTTTCCCCCTGCACGATCCCGCCGGTCGGGAAGTCAGGTCCCGGTATGATCTCCATCAGTTCATCCAGGGAACAGTCCGGATTCTGAATCCGGTAAATCGATGCGTCCACGCATTCATTCAGGTTGTGCGGCGGCATGTTTGTCGCATACCCTGCCGCAATACCGGTTGCCCCGTTGACAAGCATGACCGGAAACGGTACCGGCAGTACTGTCGGTTCATTTTCCGTATCATCAAAGTTCGGCGCCATTTCCACCGTATCCTTATCCAGGTCATCCTCCATGACTTCCGTTACCTTTGCAAGTCTGGCTTCGGTGTAACGCATCGCCGCAGCAGGGTCATCATCAATGGAACCGTTGTTTCCATGAACATCAATCAAAGGCAGTCGTACCTTCCAGTCCTGGGACATGCGGATCATCGCATCATAGACGGAAGTATCACCGTGCGGGTGATAGTTACCGATGACAAGACCTACTGTCTTGGCACTTTTACGGTACGGGTGGTCATAGGTGTTGCCGTCATGGTACATCGCATACAGAATTCTTCTCTGTACCGGCTTCAGTCCGTCTCTTGCGTCAGGCAGTGCACGTTCCTGAATGATGTACTTGGCATACCGTCCGAATCCCTGGCCCATGATATCCTCAAGAAGCTGCGGAACATATTTTGTTCTGTCTTCAACAATATTCTTCTTACTGCTCACTTGTTGTCCTCCAGTTTATAGTCATCCTCCAGGGTAAAGCAGATGTTTTCCTCAATCCACTTCCGTCTGTTTTCCGCACGGTCTCCCATCAGGGTGGACACACGTACGGATGCCTTGGCGTTGTCTTCAATCCCGACACGCACAAGGGTGCGGTGGGCAGGATCCATGGTTGTTTCCCAAAGCTGGGAGGCATTCATTTCACCAAGCCCCTTGTATCTCTGTATTTCACATTTACCGAGTTTCTTCTTTAATGCTTCAAGCTCTTCCACCGTATAACAGTACTCCAGTGTCTTTCCCTTTGTCACACGGAATAACGGCGGCAGGGCAATGTATACCATGCCGTGTTCGATCAGCGGGCGCATGTAACGGTAGAAGAATGTCAGCAGCAGAATCTGAATATGGGATCCGTCATCGTCGGCATCGGTCATGATGATGATCTTGCCGTAATTGGACTCCTTCCAGTCAAAGTCAGAACCGACTCCGGCTCCGATCGTATAGATCAGTGTATTGAGCTCCTCATTCTTTTCAATATCACTTAACGAGCATTTTTCCGTATTCAGCACCTTTCCTCTTAAAGGCAGGATTGCCTGATACACAGAATCTCTTCCCTGCTTGGCAGAGCCACCGGCAGAGTCACCCTCGACAAGAAACAGTTCCTTGATTCTTGCGTCCTTTGTACGGGCAGGAGCGAGTTTGCCGGAAAGCACCTTTTCCCCTTTGCCGACCTTCTTACCACGGCGTGCTTCCTCTCTTGCCTTGCGGGCCGCAATTCTTGCCAGCATTGCCTTCTGCATTTTCCGTATCAGCATATCTGACTGTTCCCTGTTTTCCTCCAGCCAGAATGTCAGCTTTTCACTGACAACCGCCTCTACGGCAGGTTTGGCCTGCGGGGTACCGAGTTTCCCTTTGGTCTGTCCCTCAAACTGCAGGATCTCCTCCGGTACGGAAACGGACAGAATGGTTGTCAGTCCCTCACGGACGTCGTTTCCTTCCAGGTTCTTGTCCTTTTCCTTGAGAATGCCGTATTTTCTGGCATAATCATTGACCGCTTTTGTAAAGGCACCCTTGAATCCGATCTCATGGGTACCGCCGTCAGGTGTGCGTACAAGGTTGACAAAGGAACAGGTGTTTTCCTGGTAGTCATCTGTATACTGGAACGCCGCCTGTACGTGGATCCCCTGGGCATCCCCTTCAAAGCATACCGGATCCATCAGAGGTGTACGGTCATCGTTCAGATAGCCGACAAAGGCACGCATGCCGTCCTCATAACAGAACTCCTCACGCAGGTTTTTCTTTCCTCTGTGATCACACACAACAAAGGAAATCCCGCTGAGCAGGAATGCCTCTTCTCTTGCCCTTTCACAGACCAGGTCATAACGGAATTCGGTTGTCTGGAAAATGGCAGGATCCGGTTTGAAACGCACCGTTGAACCGGTTCTGTTTGTAGGCCCAAGCTTCTGCAGTTTTCCTGTCTTTGAACCGCCGTCTTTGAATTCCAGGCGTACATGCTGGGAATCGTGGCATACATCCACAACCAGCCATTCACTCAATGCATTGACAACCGAGGCACCGACACCGTGAAGTCCGCCCGCTGTCTTATATCCACCCTGGGATGTGAATTTACCGCCGGCATGAAGCACGGTGAAAATGACCTCCAGGGTATTCTTTCCGGAAGCGTGTTTTCCGATCGGCATGCCTCTGCCCTCATCACTGACTGTGACACTGCCGTCATTCTCCAGGGTAATTGTGATCTTTTTTCCATACCCGTTCAGCGCTTCATCGACCGCATTGTCCACAATCTCCCAGATCATGTGATGCAGACCATGTGAATCCGTTGAACCTATATACATACCCGGTCTTTTTCTGACCGGTTCCAGTCCTTCCAATATCTGAATACTGCTGTCATCGTATTTAACCACGCATATTCCTCCTCTGTATGATATATCGAAAGTATTATACCAAAGTTTGTCAATTCCTCGCCGTCAATTTCCTGCCGCACATTTTTTATGATGTGATAGCGCTGTCATTGATCGAACGTTTTGACTATAAACATGACAGCTGATAAAATATGTCACAAACAAGGGGATTGAATAAGATGGTAAATTATGTGATATCTGTAGTGATTGCTTATCTGTTCGGATCAGTTCCATGGGGACTGTTCATCGGTCTTGTGTTCTTCCACAAGGACCTGCGAAAAGAAGGCAGCGGTAATACCGGCGGTACAAATGCCGGACGTGTTCTTGGTAAACCGATCGGCGCACTTGTCGTCATTCTCGATGCACTGAAGGCGTTCTTCTCAGTCGCCATTGCCCATTATCTGGCACCGGGCTGTGAAGTGTATGCGGGACTGGCATGCTGTTTCGGACACTGTTTCCCGATCTTCACGAAATTCCAGGGCGGCAAGGCTGTTGCGACAAGCTACGGATATTTCCTGGCTCTGGCTTTGTTTATCACACACGACTGGCTGTTCTCGTTTGTGCTTCCGGTCGCGGCATTCTTTATCATTCTGTTCTTCTGCAGAATGGTAAGCTTATCCTCGATGCTGGCGCTGTGGATCAATGCCATCGCAAGCACACTGCTGTATTTCTTCAATCAGGGCGCTTTACGTGTCAGCGTCCCGCTCTCTCTGATTCTGTTGAGTATCTTTGTGACATACAGGCACCGTTCCAATATTGAACGCATTATTGCCGGTACGGAAAGCAGAATCAAATGGATGGGCAAAGCACCATGGGAAAAGTAGAACTGTTGAAACTTCCGATTCCGATCGGACCGTCTCCGCGTAAGGTATGGGTATACCTGCCGGATTCATATGAAAAAACCGATAAGCTGTATGATGTGCTGTACATGTTTGACGGCCATAACATCTTTTATGATCAGGTGGCGACCTATGGCAAAAGCTGGGGTATCAAGGATTACCTGGATGAAACCGGCATTGATCTGATCGTTGTCGGCGCTGACTGCAACCACAGGGGTGACGGCAGACTTTCCGAATACTGTCCATACACACCGGAAATCACACACCTTGAGGATCTGCCAAGAGTCAGGCCAAGAGGCAAACAGACAGCGGACTGGTTTGTGAACACACTGAAACCGGAAATTGAAAAAAAGTACCGTGTGTATTCAGACAGAAAACATGTCGGTATCGCAGGTTCCTCCATGGGAGGCCTGATGAGTGAATACATGATCACGGCACATAACGATGTCTTCTCAAAGGCAGGATGTGTATCACCATCCACACACTTCTGCTTTTCGGATCTGACAAATCTGATCCAGAATACGGAATTTGATCCGGACACGTGGATCTATATTGACCAGGGTTCACAGGAGGTACATGGCAAACGTCTGTTCATTGACGCAATGGATATGATGTTGAACATCAACCACCTGTACAATGAAAGAGGATGTCATACCTACCCTCACCTGACTCCGGGCGGTCATCATTGTGAAGCCGACTGGGAGCGTATCGTACCTGTATTCATTCCGTATCTGTATCCAAATCTGTTCTAAGGCATGCATATCATGCATGTCTTTTTTCATGCCTGTAATCCATGAAAAAAGGAAGGAAGTTCTTTCTCCTGTCACGATCCAACTGCCAGGAAGCACCTGATTTCAATCATGGGGAGTGTCAGAGTGAACAGGAAAATACAGGAATGATATCGGAAATGATTTTCCACTTACGGTCAGAAAACGGAATCGCTGAAACTGAAAAAGACCACAGCTGTGCTGCAGTCCTTCAGATCAGTGTTTATAATAGTTGATCAGGCATCCATCCAGAAGAATCTGTTTCTCATCTTCTGTCAGATTGCCGAGTGTGCATCTGATTTCCTGAATGCCGTCATCCTTTACCGCATACGCTCTGATGTCATCTGTATTGCGTACATGATGACGGATATCCGGTACATATACCCATGTGCCGACAGGAAGATCCTGTTCGTTTTCCGTTAAGAACGGCAGAATACCCCAGTTGATGCAGTTGGAACGGTATCTCTTTGTGGCATATTCCCTTGCGAAATTTGCCCCGCCGCCAAGTACTCTCTGGCAGGATGCGGCCTGTTCTCTGGCAGAACCATCACCTGGTTTTCTTGCATAGACTGCGGAACAGATGCCTGTGCTGCCGCACATGGCAATGCCGTTTTTCACAAGTGTTTTGATGACCGCATGTACTTCCTCACTGTCCATTGTCAGCTGTGCGGTATGCTTTGCACGGGATACATACTGCGGATCTCTTCTGCTCAGTGTGAATTCCGCAAGACGTAACGGATTGGAACGGAATGAGGATGTTTCACCGGAAGGAATCAGTTCATCGGTTGTTGTAACATCATCTTCGATATGCGATACAACCTGAATCAGAATACCATCCGCAAGTTCCGGCTGTTCCGGCCAGTCCTTGATGTTCGGACCGTACATCAGTTCATAATCCGGCTGTGGATTTCCATAACCGTTATATACACGCTTGTCATAGATCTTCTGTTCAAATGTGTATGGAACAGAAACCTCTTCCTCACTGACCACATCCGTGGCAGCTGTCAGAATGCCTTTGTTTGCGGCAGTGGCTGCGATGGAACGTGCATCCATCAGGCATACCCCGGCAATCTGGCCTTCATTTGGCTTGGAGCCTTCACGGTTCGGGAAGTTTCTTGTCGTATGGCGGATGGACAGTTCGTTGCATGCCGGTGTATCACCCGCACCGAAACACGGTCCGCAGAACGCTTCACGGAATACAACACCCGTATCCACAAGTTCACTGACCGTTCCGTTATCCACAAGTGCCTTGTATATAGGCATGGAGTCCGGATACACGGACAGACGGAATTCACCGTTGCCTGTATCCTGTCCCTTCAGGATTTTTGCGGCAGCCATGATATTCTCATATGTACCGCCGGAACATCCTGCAATCACGCCCTGATCAACATGAACTCTGCCTTCTGCGTCAATCTTTGTCATCAGGTCCATGGAAGCCTTACCGGAAAGCTGTCTGTTTGCATTGTCCTGTGCTTCCTTCAGATACTTGGCCGGGTTGTTCTGTAATTCATGAATAGATACCGCAAGGCTTGGATGCATCGGTAATGCGATCATGGATTCAATTTCAGAAAGGTCAATGTGAATCATTCTGTCATAGCAGGCACCTTCCTGTACACGCAGCGGCTGATATGCGTCCGCTCTGTTATGATCCACAAAGTATTTCTCTGTTGTTTCATCTGTTTCCCAGATGGATGACAGGCATGTTGTCTCGGTTGTCATGACATCAATGCCGTTTCTGAAATCCTGGGACAGTGAAGTAATACCAGGTCCGGCAAATTCCATGACTCTGTTTTTTACAAAACCGTATGCGTATGTGGCAGCCACAATTGCAAGTGCTACGTCATGCGGGCCGATACCTGGCTTGACCTTGCCTTCCAGCCATACAAGTACCACTTCCGGTCTTGCGATATCGTAGGTTCTGCCAAGCAGCTGCTTTGCCAGTTCACCGCCGCCTTCGCCCACACCCATTGTGCCAAGGGCACCGTATCTTGTATGGGAATCGGATCCAAGAATCATTCTGCCGCATCCGCTCATCATTTCTCTGTTATAGGAGTGAATGACACCCATGTTCGGTGGTACATAAATACCGCCGTACTTATGTGCAGCACTCAATGCGAAACGGTGGTCATCTTCGTTGATGGTTCCGCCGACAGCACACAATGTGTTGTGGCAGTTAGTCAGTACATATGGCATCGGGAATGTTTTGAGTCCGGATGCACGTGCTGTCTGGATAATACCGACATAGGTAATGTCATGGGATGTAAGGGAATCAAATGTGATGTGCATGATACGATCATCACTTTTCGTATCATGGGCATGCATGATCTGATATGCCAGGGTCAGATCCCTGCCCTGTTCACCTGTACCTTCCGTACATGGTTTTCCGTCTTTGATCCATACCTTTTCATCAATCAGCTTCATAACAGTTTCTCCTTGACGGCTTCTGTAAATTCAACCGTACCTGCCGTTCCGCCGATATCGGCAGTTGTATGCACGCCTTCCTCAACAACCTCATAAATGGCCTTTTCAAGCTTTTCAGCCTTGTCTGCCATACCGTTGTCCTTCAATAACATTGCGAAGGATAACAGCAGGGATGTCGGGTTTGCCTTATCCATGCCCGCAATATCCGGGGCAGAGCCATGTACTGCCTCATAGATTGTGACATTCTCACCGATATTGGCACTTGGCGCAAATCCAAGGCCGCCAACCAGTCCCGCACAAAGATCGGAGATGATATCACCGTACAGATTCGGCGCAACCAGCACATCATACTGTGTCGGATCTGTCACAAGCTTCATGCATAATGCATCGATGATCACCGAATCACTTTCGATATCCGGATATTCCTCCGCAACCTTTTTGAATGTGTTCAGAAACAGACCATCCGTCAGTTTCATGATATTTGCCTTATGAACGGCAGTTACCTTC
Source organism: Bulleidia sp. (assembly GCA_051873755.1). Lineage (GTDB taxonomy): Bacteria > Bacillota_I > Bacilli_A > Erysipelotrichales > Erysipelotrichaceae > Bulleidia. The sequence goes on along the minus strand of JBJEFE010000023.1, from coordinate 2,059 downwards.
CTGCGGTGATGCTTTACGGCATAATCAAACGCAAAACGCGCAATACGTTCACTGGCTTCCTCTGTAATCAGCTTGATGCCATGGGCTGTATGCGGGTCATACATGTATTCGATACCCTTATACAGGTCTTCCGTATTTTCTCTTACGATGACAAGGTCCACATCCTCATATCTGGATCTGACACCTTTCAGCGTATGTACAGGTCTCAGATTTGCATATGTGGAGAACGCCTGACGAAGATAGACATTGATGGATCTGAATCCGGATCCGATTGGTGTGGCTGTCGGTCCTTTTAACGCAACATCCAGTTCACCGATTCTTTCCAGCAATCCTTTTTCCATCAGATCACCGCTCTGGCTGTGGTACTCGGCACCAGCCTGGAATACTTCCCATGTAATGCCTGTATCCAGTGCTTCGGATACACTCATCACACTCTGTGCGATTTCTTTTCCAATTCCGTCACCCGGTATTAATACTGCTTTCATATTTTTTTACCCTTTCTTTGCGTTCTATTGTATAATAAAATCTATTATTTAAAAGAAGAAAGTGATGAGGTGGCGATATGTTATACCCTGATATCCATGAATTATCCAAGGAACAGCTCAAAGCACTGTGTGACGAGTACAGAAAGCATAACTACATCAATCCTGAAGTATCCGATAAACTTGGTGTCAAACGTGGTCTGAGAAATGCGGACGGTACAGGTGTACTGGCGGGACTGACAAATATCTGTGATGTTGTGGGTTACGAAAAGGATGAAAACGGAAAGATCATCCCGAAGGAAGGTCAGCTCATCTATCGTGGTATTGATCTGAACGATATCGTAAACGAAGCAATTACCAATGACCGTTTCATGTTCGAAGAGGTTGTATGGCTGTTGTTGTTCGGATCTCTTCCGAACAGGGAAGCTCTGGATCATTTCTCTGCACTGATTGAAAACCACAGAGAACTGCCGGAGGGATTTGCGGAATCGATGATTATCGCAGCCCCATCCCCGAACATCATGAACAAGATGGCAAGATCCGTACTTGCGATGTATTCCTATGATCCGGATGCGGAGGATCCGTCTCTTGAAAATATTCTGCGTCAGTCGATGAACCTGATTGCGGAATTACCGACCATGATGGTATATGCATACATTACCAAGCTGCATGTATATGAACACGGTCCGCTGTATTTCCACTACCCGACAAAGGGACTGAGTACAGCTGAACATATTCTTTCCATTTACCGTATGGACCAGCAGTACACACATGAAGAGGCAAGACTGCTTGATCTGTGTCTGATTGTACATGCGGACCATGGCGGCGGCAACAACTCCACATTTGCGGACAGAGTACTCTCTTCCACAGGTACGGACACATACTCCGCAATTGCCTCCTCCATCCTGGCATTAAAAGGTCCAAAGCATGGCGGTGCCAACCACAAGGTCATGACACAGCTGGACAACATCATGGCAAATGTCAATGATGTACACAATGACGATGAAATCAGAGAATATCTCAGAAAGATCATCCGCAAGGAAGCCGGAGATCACAGCGGACTGATTTACGGCATCGGACATGCGGTATATACAAAGAGTGACCCAAGAGCACAGATTCTGAAAAAGCATTCAAAGAATCTGGCATATGAAAAAGGCTGGGGCGATCAGTATGATGTATTATGTGCAATTGAAAGACTGGCACCACAGGTATTCGCAGAAGAAAAAGGCCAGACAAAGAATGTCTGTGCCAATGTGGACCTGTTCTCCGGACTTGTATATCGTATCCTTGGAATCTCTGAAGATCTCTATACTCCAATCTTCGCCATTGCAAGAGTTGCGGGCTGGTGTGCTCACAGAATCGAAGAAGTTGAATTTGCGAACAGAATCATCCGACCTGCATACAAATACATCGGAGAAGAAAACATTCCCTACATCCCATTGGATGAAAGATGAAAACTCCAAATCATATATCTCACGAGTAGGGTCGAAAACTCGATTCACTGAGATGATATCCAACAGCTATAAGGGCTGAGGATATAAAAAAGTGCGAACAAGGCGCACTAAAAACAACTTTGT
>JBJEFE010000022.1:0-15422 GCA_051873755.1 Bulleidia sp. | reverse complement strand
TTTTATATTGATCATCGGATATTCCATCATAATAATCCGGACCATTTTTTTCATATCCAGTTGGGAAATAGTAATAGCTACCACTTGTTGAAGGGCTCGTTCCGTAATAATCGGTTCCTGTGGTAATATCATTACCTGTTAATAATTCCGTATTATTGTAACCACTTGACGAAAAACCTACAATTGCAATACGATGATTAATATTATCTTCAGTAGTGTTAATATCCTCATCTTCCCCAGCAGCTTTTTTCTGAACTTCTTCTACAAAAAGTGTTACTGCATCTACAAGAGAATCTAATCTTGTTTTTGAAGTGTTTGAATAAGCTTGGTATAAAGTGAAATCTGGAATTGTACTTACACCGGTCGATTCTAATTGTTGCTGATCTCCGTTTGTATCCGTATAAGTATATAAATAAATGCGTTTTGATTCATCAGCTGACATTGTGTATAAGCAATTCCCATCTATACCAGAAAATGAAGGGATTTCATTGTAATATCTTGAAGTTCCAATAGTTTTTCCGTTTGCTCTATAAACGTATTTAAAACCAGAATTCCGTCCACTTTGTACCCACTCATAACTTATTTCAACTGGATAATAAATGCCATCAATACAAGCATAAAGCTTATCCATTTGATAATACTCTGATGTATATGTTTGTTGCCTGATTTCTGTATATTGAACCTCTGAATCAGAATAAGTAACATTTACCTTAGAGTAAGAACCGTCTGATAATTGGTAATACAAATTCTGTTCTCCACCATTGTTTCTATAAAGATATAAGTTACCATTGCTTTCATTTTTATAAGGGCGGAAATCTGTTACCGTCATTGATCTAGCCATTGATCCTGACTGGTCTAATACAAGGACTATATCTGTAGGAACATCTGTATCAATTACAGAGATTATTTTACTACCAGTAGCGTATGCTTCCAGCGAAATAGTATATGAACCATCTGGATTGACTATAGCATTTTTTTCAACATGTATACCATTGTCTGATGAACTGCCTTGATCTTCATCAGCATATATCGGAGTTACAATTGAAAAACAAGATACTATCATTAGTATTGATAAAAATAAGGAATATGTTTTAGACTGTTTCATTTCAAATCCTCCCTTAGTTATCAAAATTTGTCATATCAACAAGAGGTGCAACATTTGTAAAATTTACAGATGGGACAACTATCTCACTAACAAAAGAATTATTATCTAAATAATTATCGTTTTCTACTTTTTTTGGATCATCAAGCAAAATAGAAATATGTATGTCTATATTTTCGAACTGTTCTTCTGTCAGTAAAGCTGTCTCCTCATCAGATGCAGCATTTACAATCTCTTCAAACTCTTCAATAGTTTCAGCTGTCATCAGTCTTGTATACAGATCTTCAGTTTCTGTAGCTACTGGTGTATCAACTGTATCGTCTTCTGCAATGACCTTCATTGTTGGTACTGCACAAAGTGTTAACCCAAGAGCAATTGAAGCAGTTATGAATTTCACTTCTTTTCTTAACTTCAGTTTTTTCATTTCAATCCCTCCTCTGCTCTTTATTCATCCAGAGGCCATCCTGCAGCCTCTGATACTGTTGTACCGTTATTTGCTGTTTGAACAGCATATGCTTTGACATCCACTTTTGCTTTGCAGTTCTGGTAGTCATTACCCATATCTCCATCAAAGCTGACTGCCGCAAACAGCGGCTCTGTTGTGCTGCCTGCTTCTAATGGACTCACATAGTAGAAATAACCATCTTCTCCATCAACCCAGTTATCTGTATCAAAGTCCATTGTCATCAGTCCAGCATCAGGATCCGTATCTGATTCACCACTAAGAATGATTTCCTTGTCCACAGATACCCTTACCCATACTGCATTATCACCGGTATTCTTTACTTCTACAATTTTGGTGACATCTGTACCCGGCATGACACCCGTAACCTCATTATCCGGATACATTTCTTCATATGGAACTGTCTTGTCTTCATCTGCCCATTCCAGCAGATCAATACCTACATTACCTGATGTAATGACGTTCTCTGCTTTCTCTGAAGCTGTGTAATAAGCAATTGTCCCATATGCGACTAGAGAGCTGCATATACCTACTATAGCCAGAGCAAGTAATTTCTTTTTCATAACGTTTTGCCTCCATGTTTCTATGTTTAAGCCTAAGGGCATATCAGAATACTCAGTCTCTAATAAGTACTCTGATATGCCCTGCACATGATCAAGTGCAGAGCATCAATATTCAGTGATTATTTCTGTGCATCGTATGCTTCGAAAGCTTTTTCAGCAGTATCGAATCCATCTGCCTGAATTGCTTCAGCAACAACCTTAACTACTACAGATTCTGGATCAAGAGAAATGTACTGACGTTTTGTTGTACCATCATCGTTTGTAACAACATAATAGTAACCATCTTCTCCTTCACCATCGTTTTCATAATTTACAGTATCATCAAGATATACCTTGCTTAATACATCTTCTGTAACAGTATCCGGAGCGACAATTTCGCTGTAAATGACTGTATATGTACGGTCTCCTGTTTTTTCATCATCAGAGATATTATCTTCATCAAGTAATTCATCCCAGTACTTACTGCCTTCATTAGGAATGAGTTTAATTACATCTTTAATGTCTGATGGAACAGTGATCTTTACACGAACATAAGCATCGTTTGCACCTATGTTCTTTACTGAAACAATCTTGTCAACAGCATTGTTAATGCCTGGCATTAATACTTTTCCATCTTCAAAAGGAACAAGAGTAGTTTCCTGTGATTCTTCATCAAATCCATTCTGCTGTTCGACTAAAGCAATCTTTACATTACCAACTGTAAATTCATTATCTTTAGCGTCTTTATCTGTAAAATAAGCCATTGTACCGCCAACAACTGCAACAGCAGCCAGAGCGAATACAGTAGCGAATGCTAAGAATTTCTTTTTCATGTCTAAACCTCTTTATTCTCCAGTCCCAGCTGAAGGATTAATGTTTGTCCATGCTGTTTGAGCTGAAAATGGAGTATTATTCTTCTGATAATACTGTGTCGCATAAGCTGTTACTGTCAGAGTTGGTCTTTTAGCAAGTTCAGCATCGATAGCCTTTGTCTTTTCTTCAGCACTAAGATTTACTGAAACAACTCCATCAATTGCATCCATATCTTCTTTGGTAACAGAAGTTTTAACAGTAACTTGATTATCCTTAAGGACACTGAAAGAACGAACTGAATCTGCCGATAAAACTGTTCTGTAATAAACACCAGGATAAGCTGTTGTATCTAAAGCTGTCCACCCATCAGCTATTACATAATCCTCAAGATAAGTTCCATATGTTTCGGATTTATCAAGCTTTACGAAAAGATAGCAATCTTCACTTCCAGAATCTACTGTGACTGTAGGATCCTTATCGATCGTAAAACCAGGAATCATCTGAAAATCATTTTTTGTTTCAGTTAAAGTAATATTTATGTCAGAATCTGTGAATGTATTAACAACAGGATCAGTTTTATCAGTCAGCCATGCAAGTGTGCCAGCGACACCAAGTCCAAGGCATAATGCACATGCTCCTACAGTCGCAATTACTTTCTTATTCATCGTCTAAACCTCAATGATTAATTGCCGTAAGCTGCCCAAGCTGCGGCAGCTTCTGCGAAACCATCTGCCTGGATCGCATATGCATTGACTGTGATTGTCATGCCTGCAATTGTTGCGAGCTGGGAATTTGTAATCGTTCCAGGAACTGTAATGGAATCAAACAGTGCATCTAAGGCAACATCTTCAGTCGGAGCTGCTGCTAATGTTTCCTTGTACCAGAATTCATATGTACGTGTATTAGCAACTGTATTCTCTGTATTTCCTTTATAGATCCAATTTGTAGAATCATATCCATTGAAGATAGATGTCATATCAGCACCAGTTGGAGCGAAGATTGCATCTAATTCTGCAGCCTTTGTGAATGTAACAGTCATCTTAACATAAGAAGCTTCAGAACCCTTTAATACAGTAACCATAGGGTCCTTGTTGTATGTGTGACCTGGCAGAAGCTTGTAGCTGTTTGCCTGAACTCTGTCTTCGCCAACTACAAGAGTGCCATCAGTGTTAGTCTTTGCTTCGTCGAGCTTGATCTGAACGTTACCAACTGTAAATGTGTTGACTACTTCGTCATTACTTGTGAGGTAAGCCATTGTGCCCATTACAGAAGCTGTAACGATAGCGAGCGCACAGATGACGCCCATAACGATTTTCTTCGCGTTTTTCATTTTGCTTTTCTCCTTTTGTCTTATTCGTCTGTCTGTTTTGTGTTAATCTTCTTTTTCTTTTTGTTTTCCATGCTGTTGTCATTTGAAAACAGGTCTGGCAGGAATACCAGCAACAGGATCAGAGCTCCTGCTGATATGGCGATGTACATGCCAGGCGGATGCTGGATGTAATTCGCAAAGTATCCCAGCTTTGGAATCGAGAATACCGGTGTACCGATGACATTTCTGTAATGTACCAGTGATCCGTCAACGGAATCATTGGCGTCACCTTTTGTACGGAAACGGATGACATTCGAATCCTCTTCATCCGGTACCACCTCAACAATTCTGTGTGTTGCGATCGTATCCTCATCCAGCATGAATGTGATGACATCCCCGTTCTTCAATTCATATGGATCGACATCCTTCACATAAATCAGTGACCCCACGTGGTATGTCGGCTCCATGGAACCGGAAAGTACGGTGTATACATTCAGACCGATGAATCTTGCCCCTACAAGCAGTAATGCAAGTACGACGACTGCAGCTACCAGGATGGTTGAGATCCTGTTCAGAAATTTCTTCATTTTGCTCATTCCTGTTGTATCCCCTTCTTTCAAATGGCACAGTCATGGAAAACCAGAGGAATTCCAATTAACGTGCAGAAGACCACACTGTATAACCTCATACAACCTGTCAGACAGACAACTGACATTCTGTATACCGGTTTTTTATGCATGATTTTCTGATTTCATGACTATTTTCACATATAAAATTCACTTTATGGTTACAGTTTAGGTAATGCGTTTTATGAGTATTTATATGTGTTTTTATACAACTGTTCATGTAATCTGATGATAATGATGGGATCTGATGTGGAATACAGGAGATCTTGTTACATCTGCGAAACAAATGAGTGTAAAAGTTTTCTTTCCCATTGTGTCATATCAGTATTTTCCATATACAAAAGCACACTGTATGATACATACAATGTGCCTGTACAGAAGCTTATGATTGTTTTCTGTTTCCGATGGAAAGCAGTACAACTCCCAATGCAATCAGTCCCAATCCAGTGATTCCAACCATAACAGTGCCTCCCGTCCTGTTTTATACAATGATCTCCTTCCTTGTGTTATGTATATATTCTATTCGGAAAACTTGGTTGAAAATGACCAATATGAGTATTTCTGTAACATGTTATGTAACAGAATTATGTAAAGTGAGTGTAAAGAATGGTGGCTCTGGTGGTTTTCAGTACAGGTTTCTGTACTGAAACAGGTGTATTCTGTGTCTGAAGTGAAACCGGTAATACATATATTATTACGGATATGCAAATAAAAAGAGCGTCACTCCCCGTGTGTGGGAAATGACGCTGCTGTTATTCAGTTTCTGTGGAATCGTCGTCTGTATGAAGGCTGTGAATGATTTCATCAATATGTCTTGCTTTCATTTCCGTTTCATCCAGAACAAAGATCAGTTCCGGTGTTCTTCTGATATCCAGTCTCTGTGATAATTCACTTCTGATAAAGCCCTTGGCTCTGTTTAAAGCCTTGAGGCCTGCCTGTGCACGGGCATCCTTGCCAAGGAATGTGACGAATACCTTGGCATAGGAATGGTCGTTGGAGACATTGACATCCGTGATTGTCACAAATCCGACGTTTGGATCCTTGATTCCAAACTGGATGATATCTGATATATTCTTGCGGATAACACCTTCCAGCCGCTTCTGCTTGACACTCTTTGCCATGGACTTACTCCACAGGCACTTCCTGTGCCACGTAGAATTCGAGTGTGTCGCCGATCTTGATGTCGTTATAACGTTCAATTGTCAGACCGCATTCGTAGCCCTGTACAACTTCTTTTGCCTGATCCTTGAATCTCTGCAGGGAACCCAGTTTTCCTGTGTAGATGACGATACCGTCACGGATCAGACGTACATTGGATACGTTTGTGACCTTACCGGAAGTAACCATGATACCGGCAACGGTACCGATACGGGAAACCTTATATGTTTCTCTGACTTCACCTTCACCGATTGTGACGTCCTCATATACCGGTTCCAGCATACCCTTCATCGCAAGTTCCATTTCTTCGGTTGCCTTGTAGATGATGTTGTGCAGACGGATTTCAACACCAGCTTCTTCCGCCTTCTTACGGATATTGGCGTCAGGTCTGACGTTAAAGCCGATAATCATGGCATGAGATGCGTCCGCAAGCATGATATCCGATTCGGTAATCGCACCGGCCGTTGCGTGAATGACGTTGATCTTGACATCACCGACTGTCAGCTTCTCCATGGAGCTCTTAACAGCTTCTGCAGAACCCTGAACATCCGCCTTGATGATGATCGGAATTTCCTTGATCTCACCAGCTTCAATCTGAGCGGACAGATCTTCGAGGGATACGGCAGAAGTCTTTCTTCTTTCCGCTTCAATCTTTCTTCTCTTACGTCTGTCTGCCAGAGCTCTGGCTTCCTTTTCATCCTCAAAGGCACGGAACAGATCACCTGCGGCAGGTACATCGTTCAGACCGATGATTTCCACAGGTGTGGAAGGTCCTGCACTCTTGAGTTCATTACCGTTTTCATCTGTCATCTTACGGATCTTACCGAAAGCCGTACCGACAACCACAGGTTCACCCTGTTTTAATGTACCGTTCTGTACAAGCAGTGTTGCGACAGGGCCTCTGCCCTTGTCCAGCTTGGCTTCAATGACCGTACCTGTTGCGATACGATTCGGATTTGCCTTGAGTTCCTGCACATCCGCAACCGTTAATACCGTTTCCAGCAGGTCGTTAATGCCTTCACCCTTTTTCGCGCTTGTCTGCACATAGATTGTTTCACCGCCCCATTCTTCCGGCATCAGGTCATGTTCACTCATTTCAGTCATGACACGATCCGGATTGGCACCTGGCTTATCAATCTTGTTTACGGCAACGATAATCGGAACATCGGCTGCCTTGGCATGGTCAATAGCTTCGATTGTCTGCGGCATGACACCATCATCTGCTGCGACGACAATGATCGCAAGGTCGGTAACGGAAGCGCCACGGGCACGCATGGCAGTAAATGCCTCGTGGCCAGGTGTATCCAGGAATGTGATCTTACGGCCGTTGATGGCTACCTGGTAGGCACCGATGGCCTGCGTGATACCGCCTGCTTCACCCATGGCTACGGATGACTTACGGATGGTATCGAGCAGTGTTGTCTTACCATGGTCAACGTGACCCATGATCGTAACGATCGGAGGTCTGCCGACAAGAGATGCCGGATCATCCTGAATATCGACTTCCAGTGTGTCCTCTTCTCTCTCCTTGACCTTTGTCGGTTCAATATCATAGGAAATGCATACCAGTTCCACTGTTTCGTCATCCAGCGGTGTATTGATGGTAACTGCCTTTCCTTCCATGAACAGAGTCTTGATGATATCCGTGGAAGACCTGTTGATCTTCTCAGCCAGTTCACCTACCGTAATGCCGTCGGTATAGGTAATGGCATGAACTTCCTCGACCTGTTTTCTGTTGTTATTGTTGAAGCCGCGGTTGTTGTTTCTGCGATTGCCGCTGTTACTGTTGTTATTCGGCTTTCTGTTTTTGTTATTCGGCTTCTTCTTGTTGTTTGTTGCCATATGTCCTCCTTTTCATGACTTGCGGGAGTTGTTCCCGTAATGCATTGTTTCTGCACATCACTCCGTTTCTGTACAAATACAAAGATTATTTCATGGCATTGCGGATTTCCTCATAGAAGGAATCCGGAATCTCCACCGACAGAGCTCTGCTCAAAGCCCTGTTTTTTCTGGCAATGTCAATGACGGATTCATCCTTGCGGATATATGCGCCATGTCCATTCATCCTGCCTGTCGGATCCACTTTGAGTTCTCCTTCCGGTGTACGGACAATCCGCAGCAGTTCCTTTTTCGGAAACTGTTCACCTGTCGCCACACAGCGTCTCATCGGAATCTTCTTAGGCATGATTAATTGTCATCCTCATCGTAGAAGTCTTCATACTCATCGTAATCGATGTCGTACTCTCTTTCTTCTTCCGCTTCCTGCTGTGCTTCGATTTCAGCCAGTTCCTCTTCGGTATACACAGGCTTTGCGGCTGCCTTGGATACAGCCAGCTTATCCTTGAGCTGCTTTTCAAGTTCCTTGTTGGATACCTTGTAGTTGGATTCCTCATCCTTCTTCTTATAGCGCTTCTTGAACTTTGTGTCCTGCTTTTGCCTGGATGAGTCCGCAAGCTTTTCAAATCTGGATACGTATGTATTATTCGCAGCCATTTCCTCAAGGTTGGCATGCTTTCTGGATTCAGGTTTCTTTTCCATGGAGCCTTCTTCAACGACGTCTTCTGCGTCTTCAATTTCCTCAATCTCTTCTTCTGTTTCCTCAACAGGTTCAGTTTCTTCCACTGCTGCAGGTTCTTCCACAGCAGTTTCAACAGCCGGTGTTTCCTCTTCCTTCTCGTCGGATGTCATGTCGATGGCCTGGTATACATTGTCATCCAGTGTATCCATCATCTCATCCGGGATGTAGTCATTTTCTTCTTCCTCAGCCTTGCCGCCAAGAGCTTCCAGCTTCTTCATACCGGCCTCAAGTCTTTCAGCGGCCTTTGCACGTGCTTCCTCAACCTTGCGTGCTGTTTCCTTACGCAGGTTCTCACGTCTGATTTCCTCTCTGCGTGCTTCTGCCTCGGCGATCATCGCATCGTAATCCATGCCCATTTCCTCAATGTCACGGCGTGTCTTGATGTCGATGTTTCTGTTGATCAGCTTGACCGCAAGTCTTGCGTTCTTACCGCGCTTTCCGATGGCAAGGGACAGCTGATCCTCATCGACGATGACAAGGACATTGTGTCCGTCACTCTGCGGCAGTACCGCAATAACCTCAGCCGGAGACAGTGCATTTCTTACAAGTTCGGTCAGATCATCGGAGTATGTGAAGATATCAATCTTTTCACCCTTGAGCTCCTCAATGATACGCTGTACTCTCTGCCCCTTTGGACCGATGCAGGCACCGATCGGATCAACATCCGGGTTGTGAGAAATGACCGCCATCTTTGTACGGTCACCGACTTCTCTGGCAATCGCCTTGATCTCAACGGTTCCTTCGTAGATTTCCGGTACTTCTTTTTCAAACAGTCTTTTGACAAGCATCGGATCCGCTCTGGATACAAGTACCTGGGATCCCTTTGTTTCACGGTTGACTTCCTTGATCACAACTCTGATCTGCTGGCCTTCACGCAGGTGTTCGTTTGGAATCTGTGCGCTTCTTGGCATAAGGGCTGTTGTCTTGCCCAGGTTGACAAGTACAAACTTGTCCTTGACGGATTCCACTTCCCCCAGCAGCATCTCATCCTTCTTGTCAATAAACTCGTTGTACACGGAAACCTTTTCCGCTTCACGGATCTTCTGACGAAGTACGTTCTTGGCAATGGACACGGCAGCTCTGGACATTTCCGTCATTTCAACAGGACGACGGATGATACCTCCCACTTCCGCATTGGCATCGTATGCCTTTGCCTCCGCAAGACCGATTTCCAGTTCATCATCTTCCACGTCATCGTCTGTGGCGACAACCGTGTAGTTCTGAAACAGATCAATGGTCTTTTTCTTTTCATTGATTTCAGCGACGACATCAATATCCTGCAGTTCCGCATTCTTCTTGTATGCCTTCGCCATTGCTTCCTTCAAAGCATCCAGCACCACTTCCTCAGAGATATTCTTCTCATCCTCAAGTGATACAAGTGCCTTGATCATGTTCTTGTAGTTCAGTTCCATATGTTCTCCTAAATTCTTACCGCCATGCGGATATAATCGATATTATCCTTTGTGAATTCTGCCTTTCTGTGGGCTGCCTTGTCACGGTAATCCAGAGTGATCACACCATCCTGAACATCCACGATTTCCCCTGTGAATTCCAGCATGGATTTGAACGGATGTTTCAGTCTGACATAAACATATGATCCGCTCATATGATCCAGTTCATTCAGATCTCTGATTTCCCTTTCAGCACCCGGTGAACATACTTCCAGAGTATACTCCTCACTGATCGGATCTTCGGCATCCAGCACATCACTCAGCTTTTCACTGACAAGTGCACATGTGTCCAGATCCATGGAACCATCCGCTTTCATGATGGCGACTTCCAGGATATGTTCTTTTCCCTGCGTACGATACTGCAGATCATAGAGTCTGATATCCATCTCTTCAAGTACCGGCGCAAACATTTCGGCAAGACGCTGTATATTGGTCATAACCCTCCCTTAAACATAACAGAAGGAGTGCCGACAAGCACTCCCTGTTTACGCATCTAAATATAAACGATCCTGCGTATGATTTCAAGCATTTTTCATCATTTCGTGAAGCATCTTGCGGCTTCCACGGCCTTTTTCCACCGATCGTATTTTTCTTCCATCACACTCTCATCCCGCTTAGGCTGATAGATAGTCGCAGGTGTTTCATCCCTGAATTCACTTCGATCTTTCCAGTATCCAACAGCCAGGCCTGCCAGGTGGGCAGCACCCAGTGCGGTTGTTTCGGTAATGGAAGGTCGTTCAATACTGCGGTTGAGCAGATCGGCCTGAAACTGCATCAGATAATCATTGTTGGAGGCACCGCCGTCCACCTTCAGCTTTGATAACGGCAGTCCGGAATCCTGTACCATCGCATCAAGAACATCCCTTGTCTGATATGCAAGTGATTCCAGTGTTGCCTTTGTAATATCCTCGATGGTTGTACCGCGTGTCAATCCGAAAATCGCACCACGGCAGCGATCATCCCAATACGGCGCACCAAGTCCGACAAATGCGGGAACCATGTATACTCCGCTTGTTTCGGCTGCCTGTTGTGCCTGCTGTTGTGACTCGGCGGAGTTTTTGAAGAAGTGAAGCTGATCACGAAGCCACTGAATCGCACTGCCTGAAACAAAGATGGAACCTTCCAGTGCATATGTGATCTTACCATCCATACTCCAGGCTATGGTTGTCAGTAAACCGTTTTTACTTCTGACTGCCTGCTCACCTGTATTCATCAACAGGAAGCCACCTGTACCATAGGTATTCTTGGACATTCCCTTTTCAAAGCACCTCTGACCAAACAGGGCTGCCTGCTGGTCACCGGCAACACCGCAGATCGGAACCGACTGCCCGAAGAAATGATATGGTGCAGTATCGGCGATCACACCGCAGCTGTCCTTGACTTCCGGCAGGATGCACATCGGAATATTCAGAATCGAACACAGTTCCTCATCCCACTTCAGTTCATGAATGTTGTACAGCAGTGTTCTGCTTGCGTTTGTATAGTCTGTCGCATGTACTTTCGAACCTGACAGACACCAGATCAGCCAGCTGTCAATCGTACCGGCAAGAAGTTTTCCCTCTTCTGCCCGTTTCTGTCCATCTTCGATATGATCCAGAATCCAGCGGATCTTTGTTCCGGCAAAGTACGGGTCAATCCGAAGTCCTGTTTTATTCCGGAATGTTTCATTATATCCCTGATTGATCAGTTCATCACAGATCTCAGAAGTCTGGCGTGACTGCCAAACAACCGCATGATATACAGGCAGCCCTGTTTCCCTGTCCCATACGACGGTTGTCTCTCTCTGGTTGGTTAAACCGATCCCGACAACCTGAGATGGTGAGATACGGGATTTCTGTATCACTTCAGCCATACAGGCAAGAACGGTAAGCCAGATTTCATTGGCGTCATGTTCCACCCATCCAGGCTGAGGGAAATACTGTGTGAATTCCTTCTGTGCCGTACATACAACACGGGAATCATGGTCGAACAGAATCGCACGGGAACTTGTCGTACCCTGATCGATTGCGAGAATATATTTTTCCATAATCAATACACATAACGCGGGCAGTCTCAGATGATATGAGTCCGGAAACGTTATTCTCCTTTGAATTGTATGCCCGGGATACTCCCTTCCGATGATATCAGTATCTTGAACTTACCTGTATTATCCTACTTTTTCAGCGTATTTGAAAGTACGGCACAGAAATTCAATCTGTATATTTCATGACGTCGATGATCCTCCCTGATGACATGGCTGTCAACATCAAAGACATCGTATCAACCGGTCCATTTTCCATCAGATCATTTCAAAACAGGAACCATCAGGAGAAACTTCCGCATGCAGATTTGACTCCTGTCATGATTCGAAGCAATGTGTTCTTCTTTCAATCAGTGTTTCTTCGTACACACATTCTTTTATCCTGCTTATTTCCACTTGAAGTTCAGGTGACAATGACCCTGATAAAAAAGAGTAATGCCCATCAGGATTCGTACGTGTTTTCCCGGTACCTGAATGGATCAAAAAAGAGTATCCCCTTTTCACAGGAGATACTCATATGATCCTTGTTATTACTTCTTGGACTTTCTTGTCTTCTTAGGTTCAACGCCCTGGTGGATCGCTGCCTGTGCTGCCGCAAGACGTGCAAGCGGTACACGGTATGGAGAGCAGGATACATAGTCAAGACCAACACTCTGGAAGAATTCAATGGACTGCGGATCACCACCGTGTTCACCACATACACCAAGGTGGATGTTCTTTCTTGTAGCGCGGCCTGCTTCAGCTGCGTGCTTGACAAGCTTGCCTACACCGTTGACATCGATGTGTGCGAACGGATCGTTTTCATAGATGTGCTTTGCGTAGTAGTCATCCAGGAACTTACCGGCGTCATCTCTGGAGAAGCCGAATGTCATCTGTGTCAGGTCGTTTGTACCGAAGGAGAAGAATTCAGCTGTTTCAGCCAGTTCACCGGCATTCAGAGCACCACGTGGGATTTCGATCATTGTACCGATGTGGTATGTCAGCTTCACACCCTTTTCAGCGATGACTTCATCAGCTGTCTTACGGATGATATCAGCGACATAGTCGAGTTCCTTCTTTTCACCTACCAGCGGTACCATGATTTCAGGTTCGAACTTCCATGTCGGATGTGCTGCGTTGATGTTGATGGCTGCGTTGATGATCGCTCTTGTCTGCATGACACCGATTGCAGGATATGTAACATCCAGACGGCATCCTCTGTGACCCATCATCGGGTTGAATTCCTTCAGCTCTTCATCAGCCTTCTTTACATCGTCAAGTGTGATGCCCATTGCATCAGCGATTTCCTGCATTTCAGCTTCTGTCTTAGGCAGGAATTCATGTAACGGCGGATCGAGCAGACGGACTGTGACACTTCTGCCTCCCAGTGCTTCAAAGATACCTTCAAAGTCTTCCTGCTGGTATGGTTCAACAATGTCCAGAGCCTTCTGTCTCTGTTCATCGTTTGTCGCAACGCACAGCATACGGATTGCCTTGATCCGTTCTGCGGAGTTGAAGAACATATGTTCTGTACGGACAAGGCCGACACCTTCGGCACCGAATTCGACAGCCTTTCTTGCGTCTTCCGGTGTATCCGCATTTGTACGGATGGACAATGTTCTTCTTTCATCTGCCCACTTCATGAACTTCGCAAAGTTACCGGAAATCTTTGCAGGAACTGTCTTGATTTCGCCATCATAGACAAGACCTGTGGAACCGTCTACGGAGATTACATCACCTTCATGGTATGTTCTGCCATTGACTGTGAATGTCCTGTTTGTTTCGTCTACGGAAATATCACCGCATCCGGATACACAGCACGCACCCATACCACGGGCAACGACAGCTGCGTGGGATGTCATACCACCGCGGACTGTAACGATTGCTTCGGAAACATGCATACCTTCGATATCTTCAGGAGATGTTTCAAGTCTGACAAGAACGACTTTCTTTCCGTTTGCGGCTTCTTTCTTTGCGTCTTCCGCTGTGAATACAACCGCACCACAGCCTGCACCAGGAGAAGCTGCCAGACCCTTGGCGATGACTCTGTCCTTGGCTGCCTTCAGATCTTCCGCATCGAACATCGGATGTAACAGGTCATCGAGCTGCTTTGGTTCAACCATCAGTAATGCCTGATCCTTTGTGACGAGTTTTTCTTCATACATGTCAGTCGCAACCTTCAGAGCTGCAGCTGCAGTTCTCTTACCGTTTCTTGTCTGTAACATGAACAGCTTGCCGTGTTCAATTGTGAATTCCATGTCCTGCATGTCATGGTAGTGCTTTTCAAGCAGGTTCTTGACATTGACCAGATCCTGGTATGCTTCAGGCATGGATTCTTCAAGAGACGGATAGTTCTTCTTTCTTTCCGCTTCGGAAATACCGGCATTCTTAGCCCATTCCCTGGATCCCTTCTTGGAGATCTGCTGTGGTGTACGGATACCCGCAACGACGTCTTCACCCTGTGCGTTGATCAGATATTCACCATAGAAGAACCTGTTTTCACCTGTGGATGGGTCTCTGGAGAAGCAGACACCTGTACCGCAGTCATTACCCATGTTTCCGAATACCATTTCCATGACGTTGACTGCTGTACCCCAGTCATCCGGGATATCATTCATCTTACGGTAGAAGATTGCACGGTCGTTGTTCCAGGAACGGAATACGGCTTCGATTGCACGTTCGAGCTGGATGTTAGGATCCTGTGGGAATTCCTCATTCATGTTTTCCAGATAGAAAGCCTTGAATCTTTCTGTCAGTTCCTTCATATCATCGCCATCCATTTCGATGTCGAGCTTGATTCCCCTGGCTTCCTTGACTTCGTCAATAATCTTTTCGAATTTGGACTTATCAAGACCCATAACAACATCGGAGAACATCTGAATGAATCTTCTGTAGGAGTCGTATGCGAATCTTGCGTTGCCGGACTGTTCTTCAACTGCCTTGACGACATCATCATTCATACCAAGGTTCAGGATGGTGTCCATCATACCAGGCATGGATGCACGTGCACCGGAACGTACGGATACAAGGAGTGGTTTCTTCAGATCACCAAGCTTCTTGCCTGTTGTCTTCTGAAGCCATGCAACATGTGCGTTGATCTGCTTTTTGATTGTATCATTCAGTTTTCTGCCATCATTGTAGTATGCAGTACATACTTCTGTTGTGATGGTAAAACCGGATGGAACAGGCATGCCGAGATTGCTCATTTCCGCAAGGTTGGCACCCTTACCACCGAGGAGTTCGCGCATGGAACCGTTTCCCTCAGTGAACTTATAGACGTATTTCTTACAAGCCATTATAGCCTCCTTAAATATTTCTGTAGTACATTATAAAGCAAATCATCTGTTTACTCAAGAAAACGTTTTCATAATCCGCGTCAAG
>JBJEFE010000021.1:0-15588 GCA_051873755.1 Bulleidia sp. | reverse complement strand
TCCTTTCTTTGAAGCGTGATTGAGTGAAGTGCAGTTGAGATCAGCTGCACTTTTTACTATTTTTCCGAAGGAACAGAAAAATACTGCCAGGGGCAGTATTAATGTTTGTGATACAGAGTTTTCTGTTCGTAGATCGGATCGTAGGTGACATTGACACCCAGTCTTCTGAAGATCTCCGCATCCTCTAACGGCAGTACAACCGTGCAGTGTGCTTCTGAGCCACGGATCAGATTCAATGATTCCATTGCTTTTTTCGCATACGGGTTTGTATCGGAAATCATCGCCAGGGCAATGAGCACCTCATCGGAATGCAGTCTTGGATTCTGGTTGCCAAGGTTGTTGACCTTGAGATTCTGGATGCAGCGGACAGCGTTTTTATCCAGCAGCTGCTGTTCATCCTCGATACCCGAAACTTCCTTGATCGCATTGATGATGACAGATGCGGAAGGTCCAAACAGGGATGATGTCTTTCCTGTGATCATTGTTCCATCCGGCAGTTCCAGTGCCATGGCGCCGGAACCTGTTTCCTGTGCCTTTGTTCTTGCCGCACTGACAACCTTACGGTCTGTCGGCGTAAGTCCGCACCGGTTCATCAGAAGTTCAATCTTCTGCAGAGATGTTTCCGGCAGACGGTCTTTTCTGACCTGCACCAGTGTTTCAAAATATCTGCGGATGATTTCCTGTCTGGAAGCTTCAATGGCAGCCTGTTCATTTTCAATACAGAAACCGACCATATTGACACCCATGTCCGTTGGTGATCTGTAAGGAGAAACCTTCATGATACGTTCAATGATACGGTTTAAAACCGGGAAGATTTCAATATCACGGTTATAGTTGACGGCTGTCTTGCTGTAGGCTTCCAGGTGATACGGGTCAATCATATTAATGTCGTCCAGGTCTGCCGTAGCTGCTTCATATGCCAGGTTGACCGGATGATGCAGAGGCAGATTCCATACCGGGAAAGTTTCAAACTTGGCATAACCGGAGGAAATGCCGTTGGCCTGATCGTGATACAGCTGGGAAATGCACGTTGCCATTTTACCTGAACCCGGACCCGGTGCGGTAACGACAATCAGTTTTCTTTCTGTTGGTACATACTGGTTTTTCCCAAGTCCGTCTTCCGATACGATATGATCGACATCTGTCGGATATCCATTGATCGGATAATGCAGGTAGGAACGGATGCCTGCCTTGCCCAGTCTTGTACGGAATACATCCACACCATTCTGATGTGCGTACTGTGTAATGACAACCGAACCGACATACAGATTCAGTTCCTTGAATGCGTCAATCAGACGGAATACCTCCTGATCATAGGAAATTCCGTTGTCTCCGCGTGCTTTGGAGTTTTCAATGTTATTGGCGTTGATACAGATGATCAGTTCCACTTCATCCTTGAGTTCGGAAAGAAGCTTGATCTTGTTGTTGGGATCGTAACCCGGAAGAACTCTTTCGGCGTGGGAGTCCTGAAACATCTTCCCGCCGAATTCCAGATACAGCTTTCCCTGAAACATATGAATGCGCTCCAGAATCTTATCTCTCTGCAGCGTCAGGTACTTCTCAGAATCAAATGCTTTCTTTAACATGTCACACCATCCTTAACCTGTACTAGTATACAGGAAAAAGAACAAAAGGGAGAGGAAATTTCAATCCGTTTCGAATTGTGATTCCTCTTCCTTTCTTGTTCTTGCAATACTTGTACGCATGGAGATCGTGGATACGGTAATGGTGTGCGTCAGTCTTTCGTATGTCAGCACCTTTGTGCGGTGTTCCCGCAGTGTCGCAATCCACCCGTCAAACAGCAGCACACACCAGCAGAATACAAACCAAAGGGCACATAACACCTTTGCTTTGTGAATGTACTGTACAGGGAAATACTGACATAACAGGATGATCATGCATCCCTGCATCAGGATGGTTGTTCTGATAAATGTGCGGATCATGTACTGCCACCATTTTGCCGGTTCACCACTGCGGTCCACAACCGTAATCCGAACGGCATGTTTTCCGATTGTCATTCCCTTTAACAGCAGCTGCTGTACAAAGAAGAACACATACATGACGCCATAGATCAAAGCCACAACCTTCCATGGTTTCTTATCCGCAAACACCTGCAGTATGACAATGGTGATCACAGCACAGATGACCAGATCCAGATAGAAGGCAAGACCACGTCTTGTCAGGGATACCGTATTGCCGCGATGGTCCGCTTTCTGTGAAACAGCATTCAATGACGGCAGGAATGACGCAAACAACGGGGCGATCAGATATCCGCATACACCGCCCAGTGTGTTTTCCAGCAGATCGTTGACATCAAACAGTCTGTATGGACTGTCATAGATACCGTATAAACCGGATAACTGCGTCAGCTCAAAGAACAGAGACAGAAAGAATGAAAACAGGAATACCTGATAGAACGGCCTGTGCCAGTAATAGCGCAGATAAATACCGAATGGAATGAACATGATGACATTCAGTACCGGTTCAAGATAAATCGCATTTTTGAGAAAATGCACAATCCCGGAGGTACTGTTGAAGTCATAGTGGTCCGCAATCTCGGGCAGGTAGGAAAACAGATGCAGGTTGTACCCGCATGGCTGATATACCGTACCTCTGTCCGGCAGCGGCAGGATGACAAGGAAATACATCATCAACAGATAGAAGATGAATGAAAACACGACAAGATATCTGTATCCTGATACAGATCCGTGTTTCTGATACTGTCCGATCATAAACGGGACAGTGGACAGCACCGCAATGATCGGGAATACGATCAGGGCTGTCTTTCCTGCAATTGATAAACTGTACATAGCAGAAATTGTATGTCAGAATAGAGAGAATTGCACGTATTATTTTGTTAAAAGGAAGTGAATCATATGACGGTATATGGAATACAGTACAACAACATCAGCTATCAGATGGATTATGAGATGTATGAAACCCTGTGTACATGCAGGTTTGAACCGGTGCCTGAAAAGGAAGTGTTCCGCCATGTATACCATCGTGTACAGCGGTATCTTGTCTTTCGGTACCATCCGAAAATGATCGAAGTCACAGGGATTCCTGAAGGGTATGGTAAGACATGCAATGGATGCGGGCTGTACGCGTATGGCAGATCCTACCGGAATATCATTGACGAAGAATTCAGCAGGTTCATTGCCGCAACAGATCGACAGGGGTATCTGATCAATCAGGGAATGCTGGAAGAGATCCCGTTTGGATATTTCAACACAAAGGAGAAAGGCTGCGGCTGGATTGCGGCCTGGAACATGTTCCGATACAACGGCATTGACCTGACAATGAAACAGGTACGTACACAGCTTGAACAGCATGCCCTGCTTGGTAAAGTCGCCGGCCAGTCCATCGGACAGCTGTACCGGCTGATCCGCCATTATCTGCCGGTTGCCATATCCCTGCCGTTTCACACATTCGCACTGCAGAAGATTGAACACTGCACCTGTGGTATCCTGCTGTACCAGCACACCCATGGTTCTCATTATGTGTTTTTTCACAGGGTGGACAGAGATACCTTCCGTTTCTGCAATGCCGTATACGGACGGCAGAATCACATCATGACAATGGAATCCTTTCTGAAAACGTACGGATTTCTGCCGTTTTCAAGTGTCATTGTATTGTGATAGAATAACGCAGGAGAAAAAGATGATAAATACGATCTGTGATATCAGTGAGATTACATTTGAAACAAGGGATTGCGAAAAGCTTCTTGAATCCATCCGTACAAGAGGTATTGCGATACCGGTACAGGTGAACCGTACCGACAGCGGCTATGCATGTGTTGACGGCAACCGCCGGCTTTCCGCCTGTCAGATACTGTGTAAACAGGATGAGCGGTTCAGAAGAATCCCGGTGATGATTCTCAATGATTATTCCAGGGCAGGCAGTGCCTTCTGGGGAAACACACAGAACAGACATTAGAAATATGGAAAGATTACAGAAAGTGATAGCACAGGCAGGCATTGCCTCAAGAAGAAAAGCGGAACAGCTGATTGAAGAGGGAAAGGTAAAGGTCAACGGAAAGACCGTACGTGAAATGGGGGTACAGGTATCTCCGTCAGACAGAATTGAAGTCAACGGCATTGAGATCGGAAAAGAGGAAAAGGTGTACTACCTTTTCAACAAACCGAAGAAATGCCTTTCCACTGTCAGTGATGACAAGGGAAGAGAAACCGTCATGGATTACTTCCGTGATATCCCGCAGAGAATCTTTCCGGTCGGAAGACTGGATTACGATACAACGGGACTGCTGATCATGACCAATGACGGTGAATTTGCGAATATGATGATGCATCCAAGATCACATATCAGAAAGACATATGAGGTTGCGGTGGAAGGTGTACTGACAGATGACATGTGCAGAATCCTGGAAAACGGCGTGAATCTGGAAGATGGCAGAACCCTTCCGGCTGAAGTCGTACTTCTGCAGCGGTCCACAAAGAAAAACAGAACCGTACTGCAGATTACAATACAGGAGGGCAGAAACAGACAGGTAAGAAGAATGATGGAATATTTCCATTGTGAAGTCACACGCCTGACCCGAATTGCCTATGGTTTCCTGGAAATCGGTCAGCTGCGTCAGGGTCAGTACAGAAAACTGCGCTCCTATGAAGTCAGAAAACTGAAAAACCTGGTTAACCGTGACCCGGTGGAATAAGAAGACTGTCGGAAGATGATCTTCTTTTTTGATGTAAAGCGATAAAACCATGCATGATACCTGGAATCCATGGCACGGATGTGTCAGGTGCAGTGAAGGATGTGCACCCGGATGCGGGATCGTAACGGTGCGGACATCTGTCGTACGAAATCAGGTTTCAGGTACCCGTTGTCAAAAAAACGGAATGGCATGTATCAGATCAGAGTGACGAAAAGATCAAGGTATGTATGACATCCGACTTCTTTTACAATGGAATCTGAAGGATGTATCCGGTAATCCGATCCCGGAAGATCAGCTGTATGTACCGTACTTTTCAAAGTGCTGTCAGACGGCTGTACACAGTGCGGGAAATGCGGCAGAAAATAAAAAGTGCCTTTGCGGGCACTTATCTGACTTCGATTCCGATATTGCGCATCTGATCCTCATCCGGATCAATGTAAATGGTACGATAGTTTCCAAGAGATACCATGCCGGGTTTACTGCCCGGTATTTTTTTTAGATTTCTGACAGGACACCAGTTGACCGGAACAGAAGAGGACATGCGTCCTTTGGAAAACCATGCGGCGATCAACGCTCCTGCACGCAGGGTTTCCTCATCCGGTTTTTCGTCATGAATCACAACATGTGCACCATGATAATCCTTGGCATGGAGCCAGATTTCATTCTTTTTTGCCATGTGCCATGTCAGTTCATCATTCTGCAGGTTGTTTCTGCCATAACTGATGGATACGCCGCTGGAAAGAGTAATCGTACTGACATGCGGTACGGATCTGCTGTTCTTCTTTTTCTTTCTGTGATTCTTTTTCTTTCTCTCCTCGATATATCCCTGTCTGACCAGTTCCTCAACGATCTCCGTTGTGGTGTCAAAATCCGCCTGTTCCAGCTGTTCACTGATACCGGTAAAGTAACGGATTTCATTCTCACAGATTTCAATCTGTTCACTCAGATATGCCTGACCTTTTTTCAGCTTCGTGTATTTCTGATAATGCTTTGCGGCATTGTTTCTGCCGTCAAGCTTTGGGTCAAGCGGAACTGTGATATCATTCCCGGTTTCGTAGTTGTTCAGCACAATGGATGTCTGTCCCTTGGTATCCTGAATCCCGTAGGTGTATAACAGATCTCCGTACAGCCTGTACTGATCACAGTCCTTTGCCTCATCCAGTTCCTTTAACAGTCTTGGCAGTTTTCCTTCCTGGTGTTTGAGTTCCCGTCTGACAAAACGGAATACATCACCGTTGATCTGCCGGATTCTTTCCTTTTCCTCACGGTGGTAGTACAGGGCATCAAATCCCTCAAACAGATCATATTCCCTGCATGAACCAAGATGGGTCAGGGGAATACAGTGAAACTGCGGATCTTTTTCATCTGACCATACATACAGTTTCTTCGATGTTTCAATGTCATGCATGATGGAAGTAAACGACTGTCCGTGTGCCATGCGGTATTCCACTTCCCGTGATAAAAACGGAGAGAACCCGCCGAACTGTTTTGTTAAGGAGAGATCCGGATCAATGACGGAGGAAAGAAACGGATTTTTTTTGTTCTGTGGTTCCACCGGAGTGAATACGGCACCCGGGTGAATCGTTCTTCTTGTGTTTTCAAACGGCGGGATGCGCTTCAGGGCATCGATGATGCGGTGATCCGCACCGACAAGAATCACATTGGCATATTTACCCATCAGCTCCACATACAGACGTACTGTTTCACGGTCACCCAGATTGTTGTGCCGTGTGATCGTGATTGTGCACCAGCGGTCAAGATCCGCCTGTTCGATGGATTCCATGACTCCGCCTTCCAGGTATTTGCGTAATACCATGACAAAGTTGCCCGGTTCCTCCGGTGTCGGATACGGTCTTTTCGATAACAGAAGCCGGTTATATACACTGTGAGTGGATATAAGCAGCTGCTGTCTGCCATGATTTCCATGAATCTGGAAAAGAATTTCCGTTTGTGAAATTCCCCATATTTTCTGAATGCGCAAAGGCATTTCCTTCTGTATTTCCGGTACGATTTTATGCAGTAAAATACCATCCAAAGCCATATCTGTTACCTCACACCGGAATATTCTAACATGATTGACGCACATGATTGAAAAGAGTATGCTTTTGATAGACCAAAAAGGGGGAAATCATGACCAAAAGAGGTTTACTGATCGTATTGAGCGGACCATCCGGTGTCGGTAAGGGAACGATTCTGAAGGAATTTGTGAATGATCCTTCACTGAAGCTTGCCTATTCCGTTTCCATGACCACACGAAACAGACGTCCGGGGGAAGTTGACGGCGTCAATTACTACTTTGTCAGCCGTGAGGAATTTGAACGTGCACGTGACAACGGCGAACTGCTGGAAAGTGCGGAATTTGTCGGCAACTACTACGGCACACCGTTAAAGGAAGTTGAACGTCTTCGTGATGCGGGCAGGAATGTCATTCTTGAAATCGAAGTCCAGGGCTGCATGCAGGTAACACAGAAGGTGAAGGATGCACTGACAATCTTCATCGTACCACCGAGCATGAAGGAGCTGGAAAAGAGAATCAGAGGCCGTGCAACAGAGCCGGAGGAAGTCATTCAGGAAAGAATCGCCAAGGCCGCAAGAGAAATGGAACTCATCGGCAACTACAGGTATGTTGTATGCAACGATGATCCGAAGCTGGCTGCGGATATCATCCGGGTCATCATCCGCCGTTACATGGAATCCAATATCTGAAAATCGCGTTACAGCGGTTTTTTTTATTCTGTTTTATGGTAGAATTCCTATTAGCGTGACACACGGAGGTATCGTATATGTTAGCGAAAGACTGTGAAAAGAAAATCATTCTGACAGGAGACAGACCGACAGGAAAACTGCACCTTGGTCATTACGTCGGTTCCCTGAAACGAAGAGTGGAGCTGCAGAACAGCGGTAAATATGATGAGATTTATATTCTGATTGCGGATGATCAGGCTTTGACGGACAACTGGGACAACCCGCAGAAGATCAGAGATAATATGATTGAAGTGGCACTGGATTACCTTTCCGTCGGGATTGACCCGTCAAAATCACATATCTGTGTACAGTCCAATATCCCGGCATTACATGCATTGACATTCTATTACATGAACCTTGTCACAACCCAGCGTCTTTCCAGAAACCCGACTGTCAAATCAGAGATGGCAATGCGCGGTTTCTCCAATGCGGAGGGCAATGACAATCAGGCCGGACTTCCTGCAGGGTTCTTTACCTACCCGGTATCCCAGGCTGCGGATATCACCGCATTCAAGGCGACTACCGTACCGGTTGGTGAAGACCAGGAACCGATGATTGAACAGACAAGAGAAATCGTCAGAAAGTTCAACGCAACATACAGACATGATGTACTGGTGGAACCGGAAATCCTGTTGCCGGAAAACGAAAGTCAGAGAAGACTGCCGGGCATTGACGGCAAGGCCAAGATGTCCAAATCCCTTGGCAACTGCATCTTCCTTTCCGATGATGCAAAGACGCTCAGACAGAAGGTCATGAGCATGTATACCGATCCGGAACATCTGAACATTTCCGATCCGGGACATGTGGAAGGAAACATGGTATTCACATACCTGGATGCCTTCAGCACAACGGAACAGTTTGAAAAATACCTGCCGGAATACAGAAACCTTGATGAGATGAAGGACCACTACAGAAGAGGCGGCCTTGGGGATGTCAAATGCAAGAAGTTCCTGATCAGAGTACTTGAGGAAATGCTTGAACCGATCCGGGCAGAACGTGCAAAGTGGGAAAACAATCTGCCTGCGGTATACCAAATCCTGAAAGAAGGTACGGCTGCGGCAGTGGAAACTACCACAAAGACACTTGCGGAAGTCACTTCTGCCATGAAGGTGGACTACTTCAGGGATGATTCCATCATATCCGAATGGGAACAGTGGCTGAAGAAAGGAGAATGATACAGGAAGAAATTCCTGTATTTCTTTTATGGAAAAGAAGCGGTGTTCATGGTGTAATCTTTCAAACCCGAAATATGTGTACTACCATGATCATGTATGGGGTGTGCCGGTACATGATGATCGGAAACTGTTTGAAATGCTTGTGCTGGAAGGATTTCAGGCAGGGTTAAGCTGGGAGTGCATTCTCAATAAACAGGAAGCCTTTGAACAGGCATTCGATCATTTTGATGTACAGACCGTAGCACAGTACGATGAAGTCAGAATGGATGCACTGGCACACAATCCCGGTATTGTCCGCAATCGAAACAAGATCAGGGCTGCCGTAACCAACGCCAGGGTATTTCTGAACATACAGAAGGAATACGGAAGCTTCGATGCCTGGCTGTGGTCATTTACCGATCACAACGTGATTGTCGAAACCGGTGTGATTTCTTCGGACTTGTCCGATCGCATCAGTACACAGCTGAAACAGATGGGAATGAAATACGTCGGTACGGTCATCATCTATGCATACCTGCAGGCAGTGGGTGTGATCAACGGCCATGAGGAAGGCTGTCAGTGGAAAGGGAGGGTATGATGATACAGGGAATCATCTTTGATATGGACGGGCTGATCATTGATTCAGAACCGGTTTACTACGATATTTTCAATCAGATTCTTGGGGAATATGGAATTCAGCTGGATATGAAGACGTATACAGAAAAAATCAGCGGAAGAAGTGATGTGGAAAACTTCCGGTATATCCTGGAAACATATCCATTGAATCTGACCATGGAACAGCTGGCACACAAGGAAAAAACCATCGAAATGGAACGCATCCGCAAAGGTGTACCGTTAAAACCGGGTGTACATGAAATCCTTACCGAGACAAAAAAACAGAATCTCAAAACTGCCCTGGCCACCTCCAATACGGAATCCAGGTCAAAACAGATTCTCAATGACCACCATCTGCTGGAATTTTTTGATGAATTTGTGTTTGTGGATGAAGTGGAACATGGCAAACCGGCACCGGATCTGTTTCTGCTCGCCGCAGAAAGACTGGATGTTCCAAAACAGAACTGCCTTGTGCTGGAAGACAGCTTCAGCGGTGTCAAAGCCGCATACAATGCCGGCATTCCTGTCATCATGGTTCCGGATCTCAAACAGCCGGATGAAATACTGAAGACAATGTGCACCGATGTCAAATCCGGTCTGCCGGAAGTGATGGAGTGGATCAGACATGAAAACGGCGTACTGTGACAGTCCGGTCGGACCGTTGAAGATTGTTTCCGATGGCAGTGTACTGCAGGAAATCAGCTTTGTGGAAAGAGTGGAACAGAGTGATGAAGGCATGGAATTCTTTCTTTCCATCCTGGATCATTACTTCAAAGGTACACCGCTACACTGCGATGTGCACGTGAAAGCAGACGGCACACCGTTTCAGAAACAGGTATGGAAACAGCTTTGCACAATCCCGTATGGTACAACGGTATCGTACAGTGATATTGCCCGACGCTTTTCCACTCGGATGTCCGCGCAGGCCATCGGGCAGGCAGTCCACAACAATCCGGTTTCCATACTCATTCCATGTCACAGAGTCATCGGGAAAAACGGAAAGCTGATCGGATACGGCGGCGGTCTGAACCGGAAAACATTTCTGCTTGACCATGAGAAAACACACAGCGGCTTTGATGTGCATATCCTGTTTGAGGAAGGGGGAGTTCAATGATATCTGCGAAACTGCATATTTCAAAACAGCATATGATATTACTGATTCTTGCCAGTGCCTTTCAGGCTTTCGGCATGTACAATATTCATTCACCGTCCGGGATTACCGAAGGCGGGATTTTCGGATTTCTGTTACTGATACAGTACTGGCTGAAGGTATCACCGGCACTGTCATCCATTGTGCTGAACGGCATCTGTTATCTTTGGGGATGGAAACGTCTTGGCAGATCGTTCATCACAAAATCCATCATTGCCTCACTTGCGTATTCTCTGACGTATGCACTGTGTTCCATGCATGAACCGTTATGGCCGGATATTGTCAATCATCCTCTGATTGCCTGTATTACCGGTGCTCTGTTTATCGGCATCGGGGCAGGCATCTGTGTGCGGTGTGGTGGTGCCACATGCGGGGATGATGCGCTGGCCATGTGTATCCATGATCTCACCGGAATCGCCATGGAAAAGATCTACCTGTGTTCGGATCTGTTTGTACTGGTTCTTTCCCTGTCCTATATTCCGTTTTCCAGAATCATCTTTTCTCTGATTACCGTTGTCATATCCGGTCAGATCATCGGGTATTTAGAGAGAATTTCATGATGTGAAACACCGCAATGTACTCACATTTTTTTAGTACAATGAATACAGAAAGAAGAGGAAAAATCATACATGGCATTTCCAAAAGATTTTTTATGGGGTGGCGCAACAGCTGCCAACCAGTACGAAGGCGGATGGAACGAAGGTGGAAAGGGGATCAACACCAGTGATACGATGACAAACGGTTCCCATACTGTCGCAAGACGCGTGACCTGGATGAATCCGACAACAGGTGAAACCGGCAGTGTGCCGATTGGATTCGGACAGAACACGGAACACTTTATTCCAGAAGGCGCCATACCGGCAGTGATTGATGGAGAATACTATCCGTCACATGAGGCAACGGACTTCTACCACCACTACAAAGAGGATATTGCTCTGATGGGAGAAATGGGATTCAGGTGTTTCCGTCTGTCCATGAACTGGGGAAGAATCTTTCCGAACGGTGATGATGAAACACCGAATGAGGAAGGACTGAAGTTCTACGATGATGTGTTTGATGAATGTGCAAAGTACGGCATTGAACCGCTTGTCACACTGTCACATTACGAAACACCGATCAACCTGACAATCCGTTACGGCGGCTGGAAGTCCAGACAGTGCATCGATTTCTTTGAACGTTATGCAAAGACGGTCATTGAACGTTATGTCGGTAAAGTCAAATATTATCTGACATTCAATGAAATCAATATCATGTCCATGATGCCGTATATGGC
Source organism: Bulleidia sp. (assembly GCA_051873755.1). Classification (GTDB taxonomy): domain Bacteria; phylum Bacillota_I; class Bacilli_A; order Erysipelotrichales; family Erysipelotrichaceae; genus Bulleidia. Next base: position 3,979 of record JBJEFE010000021.1, on the reverse strand, counting down.
AGGGGGTCTGACAGACTTCAGCGACCAGGCAAAGGCACAGGCAGCGCACAACCAGTTTGTCGCAAGCGCAAAGGTTGTCAGATACACACATGAACATCATCCGGATATCCTGATCGGACAGATGCTTGCCTATGGCCCGACTTACAGCTATACATGTGATCCTGCAGATCAGATTCTGGCTCTGGAAAGAGAACAGTCCACACTGTGGTATTCCGATGTACAGACCGGCGGTTTCTATCCGGAATACAAACTGAAGGAATATGAGAGAAAGGGAATCGTGCTGGATGATACACCGGAAGACTATGAACTGATTGAGAAGTATTCCGCTGACTTCCTGTCCTTCTCCTGTTATGGATCCAATACCGTTACCATTCACACAGAGGGACTGCCTGACAGCACAGGCAACTTTGTCATGGGTGTTCCGAATCCTTATGTCCAAACCAATGCATGGGGATGGGCAACCGATCCGGCTGTCTTAAGACTGGCATGCAATACACTGTATTACAGATACAGAAAACCGATCTGGATTGTCGAAAACGGTATCGGATGGAATGATGAATTCGTTGACGGAACCGTACACGATGACTACCGCATTGATTACCTGCGTCAGAATATCCGGTCCATGGACGATGCCATCAATAAGGACGGCGTCAACCTGATGGGTTATACGATGTGGGGCTGCATTGACCTTGTCTCTGCAGGTACAGGTGAAATGAGAAAGCGTTACGGCTTTGTCTATGTTGACCGTGATGATGAAGGCAAGGGCGATATGAAGCGCTACAGAAAAGACAGCTTTTGGTGGTACAAAAAGGTTATTGCATCACAGGGAGAGGATCTTGACTGATTGAACACAACACTGCATACATCTGTATGCGGTGTTTTTTTACATAAATTGAGTATTCCCGTTTTGGCAGTCGGGAATTCCGCTTTGACAGTAAATGATAACAGTGAAGATACAGAAGGAGGCAGTTGTCATGCATGTATTCAGGAAGATCATTACCGCTTCACTTGTTGCGACGCTGTGTGCCTGCAGTTCATCCTCTTCAGATTCACTGTCGTCTGTTTCCGCCGTGGATGACATCATTGACGATACACCGAAACAGGAACCGCAGGTCACAATCATTGAAACAGCTGCGAAAACCATGGAAACCGAACTGTACCAGTGTGCGGATTTCAGTATGATGATTCCAAAAGGCTGGACCGTCATGACAGGAGGTATCACAATGTATCACGCAATCCGTGTGTTTGATTCATCCAATCCGATCAATCAGATCTTTGTCATGTTAAAGGCAGACCCGTTCTTACATACTGAGGAAGGGAAGGAAGGCTGGCAGCTTGACTATGAAACAAACGGAAGCATGGCATCCCGGATCATGGTGGGCGCACCGGTACTCTATAATCCATCCACGGAAGGCTTATATCAGACATGGCCGTTATACGTTGACTATATTACACAGGATATCACATTCGCCAATATTGAAATGCCGCGGTTGACCAGTTTACGGTGATGGAGACAATGCCTTCGGTTTCACCAATGCAGAACTACACCATTGCGGATGAAATGCTCAGGGGAACATTTGAACAGAATGGTAAAACCGGTGAAGGCATGTTTTCCGGATCTGTTGTGGACTTCGGTTATGTACCGGTATGGGACGGGACACTGAATAATTATGTCATGGGTCTGGTAGAGGGCGGATATTACATGGCATATGACATCATGGCAATTACTGCGGAAAAGGATACCCTGATTGAATGGGAACCGCTGTTGTCACAGTGCCTTGGTTCTCTGCAGTATTCCAAAAGCTATGTACAGTCCACCATTGAGGCGGGAGAAGCGCAGGTGCAGTCCGCACTGGAATTTTCAAAAAGCGCCAATCAGATCAGTGACGGCATTATGGATTCCTGGTCAAAAAGAAACACCAGTCAGGATATCATTTCACAGAAACAGAGTGATGCGACCATTGGCTATGAAAGAGTCTATGATACACAGACCGGTGATATATACAAAGCGGATAACGGCTGGTATGATTCCTACCAGAGCATGGATGGAAGCCGGTATCAGCTTGTGACAGATGACAACATGTACACACAGCCGATCAGCGGCTATATTCCAAAGTAATATGAAACGTCTTTTATCATTGTGTACACTGCTTTTGTGTGCAGGATGTGCAGCGAAATCCATTGTGATACCTGATCAGGACGCTGTCAGACTGATGTACCGATATGACAGGGAAACCTCTGAAACATATGAGGTTACAGATGGAAACATGATCCGTGATATCAGAGATGCCCTGTCTTCCATTACCATCGGAAAACAGACTGCGATACGGACAGCGGATTGTGATGATATCTTTACATTCATAACCGAAACCGGAAGTGAATACACCTGTGCATTTGAACAGCACTGTATTGTGCTGGATCACAAACGCTATGAGATTTCGGGTGATCAGCCACTCTGGAAACTGGCGGATACCATCAGAAAGGAAGGATAAGACATGGAAAACAGAACGATGTACTGTCCTGCATGCGGAAAACAGCTGAATGATTCCTATGCATTCTGCCCGTACTGCGGTACAAAACCTGTAAAGCAGTCCATACCTGAAACACAACAGGAACCGCAGACATCAGTGAAGCGGCAGTTTGTATCAGACAATGGGATTCCTCTGGCCAGTGCGGACGTACCACAGGAGTATGAACTGAAGGGAAGTATTGTCAATTCGTGGAAGTCCGATATCAATCCGTTTGATGTCCGGATCCAGGCACTCAGCCCTGATCACAGTATTGTCATGGCATCTTCATCGGGTGAGATGTATGAGGCGGTTTTAAACCCTGTTGATCGACAGCTGACCTACAGTGTACCGGAATCCAAGCGGCCTTCCATTCGTGACTACATGGAGCCGGAAGCCTATATTCATGCCTATGCCCGACAGTCGACAGGTGTGCAGCTGACACCGGTTGAACGGTTGCCGCTTCCAGGCAGATTCGGAAAGAACCTGGAACAGAGGAAACAGGAGCTGAAGGCATTCTACTATGCCCATGCGATCAATCTGAACAATGTCAGATGTGAGGTATCCACTGTGTACTGTGACAGTATTCTGATAAAATACAGTGCGCAGATTCAGGGAAAACAGGTCATTGTACTTGCGGGTATGGATCTCAAGGGTGTGGAACATTACGATGCCAACGATGTCATCAACCGCTCACTTGGTATTTTCAATATGCCGTTGCAATCCCAACAGGAACCTGAAAATCCGTTTGACTTCTTCATGCAGGGAGGCATTCTCGGTCAGATGCGCAGAAAGAATACCCCGCCTCAGCCTCAGCCTGAAAAGGCAGAAGGAGAAATTCCGTTTGGTCATGGCAGGGAATACGGGAAACGTGTGGATCGGATCATATGGGGTTCAGATCGGAAGTATCTTCTCATTACACCGGTGGAACAGGAAAGTCAGGCAACAGAGATCTTCCTGAAGTTTGTGGGAACCATTCAACAGGATCCACAGTTAACCCAACAGGAAAATGCCCTGATTGAACAGAAATTCCAGCAGACTGTGATGCAGACACAGGGATTGGTGATGCAGGCACAGCAGAAACAGCGTGAGACGCTGGCAATGCAGGGGGATTTAAGCCGTCGTATTTCACAGAATGCAAGAGATATCTCCAACGGTATCATGGATTCCTGGAACAGACGCAATGATGCACAAAGCCGCATGAGTCACAACTGTTCCGAGGCAGTACGAGGTGTCAACAGCTATATGGGAATGGATGGCAGAACAGTGGAAGCGGATGTCACTGCAGACCATGTCTATCAGAACCGGTATGGGGATGCCTATGGCATTTCCGGCAATGACATTGATCAGAATCTTGCGGATCTGCTGAACTGGACAAAACTCAACAGAAAGTAATACAAAGAAAACCGTGATATTGAAAATATGACGGTTTTGTTTGTTTGCGCGCCATGGGAGCGCTCTAACGGGTGAAA
>JBJEFE010000020.1:0-15884 GCA_051873755.1 Bulleidia sp. | reverse complement strand
AGATATGGATACAGTAGCTGGAGTCAATAATGTTAATGTTGGAATAAATTCTATTACCGCATATGGTGGCACTCAAACACATATCGGTATTGAAATGGCAAATAAAGTATTTGAGCAGAATCCGATTGACGCCAGTGAAGAAAAGAGAAATCGTGTTCTGATCATTTTTACAGATGGTGCTCCAGGTAATCTAGGTGATTGGGGCGATGGAAGTATTTCTGTAGCACAAAATGCTATTAAGAATTCATATACTTCAAAAAATGAATATTTGGCTTCAGTTTATACTATAGGTATTTTTGATGGTGCAGATGCATCATCCCCAAATCCATTACCTGCATATTCTACTAGGAACTTAAATACGACAAAACGAACTGATAATTCTAATCGTTTTATGCATTTATTGTCATCAAATTATTTAAAGGCAAGTGCAATGGATGATGAGAATACGGGAGAAATAAATCCTGATTTGGATGGTGATAGTTTTTATCTTTCTGCATCAGATTCAGATGCATTAAATGATATATTCAAAAAAATATCAAAGGAAATTGAATCTGGTGGTTCTTCTACAACTTTAGGTAGTGAGGCGGTGATTAAAGATGTAATTTCCCCTCAATTTGAACTACCACAAGGAACTACTGTAGATGATGTTTCGATTGAAACATATTCTTATAAAGGCGTAGATACTTGGGTAAAGAACGACGATGAAAGTGGAGCTCATGCTACTATAAGTGGTGATCAAGTGAGTGTTACAGGATTTGATTTTTCCGAAAACTATGTTGGAACAGTTACAGAAGCTGATGGATCTGTTACATATAGAGGTAAAAAACTAGTAATCTCTTTTAAAGTTGTACCGAAATCTGACTTCTTAGGTGGTAATAATGTATGCACAAATAGTTTTGCTAGAGTGTATAAAAATAGCTTAGATGAAGCTGCCGACAAAGAAGATAATCCTACTTATGTCGTAGAATTTAATAAACCAGAAGTAAATGTTTCCATTAAAGAGATTTCATTGAATACTACAGATAAAAACATTTATCTATTAAGTTCTATAACAGGCGCAGAGTTAAAAGAAGGTACTGAGATAAAATGTGGAGATGTTGATTTGCTATTATCAAAACCGAACTTTGGCTTACAAGAATGGCAAAATCAGTATGTCAACATAACAGTTGAAGTTATAGATAATGATGGTAATATACTGCAGGATTCTTCTCTCAATAATTTAGTTGATGATAAAGAATATCAAATTAAAGTTACAATTAGTCCAAAAGAAACTGCTTTGCAAACATCATCTGGAACTCCAGCAATAGAGCAATTCGGCCAGGATAAAGCAAATATCAATGTGTTTAAACCTGTAGTAACATTCAAGGATAGTCACGTGTTCTATGGCGAAGCTGTGCCGACAGACTACTCCAATAATCTTGATAGTATCGTTTGGATGCATGGGACAACATCAAGTAAAGATAATGGTGTAGTAATGCTTGGCACTGCTCCTATATTAAGTTTTGTATATGCACCTGATTCTACAAAAATTGTTGATGGAAAGATTAATTCCAAGACAGATATTGGTGTTAATGTAACAACAAATATTGGTAATACACCAATTAATGACTATGTAACTTATCAGCATCGGAATTGTTCAGAAAAAACATGTGATACGGATGGATATAAGTTCCTCTTACATGTTGATACAGGTACGCTGACCATCAATAAGACCGGTGGAACTTCAGGTGAGCCGTATGTATTTACAGTTATGAAGGACGGTAACACTTATACTGAGACTACGATTGTATGTGATGCAGATGGTAAAGGTTCTGCAACAATTAAAGAGCTTCCAGCAGGAAATTATACAGTAGTTGAAGATACAAACTGGAGTTGGAGATATAAAGAAGTTACAGATGATTCGGGAATTACCAAAGGACCGGTTGTTGCATATGACAGTTCAAATCTGTATACATCAATTACATCAGGTAAACCGACTGGAAGTGCTGCTGTAACGAATACTAAAACTTTCCAGTATTGGCTCAATGGATTCAGTGATGCAGTAAAGAACATCTACGGTGTATCAAAACAGTGAAGAAAGGGGGATGTGGTTATGGCAAATACAAAAAGAAACAGACACAGAAAACTGCGTAAGCCTGTGAAAGTAATCTTATCCTTCGTTCTGATCTTAACAATCACAGTTGGAGGTACACTTGCCTATCTTTCTACAAGGACAGATGATGTTGTAAATACATTTACTCCATCTCATGTGGACTGTACAGTAGTAGAAGTGTTCGAAAATAACATAAAATCTTCTATCAGGGTTCAGAATACAAGTGATATAGACGCATTTATCAGAGTGAAGCTGATTTCCTACAGAGTGAATGAGGCTGGCGAACAAATAGGAGGCACTGCTCCAATTACAGGTTTAAATCCAGGTTTAAATCTCAGCAACGATTGGTTTGAAAAGGATGGTTTTTATTATCATAAAGCACCTGTTGCTGCAGATGATAACAACTCGGATACATTTGCAGATATGACAAAGGATCTCCTTGAAAATGGCTCTGAGATTGAACTGACTGGAAGTTATAATGATCCTGACGGCGGTAAACAGGTAATCGAAGTCATGGCAGAAGCGATTCAGAGTAAACCAAATACTGCAGTCGAGCAGGCATGGGGTGTTACAGTTGGCGAAGATGGTAATCTGATTGATCCATCTACATTAACAGAGGGAGGTAATTAACGATGAAACACACATTACGTAAATTGACTTCCCTGGCAGCTGTGATGTTCCTGAGTGCAGTATTCATGATCCCTGTACATGCTGAAGATGAGATGGTAATTACCTTTACAGGTGAAGAGAAGGGCTTTGAAACAACAGGAGGAAGTGTGTATACAACCACTGACCTGTTCAACTCCTTTAAGGGTGTGATGCCTGGTGATCATATCGAACAGACAATCACATTTGCCAATGAAGATACAAAGAATGACTTTGTGGCTTTATACCTCCGTGCTGAAGTACATGATGAAGAGGGAAATCCGATTCTTGATGATGAGGATCAGGTAACGATGGAAGACTTTCTTTCACAGTTACATATGACTGTGTATGATGGAGAAAAGGTCATCTATGATTCCAGTATGGATGATCCTGATGGCTTAACAGACAATGTACTGTTGGGAAGAGTTTCCTCCAAAGAAACAAAGGATCTTCGTGCAGTTGTTGATGTACCGATTGAACTCGGTAATGAATACATGAATCGTGAAGGTGCAGTTGACTGGATCTTCACAGTGGAAATCCCTGATTTACCTGTTACCCCGGCTAGACCGGAAGTACCGGATACAGGTGATCACATGAATGTGTTCGGATATGGCATGATTGCTCTGATTGCTGCGGGAGCGGCGGTCGGAATCATCGCGCTCAGAAGAAGAAATGCGGAATAATTGATTGAATAACGGTTCCAATGATGATCTGGAGCCGTTTTTTTTGTATGGTCAGAAGTTTTTTATAAAATTTCTGACTTTTTTCGGAACAATTGTTCAAAACCGGTAATAAGTAAAGTGTAGGAGGTAAACCCAATGAGACACATCACAGTGGAACCGGAACAGCTTGAGCTGATCGCCGGACGAATGGAAGGAGAGAATGATGAGTTCACAAGGTACTACAATGAACTGTTTTCCCTTGTGGACCGACTGTCTTCTTCCTGGCAGGGCTCCGACAGCCTTGCCTTCTGCAACCAGATTGCCGGGTACCAGGATGACTGCCGGCAGCTTTCCCAGCTCTGTACTTCGTACACGGAATTCCTCAGGCACACTGCCAGAGGCTATCGTGAAGTGCAGGATGAGTTGTGCGCAGAAGCCATGCGCCTTGTAAGTTAGGAGGTGAGTTCGTATGGCAGGTGTCAGAATTTCTCTGAATGAAGTCAATGAGGCTTCGACGCAGATCAGAGCACTCAGTGCAACGATCTACGACACACTCACGCAGATGCGCAATGAGATGGATTCATTGAGCAGCACGTGGATGTCGGAGGGAGGAGAACAGATCCGTACGCGTTTCCGGATGTTTTCTTCCAGATTTGAAAACATGAAGGAAGTCATTGATTCGTACGCAGAATACCTGGATCTTGCGGTGTCCAGCTATGACAGCTATGAATCCGTGATTACTTCAAATGCATCGAATGTGCAGTATTAAGCGGTTCGGAAGAAGTGTACTCTGTGCACTTCTTCTGATCTCCTTATCAGGCTGTCGTCATGAAAAACAGGATTCCTATACACTGGGACAGTGGATACAGAAACTTGTTACCGTATCGGGAATTCAGATTGATGAATCACAGCCTGACCCGTATTACCTTGCCGCAAAAGGCTTCTCTGTCATTCAGGATGATGCTGCCTATGATCCAGACATCGTTCTTGACCGGCAGTGGCTTGCCTATACACTTGTCAACCTTGCACAGTTTGATGAGATCAAAGACGTTGTCATCACAGATCTTGATGACAGTCTGTTCCCGGATCATATCCGCAGGATTACCGATATCATGCCTCTGGAAGATCAGAAATTCAGACCGGAGGAACATGTCAGTGAAGAAGATGCTCTGAAATATCTGAACCTGACATTGAAGACAATGGGTGATCGAAGAATCATGCAGACGGAAACAGAAATCGAATGGAATGAGGAAGGACAGGATGTGACTTTCACAGAACCATCCTCTGTTGAGGATCAGGTGTTTGTATTTCAGGGTCCTGTTCCGTATGAACCAGGTCAGATCATCTGTGATGAAAACGGAAATATCGGAAGAGTGACAGAGATCACATATGACAATGACCTGACGTATGTCAACACGGAGGAAGTGACTGTACTGGATCTTTCGGATTCCATGTATCTGAGTGGAAGTACGGAAGTTGATTTCTCCAAAGCGGAGATCATTGCCGGTGATGGAGAGATCGTGCAGTTTTATGATGATGATGATCCCATGACCAACATGTCATTTTCCGAATACTCAAAAAACATTGATCTTGATGGTTACTCGGTATCCTTGAGTTCTTCCTCTACCGGCTTTAAGGCGGAGGTGAAAAAGAATCTGCCATCGGGTTCGAAAGCCTATGCCAATGTGCGTTTAAGCAGCCTGAGATGTGATTATGAGTGGTTGAGTGAGAAACAGGATATCCGTAATGTATACCTGCGTCTGCGCTTTGATACAGAGGAAAACTTCGGTGTACGCCACACATCGTATACAAAGCGTTACGGTGATTTTTCAAAGATTGATCCGAAGGATTTCATCTCCACCGCAAAGAACTTCTTTCAGGACGCAGACCATGTGGTACAGAAAACACTGACACTGGCAACTGTCAGTGTACCGATTCCCAATGCCCCTTTAATGAAACTGGAAGTGAATGTGGATCTGAATATCTACGTTTCCGGCAGAGTGGAAATCACTCTGCATCAGGCTCATGAAATCGGCTGTGAAATCCGAAACAGTACCGTACGTATGATACAGAAGATGGATCCGACACATGAGGAGGATATCCAGGCAAGCATGAAAGTAACTTCCGGCATCCGTTTTGGACTGAAGATGACAGGTATGGAACTGTGCAATGTATCCCTTCTTGGCGGTGCGGAATCCTCCGTGAAAACAAGTGTGCACCTGTATGAGAAAGACGGTACACATACAACTGTTCAAACCGATCTGCCGGTGGATGTTGTGGATGACCTTGCACAGGGTAATGGAAATGTGCTTGTGTGTGCGGACATGGATGCCCATATCATCGGTGAAATCAATGTCAACTCCAAAGGATCACTGCTTGGAAGAATGGGACTGTCCCGTACCATCACGGTGTTGAACAATGAGAATGCCTCATTACTGCCAAAGGGGTACAGACACCTGGAAAACTTCCACTTTGTGGAAAGCTGTACACGAAATGACCGGAAACCAACGGTTGAAAAACAGGAGATCAAAGTCACCGGAAAGATCACTCTGGAACGCTATGCTCTTGCCATGGGAAAAGGAGGTTACCGCAGTATTGTTGTGACGGGATTACCGGAAGGCTATAGTGCATCGGATCTGATCTATACCGTCACTGATTCATCTGTTGCGGTTGTATCGGAAAACGGCAGAGTAACGGGCAGAACACCGGGTGCAACGGAAGTGAAGGTGGAAACCTCTGACGGTAAGTATTCCAGCAGTATTTCCATTCTGGTAACGACATCATGATTGTATGGTGGAAACAGGAAAACAGTGTCTGCATCCGGCAGATGGAAAGCGGGGAAAGAATCGATATCCTTGGCTGCCATGTCACGCTTTGGGAAACAGATACCGGTGTATCCATTGCCTGTGATTCATCACTTTACTTCGAAACAAAAACACCGGAGTACAACCAGTCTGTCGGATTCATGAACCGTCATACACAGGACCATGGCAGCCTGATTGTTCAGAATGGATCACTGTTGTATCAGATCTATCGGGAAGAATCATGTATGACAATCTCCGATCAGGCCGGTGCTTCGATTACGATTCCTTCAGGACATGGTTCCTGCCGCATTGAAAACAACATGATTTCCGGTATCCAGTTGGAGGGTATGATGGCTGTTAACGGCAGTACCGATGTCAGGGATCCGATACAGACCGGTGACTGTATTGCCTTCTATCCTGTCATCATTCACAAAGAGGATGGCTTTCTTGTCATCCATGGCGGGGATGCGGACATCCATCTTTCCGATTGGTACCCATTGCCGCAGGGGATTGTACAGGCAGACCCTGTACCGGTCCAGGAAGGGATGGAACTCCATCCAACCCTGACATTTACATTGCCTTTACCGGAACCGGAAAAGTTCAATACAATGGAAACCGCACGAAAACTGTCATCCATGTTTCCGGCAATCATGATGTCCTTTGCCTCTTTGACAGTTGGAATGTTCAGTTTTGCAAGACTCAACAGCCAGGGCAGAGACTGGATGGAAAGCCTGCCTGTGCTGATCATGCCGGTTACGATGTTAATCAGTATGGTTCTGTTTCAGCCGATCATGGCATTTCTTGAAAAAAGGAAAACAGTGAAACAGAAAGCAGAAGTGGTGGAACACTATCGTAAGCGTTTGAGACAGTTGGATCAGGAAGTACAAGAGCTGACAATACAACAGCGTACATGTATCGCCTCCATTGTTTCCAAAGACAACGGGTTTCACCAGTCATTTCATACACTCTGGATTGCCCTGTTTCCATATGAGAAAACACTTCAGGTCAGATTTGAAAAGCGCTGGGATAGTGACAATCAGGAGATCCTGCATCTGATTCAGCCATATACACAGGTCAGATACGCAGGGGCTGTCTATCCGATCAACCTGTATGATTACCGCCATATTGTCTTATCGAAAACAGGTGACTGGATGAATTTCCTGAAATACCTGACAAAACAGATCTGCCTGCATTCCTCCGCCTCCATCGCGGTCTATACCGAAAAGGAGGATCCGGATCTTTCATGGATCAGAAGGATACCTGCAGTATACCGGGATGGACAACGGAATATCTTTCATGATGAAAACAGACTGGAATCCTTCCTGCAGAACCATCATGGCTGTGTGGTTATCTCTGGAAAACATCTTTCCCTTCAGATTCTCTCACGGCATGTACTGCTTGAAATCAGTCATCAGAACAACAGTATCTGTGATCTGTCTGTCAAAGCCGAAGACTCTCTTCAGCTGATTGACTATGTCCATCATCGCAATATGACATTGCAGTACGATGACAACTACAGATCTGTCATCAACGCGGATCTCAATGAAGCAACGCATGTTTTTTCCATCCACAGTATGACAAACGACTTCCTGTCCCTTCATGAGGCCGGAACACCGGAACAGCTCTGTATCGCCCGGCAGCACCGTGAACACAGGGCGGATAAGGATCTGACCGCAATCATCGGTATGGATGAAAACGGAAACCGGATTACACTGAACCTGCATGAAAACTGTGACGGACCTCATGGTGTTGTGGCAGGAATGACAGGCTCAGGAAAGAGTGAGCTGCTTCTGACACTTGTATTATCCCTTGCCTGCAGGTATTCCAGCAAAGAAGTACAGTTTGCCTTTGTGGATTACAAAGGAGGCGGACTTGCGGATCAGCTGAAGGATTTACCACATACGGCAGGTGTTCTGTCCAACCTGGACAATGAAAAAACAGATCGTGCCCTGCACAGCTTTCAAAGAGTATGCCGCAACAGGCAGATTGCCTTTGCGAAGATGAACAGACTCTGTAAACACCCGATCTCCAACATTCATGAATACCGGAAGGCATATCGACAGGAATACGGACTCCCATATCTTTCCGATCTGATTATCATCATCGATGAATTTGCGGAACTCAAAAAAGCGAATGCGGAATACATGAAGGATCTGATTTCCGTTGCCCGGATCGGCAGAAGTCTTGGTATTCACATGATTCTGTGTACACAGAAACCGGGTGGAAACATCAACCAGGAGATTCTTTCCAACTGTTCGTTCCGTATCGTATTATCCGTTGCGGACAGAAATGACTGTTATGAGGTTGTAAGAAGATATGATGCCGAACAGTTTACACAGCCGGGTGAATTCCTGATGGAAAACGACAGCGGATTTGTGCATGGATATGCAGGGTATGCCAATGCGCGTACCTGTGTTGACGGCTATGAAATCACAACTCTGAAAGATGACGGTTCCGCCGGCTTCCATTCCTCCTCCATTCTCCCTTTGACCGATCCTCAGTTGCCATGTATCGTACAGGAAATACGGAAGGCGGATCCTCATCCTGCCACACAACTGTGGAATGAACCGGTCAGTCAGAATGATCTGAAAAAGTGCCCAAAGGATGTGTTTGCCCTGAAGGATGACTGGGATCACAACACCATCACGCCATGGTCATCCAATGACCTGGATCATCTGCTTGTACTGTGCCGGAATCCGGAAGATAAACACAGTCTTGTCATGTGCCTGCTCGACAGTTTCCTGCACAGTTCAATACCAAAGGAAATCATCGTCTCCGGTCTTCCGGACATCCCGGATCATCCATCCTGGCTGAAGGTCAACAGTGAGGAAACGGATGCCCTGTATGAAATGGTAAAGAAGGAAACGGGGAAACAGATTCTTCTGATTACAACCGTACCGGAAAACAGAAACGATGACAATGAAAGAGTGCGGACACTGGAATCCCTGATTCGCAACTCCCAGCATCACAACCTGACTGTCATTCTGTTGATTGACCATGATCACGACATTTCATACCGATTCAGAAGTCTGTTTCCTTCAATCCTTGCATGCCGGGAAAGTGATCCGTTTGTACTGACCAACCTGTTTGGCACAACTGTCAAACGGACTGTGGACCACAAAGGCAAAGGCCTGTTAAGGGAAAACGGACGGATTGTGGATGTGTGTTATCGACGGGTCAATGAAGCACAGCTGATTGAGGATGGAAACCAGTCTCAAAAGGTCTGTTCTCTGCAGTTACATACCACACAGGAAATTCCGGATGATCCGGGCATCATCGGAAGGTGGAATGACACATGGCTGAAAAACGATACGTTTGATCAGCTGTTCATCACCTGTGCCAGTGACAATCAGTTATTCCGTTACTACACAAAACTGAAGGAACGGATGGAATGTCAATACGGATATGAGGAAGACAGAAAAGGCGTGTTTTTCATGCACGCCGTTGAACTCAATCCATCCAGAAGAACCATACCTGTTCTTGTCCTTGCGGATCGTATTAACAACACGGGTTTCCGTACGGATCTGCAGTATGACCCGAAAAAAGACGCAATCCTGTTTTACAACCATCACAGTGAGGTGATCCATCTTGTCTGAACCATCCATGATTCATCTGTTTATCACACTGGTACTGCAGAAGGTATCAGTGGAAATTGCGTGTCGTAGAGATCTTGATTTACTGCAGGTGATCTCCCATCTTTCCTGTATTCCGGAATGTTGTGATGTACCGCTGTATCTGAATGAACCGGTCGTATGCCATGAGGGATCAGGTACACCATTGCCGCTGAATCAGCCGATGGACAATATCGGTATTGTTTCGGGAATGGGACTGCGCATGTATCTTTAACGGTTGAAACGAAGCCGGTATGTGCAGTGCAGACACAGGTTCTCAACGATGGTATGGTTCCTGAATCCCTGCACCATGTTCTGATAACGCTTTGTACTGAGAATATCCGAAAGATCCTGTACAGACACATTGCCCAATGCGATGGCACCCGTACAGTCCAGACAACACGGCACAACCGTACCATCCACAAGGATCCCGATCTGATCGACTGCCCTGCATGTACCTCTATGGCTTTGCAGGGCATCGTCAAGATCAGGCCATGTAAAGGAGTTGTTGTAGGAAAGAGTGACGTGGTCCATCAGACGGATACTGTTTTTCCGGTCTGTCTGAGTCAGATCAAAGTGTTCTTTAAGATAGGAAAGACATGTTTCTGTTTTCGGCATGAAAGTCTGATCGTCCCGCCAGAACCGGATTTCACAATGTGTACCGTGATCTTTTGCCTGTGTGCAGAAATCCAGAATCGTATGTAAAAACGGCATCGGATCTGCCATGTTCTGATATTCTATGGACTGAAGGGAAAAGCTGATCTTACGTAATGAAGGATGCGTGTACAGGTGCGGATACTTCTCAATAAGGGATCCGTTTGTCACAAGCTGCACATGGCACTGTTTCTCATCCGCAATGGTCAGAAAACGATCAAGAAGGGGATGGAGAAACGGTTCACCCTGTACATGAAAATACAGGTAGTCTGTATATGGTTTCACCTGATCCACAATACGAATGAATTCCGCTTCGCTCATATCCCTGTAATTTCTTCCGTGTTTTTTACAGAAGGCACAGGAAAGATTACAACGGTTTGTGATTTCAATGTATGCACGTTTCATGGTTATATTTTAACAGATCGCGTGCTTCTTTCTAAGTCCTGCTTTTGATGTATTGAAAACGGATCATCTGTCACTGAAGAATACTGAACTGCCTGTCTTATCTTTGCACTCTGGTCGTGATTCTGCCATGATTTGTAAAATACGGGAATACTGCTATAATGTTGCTGTTATGGACGCAGTCATATTATTGAATAAACCCGCAGGCATGACTTCCTTTCAGGCGGTTGCCGGAGTCAGAAAAATCCTGCATGAAAAAAAGATCGGACATACCGGTACACTGGATCCGGACGCGACCGGTTTACTGATTATCCTGACGGGAAAATATACCAAGTATATCCCGTATTGTGTATGTGATCATAAACACTATGAAGCGCAGTTTCAGCTGGGACTGATCACCGATACACAGGATATCTCCGGTACGGTATTAAAGACAGAAACACCGTTGCAGTACAGTGATGAACAGCTGAAACAATACGCCGAACCGTTCAATGGTGAAATCCTGCAGATTCCGCCGATGTATTCAGCACTGAAAAAAGACGGGAAGAAGCTGTACGAACTAGCCAGAAAGGGAATTGAGGTTGAACGGGAACCAAGAAAAGCGGTGATTGAGGATCTGGAAGTCCATCATTTACATGATGATATCTATTCCCTGTCCGCAACCGTTTCCTCGGGTACCTACATCCGTACGCTGATTCAGGATTATGCGGCTTCTTTTGGTGAGCTTGCATGTATGACTTCGTTAAACCGCACTGCCATTGAACACGTGGATGTATCCATGGCTGCGGATCTGGAAGGCGTCGCAAAGGGAGAAGGCTTTGTTTCACCGCTGACGGTTTTGAATGCGGACTGGCCGCTTGTTGAAACAGATCGTGCAGCAGATGTGAAAAACGGAAAGAGAATCTTCATGAAACGGAAAGAGGATCGTATGATTCTTGTCCATGACGGGGAAATACTGGCTGCGTATGAAAGAGAAGAAGGAAACCGGTATCGGTGTGTAAGAGGGTTGTTCTGATATGCGTATTATCACGATAGGAATGGACACAAACCGTGTCTATACAGGTCCGTTAACCGCCTGTATCGGTTACTTTGACGGTGTGCATCTTGGCCACCGTGCACTGATCGAAAAAACAACTGAAACCGCAAAACAGAATCACAGTGAATCCGCTCTGATCACCTTTGATCCGGATCCATGGGTTGCCATCCGTGATGTCGATCCATCTTCCATAAAACATATCACAACATTCAGAGAACGTCTCAACCGTGTGGTGGAAATGGGGATTCAGAATGTGATCATTCTCAAATTCACAAAGGAAATGTGTGCACTGCCTTCTGATCAGTTTTCCTCACAGATTCTTGGCAAACTGAATCTTTCCGCTCTGATCTGCGGGTTTGACTTCCACTATGGATACCATGGTGCCGGTGACAGTGAAACACTGAAAACAGAACTCGGCATACCGGTATATGTTGTACCTCCGGTTGAGGATGAACACGGCAAGATCTCTTCCACAAGAATCTCAAAGGCCATTGAACAGGGCGATATGAACGAAGTCACAAGACTTCTTGGGGCCAATTACTCCATGGCCGGTACGGTTGTGCATGGACGTCATGTCGGTACCTCCATCGGGTTTCCGACTGCCAACATCTCCTATTCCGGTGAATACATCGTTCCAAAAACCGGTGTCTATGCGGGATGGGCAATTGTCAAAGGCGGCAGATACATGGCCATGATCAACATCGGACATAATCCGACATTCAACTACCGCAATGAACTTTCCGTTGAAGCACATATCCTGGACTTCAATGACGATATTTACGGCAGTTCCATCCGGATTGAATTTGTACAGTATCTGCGAGGTGAAAAACGGTTCCAGTCCAAAAACAACCTTGTATTACAGCTGGAACAGGATGCTCATCAGGTACGGGTACTGCTGGAACAGAAACTATGAACGAACTGTTTGAAATACAGATGCGGGAACTCCTGAAGGATGAATTTGATTCCTACATGGAATGCCTGTCACAACAGCCTCAAAAAGGCTTTCGAATCAATACACTCAAAACAGATGCCGCGCATCTGTTTTCATGCGTGAATCTGAATCCTGTACAACACCCGTTTGCGGACAATGGCTACTACACGGATGTGGAGCGTGGAATCGGGTATACACCGGAATACATGGCAGGTACCTTTTACATGCAGGAACCAAGTGCCTCTTCGGCTGTTACGATCCTGGATCCAAAACCGGGATTGAACATTCTTGACATGTGCGCCGCACCGGGATCCAAATCCACTCAGATTGCGGAAAAGATGAGCCATCAGGGACTGCTTGTATGCAATGAAATCAATCCAAAGCGTGCTGCGGTGCTTGTGGAGAACATAGAACGGCACGGTTGTGCCAATGCGGTTGTCACAAACAGTGATACATCACTACTGGCAGATGAACTGGGAGGGTTCTTTGATATGGTGCTGTGTGATGCACCGTGTTCCGGTGAAGGCATGATGCGCAAAGAGGATGAGGCATCCAGACAATGGAGTCCAAAGCTTGTATCGGATTGTGCGCAGTTACAGAAGGAAATTCTTGAAAATGCATACCGGTGTCTGAAACCGGGCGGTGTACTTGTATATTCCACCTGTACACTGAACATGCAGGAGAATGAACTGCAGATCCTGCAGTTTCTCAAAAACCATCCGGACATGCATATGGATGATGCACACGTGCATTTTGGCAGACGTGCCATGATTTCTGATTTCGGAATTGATCAGGCAGTACGGATCTTCCCGATGGATGGGGGAGAAGGCCACTTTATTGCCAGAATGGTCAAGGATGGTGTTTCCGGATCTGTCCAGCTGCTGGTATTGAAATCTGAGCGGATTCAGAAGGATACGATGGAAACACTGAGGAACACCATCGAAAAAGACTATCCGTACATGTATGCATATCATGGATATGTGTATGGCGGAACCAACCCGTTTTATGACTTTGGCAAGGTGCGTGTAATGCGCGCACAGGTGCGGCTTGGTGAAGAGAAAAAAGGAAGATTTGAATGCGATCACCATCTGTTCATGTCTGCCTGGTCACCGTTTGTGAAAAGGTATGAGATGAATGATGCGGAAGTACGGAAATACATGCATGGTGAACAGATTTCCGGATCTATCGGAAAAGGATGGACGGCGATGTGTTATCATGATAATGTCATGGGCGGAGCGAAAAGTGACGGAAAGGTACTGAAAAACCATTTTCCGAAAGCATTCCGTATAAGGTAAACAGAATGAGAATTCCATTATTCCAGTTCGTAGATGATACGATCACGCTGTTTGAATCAAAACAGGCAGCTTATGAATATGTAGAGGGCAGGGTAAAAGGCCTGTTTTCCTCGTTTTTTTCGGAAAAGGACGACCACGTTGTTCTGATCCGTTCCCGCATCAAGCAGGCGGACAGCCTGAGAGAAAAACTGATCAGAAACCGGTTTTATCTGGACTGGCCGGAACCTGTCGAGACGCTGGCTCATCTGACGGATATTGTCGGCGTGACCATCGAATGCCGTTTTATCCGCAATGAGGCACAGCTGTTCCGTAAACTGTTCCGTTTTTTCAGGCCATACAAAGAAAACGACTATGTATGTGTTACGGATGACAACTGTTATCTGAATCTGCGTATGTCACAGCCGCAGATACAGCGCAACGGATTTACCATTTACAGAATGGACGGCTATTACATGTTCAACAATGAACGTGTCAATTTTGAACTGCAGATCAAATCCCTTGTACATAACTTCTGGAGTGAGATTGAACATGAGGTTGTATACAAGAATCCGGACTTCATTCAGTATGATACATTCAACAAAGATATGCTGGGGGCGATCAGAGATAACCTGGATGTGGTGGACCGTCAGCTTGAAATCATGTACAACGAGATTTCCCTGCAGACAAAGAATGCACAGATCGGGATGGATGAAGCAGGTTTCAAGGTGTTTGTGACAAGTTCCATCAATGAACTGGTCAACCGTAAGATGAAGGAGTCCCTTGGTTTTGCCTGTGACTTTCGAAACTGTGCGGCTTCCATTGCCCAGTATATCTATGTCAGAGATTTTGTCGGCGGTAATCACAATCAGATCCGGATGCTGGAATATCTGGAACTGCTCAATGATCTGACCACAACACCGATTGATTTCTCTGTTCAGATCAGCCTGGACAGACACTATTCCCATGAGAACCGGTTCTGTGATATCGCAGGCAGATACATGGAGTCAAAACTCAACGTTGATTTCCAGTGGCATGTGTTCTTCATCATGATCTTCCTGCTTCGATCCGGTTCCAACATCGAGGACCTCGATGACTACATACAGGTATTCTACCGGCTTGTCATTCAGCCTTCCTGGCTGAAACATCCATTCACAGGCTTTTCTGAACAGGATGCCTTTGATATCCGAAGTACACTGGAAGCCATAATGGCAGAAACCATGATTTCATATGACACCATCCGCATGGTATATGAGGAACAGATGTACGGTATGATGAACGCATTTGAAGCAGTGGTAAGTGATGTTGAAAAGAATATCACCACAATGGATCAGTTTGATCAGAACAGAGATAAAATCGAAAGAACACTCGGCATGAAACTGCATGAAGTTTTTGCCAAGTGACGATGTTTCTAATATAATAATAACAGACGAGGTAAACAACTATGGCACAGGATTATGTAGTATTGGACGGAAACAGAGAATCCGGAATGACAGCAGTCAATAAATCCGTTTTCAGAAGCATCGCGGAAATCAGTATTTCCGACATTGAAAATGCGGTCACAATTCCTGAAACGAGATTCTATAAGCCGGTTTCAGTGAAGATTGATGACAACAGTCTTTGCGTGAATGCGGATATCAGAGTAAAGTTCGGCGCAAACGTATCAGCGACATGCGAACTTGTACAGAACAAGATTTTTGAGAATATCATGTACATGACAGGCATCAAGCCTTCCAATATTTCCATTCACGTAACGGGATTCGAAATTGCATGATT